>NZ_JBMKJN010000011.1:0-164116 GCF_049236805.1 Enterobacter cloacae complex sp. XAL002
GACAGCCCTCAGTCATTTAGAAAGCAACTTTATTGCTTCTGCATAAAAAAATTACTGGGATCCCTCTCCCGGTGGGAGAGGGTTAGGGTGAGGGCATCAGGCCGCAGAGCCTGATTGTCGGGTGGCGGCTTCGCCTTACCCGACCTACAAAACCTACTTCCGGTGAATGAATTCGACCGCTTTATCCGGGAAATCCGTAAACAATCCGTCCACATCCGCCTGGTTATACAGCACGTCGTAAAGCTGATTCACGTCCGTCGCATACTCCGGCAGCTGGTCTGCACGCACGGTATACGGATGCACCTGCATCTTGCTCGCATGCGCCTCTTTCACCATCGCCGTCAGCTTCACGTGGCCCGGCGTTGAGCCTTCCGCCACCAGCATGTGGTAATCCGGCCCGATGCCGTCGGCGTACTGCGCAATCTGCTTCATCGCGCCCGGCTTAAACATCCAGTCGTAGCTGTAGTTCACCCACTTCCCGTCCGGCTGTTTTTCCTGAGTTTCATTCCAGTCGGTATAGGCAATCAGCTGCACCAGATTGAGATCCATCCCCATCTTCGGCTCCAGCTCAGTTTTGATGCGCTTCAGTTCCGCGGCATCGAAACATTGCAGGAAAACCTTATCCTGCTTGCTGGTGTAGCCGTACTTTTTCAGTACCTCCAGCGTCTTCGCGGCAATGTCTTTTCCTTCCTGATGGTGGAACCACGGCGCTTTGATTTCCGGGTAGATACCGATATTTTTGCCCGTCGAGTGGTTCAGCCCCTGAACAAACTCGATCTCCTCTTCGAAGGTGTGAATACGGAAGTCAGACTTGCCCATCGGGAAACGCCCCGGATAGACCTGCACCTTCTTACCGTTCTCAATCTCGAAGCCCTCGGTAAACTTCAGCGAGCGGATCTCCGCCAGCGTGAAGTCGATGGCGTAGTAGCGGCCATCTTTACGGGCGCGGTTCGGGAAACGCTCCGCCACGTCCGTCACGCGGTCAAGATAGTGGTCATGCAGAACGACTAGCTGGTCGTCCTTCGTCATCACCAGATCCTGCTCCAGATAATCTGCGCCTTGGGCATAGGCCATCGCTTTTGCCGGCAGCGTATGCTCCGGCAGATAACCGCTGGCGCCACGGTGGGCGATCACGATTTTATCCGCCGCCAGCGCGGAGCCTGTCATCAGGCCCGCCAGCAGCAGGCCTGTCGCTAACTGAGTTAATTTCATCGCAATGCTCCTTACTGACGACGCGCCAGCACCTCGGCATGGTGACGTTTTTCACCAATCATCACGACGATCAACAGCAGAACCGCCAGCACGCTGCCGCCAATCATCACCATAAAGCCACCGTCCCAGCCGAAGAAATCGACGGTGTAACCGACGATGGCACTTGCCGCCACTGAACCGCCGAGGTAGCCAAACAGACCGGTAAAGCCTGCCGCCGTGCCTGCCGCTTTCTTCGGCGCCAGCTCCAGCGCGTGCAGGCCGATCAGCATAACCGGACCATAAATCAGGAAGCCGATTACGATCATACAGGCCATATCCACACCCGGATTACCCGGCGGGTTAAGCCAGTAAACGACCGTCGCGATGGTCACCAGCGTCATAAAGAACACGCCTGTCGCCCCACGGTTGCCCTTAAACACTTTGTCCGACATCCAGCCGCAGATCAGCGTGCCGGGAATGCCCGCGTATTCATACAGGAAATAGGCCCAGGAGGATTTATCCAGCGCGAAGTGCTTCACCTCTTTCAGGTAAGTCGGGGACCAGTCGAGGATGCCGTAGCGCAGCAGGTAGACAAACACGTTCGCCACCGCGATGTACCACAGCAGCTTGTTTGGCAGCACATACTTCATGAAGATCTGTTTCGCGGTCAGCTCTTCTTCGTGCTTCTCGCTGTAATCATCCGGGTAGTCGTTTTTGTACTCTTCAATCGGCGGCAGGCCGCAGGACTGCGGCGTGTCGCGCATCAGGGCGAAGGCGATAATCGCCACCAGAATGGCGCCAAAGGCAGGCATATAGAGCGCCGCGTGCCAGTCGTTGAACCAGGCCATCCCCAGCAGGAACAGCAGCGGCGGAAGCCCGCCCCCGACGTTATGCGCGCAGTTCCAGACCGATACAATCCCACCGCGCTCTTTCTGTGACCACCAGTGCACCATGGTACGTCCGCATGGCGGCCACCCCATCCCCTGGAACCAGCCGCAGAGGAACAGCAGTACGAACATGACGGCAATGCTGGAGGTCGCCCATGGCACAAAGCCCATGAACAGCATCACCGCTGCCGCGAGGATCAGACCGGCGGGCAGGAACACGCGCGGATTCGAGCGATC
Organism: Enterobacter cloacae complex sp. XAL002; assembly: GCF_049236805.1. Classification (NCBI taxonomy): domain Bacteria; kingdom Pseudomonadati; phylum Pseudomonadota; class Gammaproteobacteria; order Enterobacterales; family Enterobacteriaceae; genus Enterobacter; species Enterobacter cloacae complex sp. XAL002. The sequence goes on from NZ_JBMKJN010000011.1 coordinate 2,316, forward strand.
CGACACCGACCCCATAATGAACTTCGAAAAACCGTACGCGATGGAGATCCCTGACAGCGCAAAGCCCAGATCGCCGCGGGAGAAGCCTTGTTCCACCAGGTACGGCATGGCGAGCGCAAAGTTTTTACGTACCAGATAGTACGCCGCATACCCGAAGAAGATCCCGAGGAAGATTTGCCAACGCAGACGGCGGTAGAGAGGATCAATCTCTGCCTCTGGCAGTCGCGCCCGGTGTGGCGCAGGTTTAAAGATACTGAGCATAACAGCCTCCGTGGCCTTTCAAAAATGACCGGGCATCTCGCGCCCGGCTACAGAGGCGGCGATGTTAAGAAATCACGGTGAATGTTACTGTGAATCAACGCACAGATTGTTACAGAAATATGACAGAATGCGCAAAAAAGCGCATGAAATCACGTTTCACTTTCGAATTTCGCGCGTTTATGTTCGAAATCAAACAAACCACACGATCAATGTGGCTAAATGCTAAAAAACGAACATAGAGGAAAGGCAATGACAATTCACGGTCCACGCTTCAGCGATGTGATTATCATTGGCGGTGGCGCGACGGGTGCCGGCATCGCACGCGACTGCGCCTTGCGGGGATTGAGCGTCACGCTTCTGGAGCGCCACGACATCGCCACCGGCGCAACGGGGCGTAACCACGGTCTGTTGCACAGCGGCGCCCGCTATGCGGTCACTGACGCTGAGTCCGCGCGCGAGTGTATTGCTGAAAACCAGATCCTCAGGCGCATCGCCCGCCACTGCGTTGAACCGACCAACGGCCTTTTTATCACCCTTCCCGAGGATGACCTCGGCTTTCAGCAAACCTTTATTACCGCCTGCACGGCGGCAGGCATTCAGGCCGAGGCGCTCGATCCTGCGCAGGCGCGCCGTCTGGAACCCTCGGTAAACCCGGCGTTACTGGGCGCGGTAAAAGTGCCTGACGGAACCATTGATCCTTTCCGCCTGACCGCCGCCAATATGCTCGACGCGCGGGAACACGGTGCACAGATCCTGACCGGGCATCACGTCACCGGGCTTATTCGTGAAGGTAATACCGTACGCGGGGTGCGCGTGTGTGATACGCAGTACAATGAACACCGCGAGCTGTATGCCACCGTCGTGGTCAACGCGGCGGGGATCTGGGGCCAGCGCATCGCGGAATACGCCGATTTATCCGTCCGCATGTTCCCGGCCAAAGGCTCGCTGCTGATCCTCGACCATCGCATCAATAACCATGTCATCAACCGCTGCCGTAAACCGTCTGACGCCGACATCCTCGTGCCGGGGGACACCATTTCGTTGATCGGCACGACCTCAATGCATGTGGACTACAGCGAAATTGATTACAACCGCGTTACCGCCGAAGAGGTGGATATTCTGCTGCGCGAAGGGGAAAAGCTGGCCCCGGTGATGGCGCAGACGCGTATTCTGCGTGCCTACGCGGGCGTGCGTCCCCTCGTCGCCAGCGACAACGATCCGAGCGGGCGTAACGTCAGCCGCGGCATCGTGCTGCTCGATCACGCCGAACGTGACGGCATGGACGGGTTTATCACCATTACCGGCGGCAAGCTGATGACCTACCGGCTGATGGCGGAGTGGGCCACCGATGCCGTCTGCCGTAAGCTCGGTAACACCGCGCCGTGCGTGACGGCGGAGCGGGCCCTGCCCGGCTCGCAGCAATCGACAGAAAAAACGCTGCACAAAATCATTTCACTTCCTGCCCCGCTTCGCGGTTCGGCGATTTACCGCCACGGCGACCGCACCCCGACCTGGCTTGGTGAAGGGCGACTCAGCCGCAGCCTGGTGTGCGAATGCGAAGCCGTGACCGCAGGCGAGGTGCAATATGCCGTGGAAAACCTGACGGTGAACAACCTGCTTGATTTACGCCGCCGCACGCGAGTCGGGATGGGCACCTGTCAGGGGGAGCTGTGCGCCTGCCGTGCCGCCGGGCTGCTGCAACGTTTTCATGCCACCACCTCAACCCAGTCGCTCGCCCAGCTCAGCGATTTTTTAAATGAGCGCTGGAAAGGCATTCAGCCCGTCGCCTGGGGCGATGCCCTGCGCGAAAGTGAGTTTACCCGCTGGGTCTATCAGGGACTTTGCGGTCTGGAGAAGGAGCACAACCATGAAATTTGATACCGTGATTGTGGGTGGAGGGCTGGCGGGCCTGCTTTGCGGTCTCAAACTGACGCAGCGGGGTCTGCGCTGCGCCATTGTCACTCGCGGTCAAAGTGCCCTGCACTTCTCTTCCGGCTCGCTGGATTTACTGGGCGCGCTATCGTTCGCCGATCTGCCGCCTGAACATCCCTACCGCCTGACGGGCGCAGAGAATATGGCCCGCTTTGCCTGCGAAACCGAACACCTGCTGACCGCCTGCGGCGCACGCATGCAGGGTGACGCCGAGCAAAATCATCAGCGCGTCACGCCGCTCGGCACTCTGCGCGCCGCCTGGCTTAGCCCGGAAGAGGTGCCTGTCGCCCCCATCGCTGCCGGGCGCGTGCGGGTGGTGGGGATCAGCGGTTTCCTTGATTTCCAGCCGCATCTTGCCGCCGCGTCTCTCAGACAGCAAGGGATTCAGGTGGATACGGCGGAGATTGATCTCCCCGAGCTCGACGTGCTGCGCGAAAACCCCAGCGAGTTTCGTGCGGTGAACATTGCCCGCCTGCTGGATAATGAACGCTACTGGCCGCAGCTGTACGCGGCGCTTCAGCCGCTCGGCGAGAGCTGCGACGCCCTGTTTATGCCCGCCTGTTTTGGCTTAACGGACAACCGGCTCTGGCGCTGGCTCTCGGCGCGCCTGCCCTGTACGCTCGGTTTACTGCCGACGCTCCCCCCTTCCGTGCCCGGCATTCGTCTGCATACCCAGCTTCAACGTCAGTTTGTCGCCCAGGGTGGCGTCTGGATGGCAGGCGACGAGGTGAAAAAAATCACCCTGGCAGAGGGCGCGGTAAGCGAAATCTGGACCCGCAACCACGGCGACATCCCGCTTCGTGCACGCTATACGGTGCTGGCAAGCGGCAGCTTCTTCAGTAACGGTCTGCTGAGCAGCCGGGATGGCGTGCGTGAGGCAATTCTCGGGCTGGATGTCCGGCAAAGCGCTTCCCGCGCGGACTGGTATCAAAGCGATTTCTTCACCCCGCAGCCCTGGCAGCAGTTCGGCGTGATCGTCGATACCCAGCTGCGCCCGCAGCTGGGCGGGGAACCGGTTGAAAATCTTTACGCCATCGGCTCGGTTCTGGGCGGGTACGATCCCGTGGCACAGGGCTGCGGTGGCGGCGTCTGCGCCGTCACCGCGCTGCATGTCGCGGAGCAGATTATCCAGCGCAGGGAGGGAGCACAATGAACGACACCCGATTTGAAAGCTGTATCAAATGCACGGTCTGCACCACGGTTTGCCCGGTCAGCGGCGTCGATCCGCGCTATCCCGGCCCGAAACAGGCCGGCCCCGACGGGGAGCGTCTGCGCCTGAAGGACGGCGCGCTCTACGACGAGGCGCTGAAATACTGCATAAACTGCAAACGCTGCGAAGTTGCCTGCCCGTCGGACGTGAAAATAGGCGATATCATCCAGCGCGCCCGCGCCCGCTACAGTACGCAAAAACCGACGCTGCGCGACACGATACTGAGCCACACCGATCTGATGGGCAGCCTCTCGACGCCTTTCGCGCCGGTCGTCAATGCCGCCACCGCCCTGAAGCCGGTGCGCAGGCTTCTGGATGCGACGCTCAAAATCGACCATCACCGCAGTCTGCCGAAATATTCTCACGGCACCTTCCGCCGCTGGTATAAATCCGTGGCGGCAGAACAGGCGCAGTTCGCTGAGCAGGTTGCCTTCTTCCACGGCTGCTACGTGAACTACAACCATCCGCAGCTGGGAAAAGACCTGCTGAAAGTGCTGAACACCATGGGGACGGGCGTTCAGCTGCTGAGCAAAGAGAAGTGCTGCGGCGTTCCGCTGATTGCCAACGGTTTTACCGACAAAGCGCGCAGGCAGGCAAAAAGCAACGTCACCTCTTTACGTGAGGCGATCGTCGACAAAGGGATACCGGTACTGGCGACGTCGTCAACCTGTACCTTCACGCTGCGCGATGAATATCCGCATCTGCTGGATGTGGATAACACCGGCCTGCGCGAGCACATTGAGCTGGCGACCCGTTTTCTCTGGCGCAAACTTGACAGTGGGCAGACGTTACCGCTGGGCAAATTGCCGCTGAAGGTGGTGTATCACACGCCATGTCATATGGAGAAGATGGGCTGGTCGATCTATACGCTGGAGCTGCTGCGGCTGATCCCGGGGCTGGAGCTGACGGTGCTGGACTCACGCTGCTGCGGCATCGCTGGCACCTACGGATTCAAGCGTGAAAACTACCCAACGTCACAGGCCATTGGCGCGCCGCTGTTCCGGCAGATTGAAGAGAGCGGCGCAGATATCGTGGTGACGGATTGTGAAACCTGCAAGTGGCAGATCGAGATGTCCACCAGCAAACGCTGTGAACATCCCATTACCTTGCTGGCAAAAGCGCTGGCGTAACCGTTGCCGGGGACACTGCCCCGGCACATCCTCACTCTACGAACAGCGATTCCACGACGTTGATCCAGCCGTGCTCGCTGGCGACCTCTTTCCCGTTCAGCCAGCGGCGCAGCATGTTCAGCGCCATCATCGCGCACACCTCCTGACGCACGGCCAGGCTGTGGCGGGTAATACTCATCTTCACCCGCAGGGCGTGGGTCCCTTCCGGCGTTGCCAGGGCAAAGTTGAGATGCTCCTCATCCAGCCCGCCCACAAACAGCGCCAGTCCGGCGAAATGCTTCACTCTGCGCTCGGATGCCCAGCGCGCCGTCTGCGCCAGCGTCTCCTGCTGGAACGGCACCACTTCACTGGCCAGCAGCGGCGCACCCGCCCGGGTAAGCTGAAGCGCCAGAAGCCCACCGGTAAACTGCTCGCTTAACGTCACGCTCAGCTGGCGGGACTGCAAATGCGCTGCGATCTGCGCCGGCAGCCCTTCCGTTCCTTCGAAAATCAGGCTTTCCCCGGCGACGCGCTGCACTTCCGGCCACAGCGCCAGCATAGCGGCTTTCTCTGACGCCGGTCCGGTCAGCTTCAGTTCAATAATCGGCATGGAGGAGCGATAGCCCATCGACACGCCGGGAGGCAGTTGCAGGTGATCGAGGCTCTGAGCCAGATCGCTTTCCGAGCGGCCAAAGGTGGTCAGACGCAGGCACAGCGGCGGTTCAGGCAGTGTGAAGCGCGCGCGCAGGCGCGGCAGGATCTGCTGCTCGACCATCACTTTAAATTCCGACGGCACGCCCGGGGTGAAGAACATCAGGCAGCGGTTCAGCTGAACGGCAAACCCGCAGGCGGTGCCGACCGGGTTATCAATCAGTTCCGCGCTGGCGGGAATTTCAGCCTGCTTGCGGTTGCTGGGGGCCATCACGCGGCCACGCTCGGAGAAAAATCGCTCCATCTGTGCCAGCCACGCCTCGTGCAGGACCAGGCCTTCACCTCTGGCCGTGGCGGCGGCCAGCGCGCTGAGATCGTCGCTGGTGGGCCCAAGCCCGCCGTTCACAATCAGCACGTCGCAGCGTTCGCTGCGCTCGCGCAGAACGTTGACCAGCGACTCAAGATTGTCACCCACGGTGTTGCGGCGCGTTAACGGTAATCCTTGCTCAAAGAAGAGATCGGCGAGCCAGGCGGCATTGGTATCAATGATTTGCCCATGCAGCACTTCGTCGCCAGTGGATAACATTTCCACGTTTATCATTGTGTTCTCCCATTTCAATGGTCAAAACACTATAGCGCAATCGAAGACCGGGGGAAGAGAGAAACTGGCGCGACTGAACGCCGCGCCGAAAGGATTAGAAACCTGCGCTCACACCGATGTAGGGACCATCTGCCAGCGCGTTGTCGCGGTGGCCGTCTTTACCCGCCAGGTTCAGATAACGATAACCCGCTTCGATGGTGACAGGACGGATGATGGTCCAGCGTCCACCCACGTTGGCTTCCTCATAGCTATCGATACCGCTGGAGAGGGAATCCGGAGAGTAGTAGTACTCACCGAACAGGCCAAAGCTGTCGCCGATTTTCCATTGCAAACCGCCGCCCACTGCCGCCGCGTAACCTTCGTCACCGTCGTTCGGGTTGGTGTAAATCCCTTTACCGCCGACTGTCGCCAGGAAAGGACCCAAAGGTACGTTGAAGCCCAGCCCCAGGCTTGCCGCATCCCCATCGTCGTCGTTATGCGTCCAGCCGCCGGTCATCGCCAGGCCTGCGCTATCCGTGCCAAGACCAAAGCCCAGGTGGGTATAATCTTCGCCCGCCGAGCCGTTGAAGGAAATAGCGTTGGCTGCTGCCGATACAAACATCAGGCCTAAGCCCATTAATGCCACTTTTTTCATTGTCGTGATCCCGCACAATATATTCAGAGATGTCCAAAAACCGCGAGATTTTAACCTGACTGTCTGTGGGATCAATGCGCTCAGTAGACATCGGGCAATTAGTTTGTAACGATTTGATAATATCGGTATTTATATCATCAATAAAAAACGCATTTTTACGCACAGGCCGCCCAGATTTTCACTGGGCATCAGCTGAAGATGGCTGCGGTGCAGGCGGGCAATATCGTTGGCCAGCGCCAGGCCAATGCCGGACCCGGCGGCATCGCCCACGTTATCCAGCCGATGAAACGGCAGCATGGCCTGGGAGATCTGGTCTTCGGCAATACCCGGTCCGCTGTCCTCCACGCTCAGCTCAACGGCATCGTTATCCATGCGCAGGTACACCGTCACGATGCCCTGCTCCGGCGTGTATTTGATCGCGTTCTCCAGCAGGTTAGCGCAGAGTTCGCCCAGCAAAACGTCATCCCCCTCAATCATTACCGGCTGCTGTACGCCGTCATAACCGAGATCGATACCCTTGCTGCGCGCCTGTGCCAGCCGCGAAAAGCAGCAGTTTTGCACCACCTGTACCAGATCGACAGGGGCAAACTGTCGCTCCCCCTGCTCTTTCCGCTTCACCGCCGAAAGCTGTAAAAGCCTTTCCGTCAGCACGATGGTGTTATCCAGCGTAACGTTCATTGCCCGTAAGCTCTCCTGCCACAGCGCCGGATCGTTACGCGTCAGAGCAACGGATACCTGCGTTTTTAGCACCGCCAGCGGCGTTTTGAGCTGGTGTGAGGCATCGGCATTGAAGCGCTCCTGCCGCGAAAGTACGCCGCGCAACCGGTCGATATAACGGTTAAACGCCACAATCAGCAGCCGCGTTTCCGACCAGGGCAGCAGCTCCGGCAGCGGGGCCAGCAGCCCGGGCTCACGGCGCACCATCAGCGAAGAGAGTTGCCGCATTGGGCGCAGCACGCGGCGCAGCAGCCAGGCGGTCAGGACCAGCGTCAGCAGCACCAGCAGCCCCTGCGACACGAGTGAGGAAAACAGCAGCTGTGTGGCCAGATAGCGCCGCGACTGCAACGTTTCTGCGACATAAATTTCCGCCATCCCGAACACATTATCTTCGTTAACCGGCTGGAGCAGCTTCGCCACGCGGATCGCCTGCCCGCGATACTCGGTATGATAAAACCACGCCAGCGCCGGATAGTGAGTGGTGCGCGACGTGGAGGGAGGCATATTTGGCAGATCGTCATACCCAGAGATCGTCCGCCCGTCAGGGTCAACCACCTTGTAGTAGAGGCGATCGTTCATGTTCAGCTCAAAGCTGTCGAGCACGACCCAGGGCACGTTCACCAGCAGCTTGCCCTTGTGCACCACCAGCCGCTCAGACACGGTGCGCGCCGAGGATAACAGCGTACGGTCATAGGCCTGCGTCGCCGCCTGTAGCGCGCTAACGTAGCTGTTAAAGGCTGACAGCCCCCATAACAGCAGCAGCGGCAAACCCAGAAAGAGCAAAAGTTGCAGGTAAAGCGACTGCGGCTTAACCCACTTCATCGCCGCACTCCAGCACGTAGCCCAGTCCCCGGAGGGTGGTGATCCGCACGCCGCTGCCGGTCAGCTTCTTACGCAGGCGGTGAATATAGAGATCGATACTCTCGGGGCTGACGTCGTCGTTCAGGCTGAACACCTGGTCGAAGAGCTGTTGCCGGGAGACGGGACGGGTCCGGCGGTGCATCAGCACCTTCAGCAAAGAGAGTTCGCGTGGCGTGAGGGAAAGGGGTTCATCGCGCAGCAGAAAAAAACCTTCATCATCGTACTCCAGCTCTCCCAGCCGCTGGCGCTCCTGGGTTCGCCCTTCGCTGCGGCGCAGCAGCGCACGCAGGCGGGCATCAAGCTCCTCCAGCTCGAACGGCTTCGGCAGATAGTCATCCGCCCCGGCATTCAGCCCTTTCACCCTGTCTGCCACGTTGCTGCGGGCGGTGAGAAATAGCACCGGCAGCGTCTGCCCGCGCTTTCTCAGACGATGCACCACTTCCAGCCCGTCGAAGCCGGGCATGCCGATATCAAGGATCGCGACGGCATAGTTTTCCCCCTGCAAAAGGTGATCGGCCGCCCGTCCATCGTTGACGCAATCCACGGCAAATCCGCTTTGTACCAGCGCTTTCTCCAGCCAGTGAGCCAGCTCACGATTATCTTCCGCGAGTAAGAGACGCATATCACATCCTGTAAAGTTGGTGTCGCAGTGAAAGGGAAATGAAAGGTTATTGTTTTAACAATCACGCAACGGAACCGCTACAAGGTGGTTCACATAATCAAAAAAAAGACACCCGTACTCGTACTCCCGGTTCTCCGGCGTGAGGATAAACGATGAAAAAACAATTACTTTCTACCCTTGCTGCAAGCGCATTGCTGTTGAGTGCCTCTGTCGTCCAGGCGCAGGACACCCCGTCCCGCACCGAGTGTATCGCACCGGCCAAACCCGGCGGCGGCTTTGACCTGACCTGTAAGCTGATTCAGGTCAGCCTGCTGGAGACGAAGGCCATTGAGAAACCGATGCGCGTCACCTACATGCCCGGCGGCGTGGGCGCGGTAGCCTATAACGCCATCGTCGCCCAGCGCCCTGCTGAACCCGGCACCGTGGTGGCCTTCTCCGGCGGCTCGCTGCTGAACCTGTCGCAGGGGAAATTTGGTCGTTATGACGTGAATGACGTGCGCTGGCTCGCCACCGTGGGCACCGATTACGGCATGATCGCCGTTCGCGCCGACTCCCCGTGGAAATCCCTGAAAGATCTGCTGACCGCCATGGAAAAAGATCCGAACAGCGTGGTGATTGGCGCAGGCGCCTCTATCGGCAGCCAGGACTGGATGAAAGCCGCGCTGCTGGCGCAGCAGGCCAAAGTGGATCCGCACAAAATGCGTTACGTGGCCTTTGAAGGCGGCGGTGAGCCGGTGACGGCGCTGATGGGCAATCACGTGCAGGCAGTATCGGGCGATCTCAGCGAAATGGTGCCCTACCTGAGCGGGGATAAGATCCGCGTGCTGGCGGTCTTCTCAGAAAATCGTCTGCCGGGCCAGCTGGCAGACGTCCCAACCGCCAAAGAGCAGGGTTATAACCTGGTCTGGCCGATCATCCGTGGCTTCTTCGTCGGGCCAAAAGTGACCGACGCCGAGTACCAGTGGTGGGTGGATACCTTCGCAAAACTTCAGCAAACCGAGGAGTTCAAAAAACAGCGCGATCTGCGCGGGCTGTTTGAGTTCAACCTGAACGGCAAGCAGCTGGACGAGTACGTGAAAAAACAGGTGAATGACTACCGCGAACAGGCGAAAGCCTTTGGTCTGGCGAAATAACCGGAGGCGCTATGAGCGATCGCATTTTTGCCGGGATATGGCTGCTGCTCTGCATTGGCGGCCTGTTCGTCGCCTGGCAGATCCACAGCGAATACAGCTATGAACCCGTGGGGCCACGCCCCTTTCCCGTCGGCATTGTTGGCCTGATGCTGCTCTGTTCGGTGGCCCTGCTGCTGCGCCATCCGGACACCGTGGAGTGGCCGCCACGCCGCACGCTGCAACGTCTGCTGGTAATGGTGATTGTTCTGCTGATGTACGCGTGGGGCTTTGAGTGGCTCGGCTTCCCGATCGCCACCGCCCTGCTGACGATGGTGATTGGCATACTGTTTAACGCCTCGCTGCCTGCGGCGGGGATCTCCGGGGTCGTACTGGGCATTTTACTCTGGTACGCCTTCGACCGCCTGCTGGACGTGACCCTGCCGCTCGGCGCATGGTTTAACTAACGGAGCACGCTATGGATACCTGGATCTATCTCTCTCAGGGGTTCGCGGTAGCGATGACCCCGGAAAACCTGGTGATCGCCCTGATCGGCTGTTTCGTCGGGACGATCGTTGGCCTGCTGCCGGGCCTTGGGCCTATCAACGGCGTGGCGATTTTACTGCCGCTGGCCTTTGCGCTGCACCTGCCTGCGGAATCGGCGTTGATCCTGCTGGCGACGGTTTATATCGGCTGCGAATACGGGGGGCGTATTTCCTCGATACTGCTTAACGTGCCCGGAGATGCCGCTGCCATTATGACCGCGCTGGATGGTTATCCGATGGCGCAGCAGGGACGCGGCGGCGTAGCGCTCTCTATTTCCGCCGTCAGCTCGTTCTTTGGCTCCCTGATCGCCATTGGCGGCATCATCCTCTTCGCCCCGGCGCTGGCCCAGTGGTCGCTGGCGTTTGGTCCGGCCGAGTATTTTGCCCTGATGGTATTTGCCATCGCTTGTCTCGGCAGCATGATGGCGCAGAATCCGCTGAAGTCGTTTTTGTCTGCGTTGATTGGCCTCAGTCTGGCCACCGTCGGCGTGGATGCCAACACCGGGGTTTATCGCTTTACCTTCGACAGCGTTCATCTCTCCGACGGCGTGCAGTTTATCGTCGTGGTGATTGGTCTGTTCTCTGTCTCAGAAATCTTACTGATGCTGGAACATACCAGCAGCGGGCAGACGCTGGTGCGCAAAACCGGCCGCATGCTCTTTAATGCCAAAGAGGGGGCACAGTGTGTGGGTGCTACCCTGCGTTCGTCGGTGATTGGTTTCTTTGTCGGCATCCTGCCCGGCGCGGGGGCGACTATCGCCAGCGCCATCACCTACATGACCGAGAAAAAGCTGAGCGGTAACAGCGACAGCTTCGGCAAAGGCGATATCCGCGGCGTGGCGGCGCCGGAGGCGGCGAATAACGCCTCGGCCTGCGGCTCGTTTATCCCGATGCTGACCCTCGGCGTGCCGGGCTCCGGCACCACGGCGGTGATGATGGGCGCGCTGACGCTCTATAACATCACTCCCGGTCCGGCGATGTTTACCGAGCAGCCCGATATCGTCTGGGGCTTGATTGCGGCGCTGCTGATCGCCAACGTGATGCTGCTGGTGATGAACATCCCGCTGATCGGGCTGTTCACCCGCATGCTGACCATTCCCCTGTGGTTCCTGGTCCCGGCCATCGCCGCCGTCTCTGCGGTTGGGGTGTACGCGGTGCACAGCACCACCTTCGACCTGGTGTTAATGGTGCTGCTCGGCGTGCTGGGCTACATTCTGCGCAAGATGCACTTCCCGATGTCGCCGCTGATTTTAGGGTTTGTATTGGGGGAAATGCTGGAGCAGAACCTGCGCCGCGCCCTCTCCATCAGCAATGGCAACATGGCGATCCTGTGGGAGAGCAGCGTGACGAAGATCCTGCTGGCGATGGCGATCATGGTGATTGTCGTGCCGCCGGTGCTGCGCTGGATGCGTCGACGCCAGCAGAAACCGCAGCCGGATATCGGCTGATTAGCCCCTCAACAGGGCATTGACCCATTGCCTTAACGCCTGGCGGGAGATCTTTATCCCGCCATTTTTCAGTTCTGACGGCAGCGCCAGCCAGTGTACCGGCTGCTCAAAGCGCGCCAGCCTGCCCTGAACCCACTCCGGCAACAGCGTGATATCCGTGCCCGGCTCACATTCCACTACCGCCACCGGGCGTTGCCCGTATTCGGCGTCATCCAGCGGGACGATAAACACCTGGCTAACCTGCGGATGTGTGACGATAACGCGCTCCAGCGCTTCCGGCTGGATCCCTTCTCCGCCGCTGAAAAAGAGATTGTCCATTCGGCCCAGAATGGTCAGGCGTCCGTCATGCCACTCGCCGCGATCGCGGGTGGCGAACCAGCCCTGCTCGTTGACCAGCGGCAGTAAGGCGCCGTCTCGCCAGTAGCCCGCCGCCATGCTTTCCGCCCGGATCCAGACTTCACCGTTCACCACCTGAAGGTCTCTGCCCGGCAGCGCGCTGCCCACGTCCGGCGCGCCGTCGGCCTCTTTGGCGCAGACGGTGGAGGCGAACTCGGTCAGACCGTAGCCGCAGAACGTGCGGATCCCCTGCTTGCGCGCCTGTTCGGTCAGCTCAACGGGGATTTCCGCCCCGCCGAGCAGCACGGCTTTCAGCGCAACGGGATGGTGTGAATTGAGCAGCCGCCACAGCTGCGTCGGCACCAGCGAGGCGTGGGTACAGCCCTGCAGGGCCTGCTCCAGCGGCTGTTTTTCACGCACGGTGAGACGGCCTCCGCCCTGCAACCAGCGCCACAAAATCCCCTGACCGGAGACGTGAAACAGCGGCAAGGACAGCAGCCAGTCGTCATCACCGCCATAAGGCATCAGCGACAACACGCCTTTTGCGCTGGCAAGGTGGGCGGCACAGGTGTGCACCGCCGCTTTTGGCAAGCCGGTGGAGCCGGAGGTGAGCGTCATCGAGGCCAGCCGTTCTGCCTGCCACGTCACGCCGCCCTGCCCCTCACCCTCTCTTAATGCCAGCGCGGGCAGACCGTCATACTCACCGTTAAGCACCAGCGCAAAGCGCAGGGTCATCTGCGGCAGGAGGACGTCCAGCAGCGGACGGGGAAGCTGAGGGTTCACCGGCAAAATGCGGGCGCCGCACTGAAGCAACGCCAGCCAGGCCAGCAGGGTCTGCGGATGGTTGTGGGCGAGCAGCATGACGCCGTCACCGTCCCTGACACCCTGAGACTGAAAACCGGCTGCCAGACGATCGATACGCTCGCCCAGCTGTGACCAGTTGAGCGTTATATCGTCTAAACGCAGCGCGGGTGTATCGGCACTCCTGGAGCGCCAGTGCCGCCACGGCCAGTCGGTAAAAGTCATTGCAGCGGCTCCAGCGTCCCGACATCGAGGCACGGCAAGGTGCTGTCCGGCCACTGGCGAATCAGCTGGGCCTGCATCAGGTTTAGCGTATCAAGACCGGGAACGGTGTCCGGCGTTAACCATGCAGCGATGCGCGCCAGTTGCGTCAGCCCGAGGCTGGATTCGATGGATGAACTGATCACCGCCGTCAGCCCTGCGGCATGGGCCGCCGCAACCTGCTCGCGCACCTTGTCGAGGCTGCCGGTCAGCGTTGGCTTAATGACCACGGCACCGACGCCCGGCTCGGCGGCAAACGTAAAACCGGCTTCGCGCAGGCTCTCATCCCAGGCAATGGCAATGCCGGTTTCCCGGGCGAAGGCGCGAGAGTCGTCGCGCGTTTTGCACGGCTCTTCGAGAAACGCGATGCGGTTGCGGTACGCCGGGTTGACGTACTTCGCAAACTGCTGCGCCCTGAGCGGCGTCCAGGCGCGGTTGGCGTCCAGGCGCAGGTGCAGATCGGGAATGGCTTCCAGTAACAGGTTAACCACCATTCCGTCGCGCACCGCTTCGTACAGGCCGACCTTAATTTTCGCCACCTTCTCGCCAGGCATCCCGGAGAGCAGCGCGAAAAGTTCATCCGGATCGCCGGAACAGAGTGGCGCGGCGCGATAATTCGCCGCATCCGGCAAACGGCCGTCCAGCTCTGCCAGCGCGCAGCTGATGCCGAACGCGACGGAAGGAACGTCCGGCAGCGACGGATCTGCCCCCTCACGCCATTCGTGTGTCCAGGCCATCAGCGCCGCCTGCGCCTCATCCAGCGTTTCCAGGCTAAAGCCCGGAAGCGGGGCGATTTCGCCCCACCCTTCCCGCTCGCCCTGCCGGAGATGCACGAAAAAGCCATCACGGGTTTTTAACCGCCTTTCACGCAGTACCACGCCCGCGTCCATCGGTATCTGCCAGCGGTAAACCTGCGCGCGACGCATCACGGGTTCCGTTTGTATTTGCTGAAGTCTGGCTGGCGTTTTTCGTTGAACGCGTTGCGCCCTTCCTGACCCTCTTCGGTCATATAGAACAGCATGGTGGCGTTACCCGCCAGCTCCTGAAGTCCCGCCTGACCGTCACAGTCGGCATTGAGGGCCGCTTTCAGGCAGCGCAGCGCCATTGGGCTGTTTTGCAGCATTTCGCGACACCAGCGCACGGTCTCTTTTTCCAGATCGGCGATCGGCACCACGGTGTTAACCAGCCCCATGTCCAGCGCTTCCTGGGCGTTGTACTGACGGCACAGGAACCAGATTTCGCGGGCTTTTTTCTGGCCGACGATGCGCGCCATGTAGGATGCCCCCCAGCCGCCGTCGAAGGAGCCAACTTTCGGGCCAGTCTGGCCGAAAATGGCATTTTCCGCCGCGATAGTCAGGTCACACATCATGTGCAGCACATGACCGCCGCCGATGGAATAACCTGCCACCATCGCAACCACCGGTTTTGGACAGGTGCGGATCTGGCGCTGGAAATCCAGCACGTTCAGGTGGTGCGTGCCGGCATCATCCTGGTATCCGCCGTAGTCGCCGCGGACTTTCTGATCGCCGCCCGAGCAAAAGGCTTTCTCCCCTTCCCCGGTGAGGACGATGACGCCGATGTTGTCGTCGTAGCGGGCATCCGCCAGCGCCTGGATCATCTCTTTTACGGTCAGCGGACGAAACGCGTTGCGTACCTGTGGACGATTGATGGTGATTTTGGCGATACCATCGGTGGATTTGTGGTAGCGAATGTCGGTGTAGCCTTCGGAGCAGTCCTGCCATTCAACCGGCGCGTAAAGCATGTTTTCATCAGGATAGATCATAGCGTGTCCTTTGTTCGATAACGCAGTATCTGAGCCAGACTCGCGGCAACCGCTTCCGGGTTGTCCCGGTGGGCGTTGTGTCCGGCATGAGGGATAGCATGACGCATGGCGTTAAGTTCAGCAGCGATGGCTGCAAACTTCCCGTCACGTTCGCCATAGAGATAGTCGAAAGAAAAATCACGCGCGGTGAGCGCGGGACGTAAATCAGGCTGAACGGCAAGCGAGGTGGCTTCCAGCATCTCAGCCAGCCTCGGGCCGTTGTTCCGGCTACGCAGCGCGATCAGCGCGTTGCGCTGTTCATCCGTAAGGGAGGCAAAGACCGGCTGTTGATACCAGTCGGCAAAGACGGCCTCAAGCGGCTCACTGCGAAACCGTGACGCCCAGCGGCGGTCAGCGATCAGCCGCGCCTGTCGCGCATCGGCGTCTTGCAGGCCCGGGTGCCCACCTTCCACAATCACCCCGTCTAACCCCGCAGGATGCTGGCAGGCATGGAACATCGCAATGCGGCCACCGAGAGAGTACCCTACCAGCCAGTAATTTAGTATGTTGTAACTAATTAAGGTATGCGTGAGCAATTCACTTACCTCTGCAAAACCCGTCACGCCCGTATCCGCTGAACCACCGTGCCCGGGCAGGTCAAGGTAGAGTCTGGGGTAGTCATGCAGCGACGCCCCAACGGTCTGCCACTCACGACAGTCACCGGAAAAACCGTGCAAGAAAACCAGCCAGGGGTAGCCTGATTTTCCGGGCTGAGTGACGCCAGCGAGGATCACAGGTGACTCACCTGCGCCAGCAGATGTTGCAGCTTCTGCGCGCCATCAGAATCGTTTACCACCAGCTCAATCAGCGTCGCGCCAGGCTGCCGCCAGGCGGTGTTCAGCGCCGTCTCCAGCGCGTCCCAGTTTTCCGGGCGATGGTACTTCAGGCTGAACATGGCGGCGGCGTGTTCGAACTGCACGTTTTGCGGCATCAGATAGAAGCGCTCACGTTCGCTTTGCGGCGTCGGCAGCAGGGAGAAAATCTGTCCGCCGTTATTGTTAACAACAATCAGCACGAACGGAGCCGACGCCTGACGCAGGAGCGCCAGCGCGTTGAGATCGTAGAGGGCTGAGAGATCCCCCACAATCGCCAGCGTGGATTTTGCGCTGGCCCGCTGTACGCCAGCGGCGGTGGAGATCAGCCCGTCAATGCCGCTCGCGCCCCGGTTGCTGTATACCGGATAACCCGCGGGCAGCTGCGAAAAGGCGTCAATCAGGCGCACCACCAGGCTGTTACCGACAAAAAGTTGCCCCTGCTCGGGAAGATATTTGCGGATACGGTGCGCCAGCCCGGCTTCACTGAACTCCTCGCACTGCGCTTTGGTGAGTTCCCACGCCTGACGCGACAGCGCCGGGATCTCCACCGCCCAGGGTTTGCGTTTTTCCGCCGGATGCAATTCCAGCCAGCTGTCAATATCGCTCACCAGGCGGCGACCGCGATGGTGCGCCGGGTCAAGGCGTCCTTCGAGCGGATCCACCAGCCAGTACTCTTCTGGCGTACAGGTGGCCTGCCACTGGAGCAGTCGCTTGCCCGTCAGGCTCGAGCCCAGCTGGACGACAATTTGCGCCTGCGCCAGCTCGGTGACCGCTTTCGCGTTCCCCAGCCAGAGGTCAGCGCAGGGCAGCGGCTGGCCCGTCTGGGAAAGCACGTCACCAATCAGCGGCCAGCCAAGCGTTTGTGCCCACTCCGCCGCCAGCTTGCCTTCCGCCGCACTCATCCGCCCGGCAATCACCACCCCGCGCTTCTGGCGCCAGAAGAACCAGTCGCGCTGCTTAGCGCTTTCCAGATGCGTCTGCTCACGCAGCCAGGGCTTTTCGCTCTCCCACCATTCTCCCAGCTGCTGTTGCCAGGCTAGGCCGGTCTCGTTCATTTCGCCGTACAGCGGTTCGGCAAACGGGCAGTTAATGTGCAGCCCGCCGCTGCGCAGTGCGTTCATGGCGTGGTCGAGAGTTGAGACCAGCCAGCTGGCGGGAATATCCTGGGTGGGGCGCGGCAACGAGACCGTCTGTGAAGGATGCGAGGCAAAAATGCCAGGCTGACGAATCGCCTGGTTCGCGCCGCAGTCAATAAGTTCCGGAGGACGATCGGCGGTGAGTAAAATCAGCTTTTCGCCGGTTAACCCCGCTTCAATCAGCGCCGGATAGAGGTTTGCCACCGCCGTGCCGGAAGTCACTATCACCGCCACGGGCGCGTTGCTGACTTTCGCCAGCCCGAGCGCCAGGTGGCCGAGACCACGCTCGTCAAAATGGGTGTGATGAATAAAAGCCCTGTTTTCCGCCGCAGCAAGGGTGAGCGGCGTGGAGCGAGAGCCCGGAGCAATACACACATGCCTGACACCATGGCGGGTCAGGGCTTCAAGGATCACCGTCGCCCAGCGTCGGTTAAAAGAACTTACTGACATGAGATTGTCCAGTATCAAGAATGCGACACAGTATAAATAATAGAAAAAGTCAGAATTTTGATATGAATCGGGATTGCACGAATCAGTATTAATCCCTCAGGAGGAGGGAACGCAGCCCGGCGGCCTTATTTTCGATCTCCTGCCACTCCTGCTCTGGATCGGAGCCGCTGACGATGCCCGCCCCCGCATAAAGACGCAGCGCGGCGTCATGAACGCGGGCGGAGCGTAATGCCACGCAGAACTCGCTTTGATCGCGCGATAAATAGCCCGCCGATCCGGCGTACCACTCCCGGTCAAACGGCTCCACTTTCGCAATAAATTCTCGCGCTGCCTGACGCGGCAGCCCGGCCACCGCCGCCGTCGGTTGCAGAATATGCAGACACTGCTCGTCATCAGACTGTTTGAGTTCGGTCCAGATACAGCGGCGTAAATGCTGCACCTTGCGCAGACGCAGCACCTGCGCTGGGAGGATCTCCAGCGTCCGGGTATGGTGCTGAAGACGCTGGCAGATATCTTCCACCACCAGCATATTTTCCCGCTGATTTTTGTCGTCGTTCATCAGCCAGTCGCCCAGACGCTGGGCCTGCTTATCGTCAGAATGGCTGGCGACGGTGCCTGCCAGCGCTTCAGTGCGCAGCAGCATGCCGCGTCGCCGCCACAGTCGCTCGGGCGTCGAGCCGAGGAACGCGTTGCTGGCGTCAAAGACCATACAAAAATGATAGCAGTTGAGGTTTAGCGCGCGGCTGGCGGCCATTAGCGCGATGGCGTTCACGGGCTGCTGGCACTGCACGTCTGTAGCACGTGCGAGCACCACTTTCTCAAAATCGCCGCGAGCAAGGGTATCCGTCGCCTGACGAATCAACGCCAACCATTCCGGTTTTTCCGGATGATGGGTTTCCTGCACAATCTGCACGGACAACGGGCGGATCGGCGCGGCGTCGCGCAGGTTATCAATAAACTTCAGTGCGTCACCGGCATCGTCACACAGCGACGTTTCGCTCCACAGTTGCAGGCGCAGCGTGGCGACCCCGCCAGACCGTCGCCAGAGAAGGCGCGGTAAAAACAGCTTTCCCTGTGCCGGGTTGAAGGCGTTCAGGCCGCAGATACGGGTATCATTGGCTACGTCATGGGTGTGCAAAAACCGGGAGGCCGAGGCCAGAGAGTCAAAATGGGCGAGGCTTCCGAGCGCGGCAAGTTCTTCATCACCGCTCCGCTGTTGCCAGTAAAACTGGGGATAGCATCGCTGCACACCCAGCCAGGCCAGCGGATCGAAGGCGTCGTTTAACGGGAAAGAGACATCGAAATGGCGTAAACCGGGTGTAGCGGGTAACGCTTGCGCAAGCTGAGTGCGCAGGCGTTCCAGCGCGATGGAAATCGAATGCACGCGAACCTCTCCCTGTTAAAACCTTACATTATACGGGGTACTGATGATAAATAGCAGTACCCACGTGTAGGGAGGGGTTTACCGGCTTAACGACGGGCTAACAGCAGGCCCAGCACCAGCCCTACGGCCGCACCGACCCCAATGCCCTGCCACGGCTTTTCGTGCACATAATCGTCGGCACGATAAACCGCCTGTTTGGCGCGGTAGTAGTAATTGTCGGATGCGTTGCTGACGCGGTTTTTCACGTCATGCAGCGCCTGCTCGGCGCGGGCTTTGAGCTCAATGTACTTCTGATCGGCAGGATCGCCTGAAGAGCGCAGTACTTCTTCCAGCGTTTCGCTTAACAGCGTTAGATCGTCGTCTGCTCGGGTATCCCAGGATTGAAATGACATATTTTTCTCCATGTTAGTACACCAGTCCGATAACTATAGACAACGTCTCGCTATTGCGCCTGTTTCGCTTCGCGCGCCATACCAATATGTGGGATGCCATCTTCATCGTAAATGTCCGTGACTGGGGTAAAACCAAAATGGCCATAGAATGATTGCAAATGCGCCTGCGCGCCCAGGTATAACGCCTTGTCTGGCCACCGTTTCTGGCATGCGTCCAGCGTTTTTTCCATCAGCTGATAGCCCAGCTTTTCACCGCGCGCGCTTCCGCTGATAATGACGCGGCCAATGACGACAGGGTCAAAATCCTCTTCGCTTTTCAGAATCCTCGCATACGCCACCAGCTCGTTATCGCGCCAGCCGAGGATGTGCCGGTTCTCGCCGACCAGGTCATCGCCGTCGATATCCTGATACGGGCAGGTTTGTTCAACCACAAAAACTTCGCAGCGCAGTTTGAGCAGGGCGTAGAGTGACTGAATAGTCAGTTCGCTGTGGTGTAGATCTTGCCACTGGATCATGTGTTTCTCCTTCCTGGGGTTCATCACGTTATACTAAACCCCTTCCCATTCGGCAAAGGGCTGATTGCGTTATGGAACTGATTTTTCTGGGTACGTCCGCGGGCGTGCCAACCCGCTCACGAAACGTGACGGCTATTCTGCTGGATCTTAAGCATCCTACCCGCGGCGGGCTGTGGCTGTTTGACTGCGGCGAAGGTACGCAGCATCAGTTGCTGCATACCTCATACCACCCGGGGAAAGTGGATAAAATATTTATCACCCATCTGCACGGCGACCATCTGTTTGGCCTGCCGGGCCTGCTGTGTAGCCGTTCGATGGCCGGTAACGCTAACCCGCTGACCATTTATGGCCCTGCGGGTATTCAGGCATTCGTTGAGACCACGCTGCGCCTGAGCGGCTCGTGGACCGACTATCCGCTGGAGGTGGTTGAGATCGGCGAAGGTCTGGTGTTCGACGACGGAGATTACCAGGTGCGCGCTTACCCGCTTAACCATCCGGTGGAATGCTACGGCTATCGCGTTGAGGAGCATGACAAGCCCGGCGCGCTGAACGCCGCCGCGTTGCAGGCCGATGGGGTGAAACCTGGCCCGCTGTTCCAGCGTCTGAAGCACGGCGAGACCGTCACGCTGGAAGACGGGCGCGTCATCAACGGTCAGGATTACCTTGCGCCGCCGCAGCCGGGCAAAAAACTGGCTATTTTTGGGGATACCGCCCCCTGCCCTTCGGCGCTCCGGCTTGCCGGGGGTGTGGATGTGATGGTGCATGAGGCAACGCTGGAAGCGGCGATGGAAGAAAAAGCCAACAGCCGGGGGCACAGCTCAACGCGTCAGGCTGCGCAGCTGGCGCGCGAGGCTGGCGTCCGGAAACTGATTGTCACTCACGTCAGCTCACGCTATGACGTCCGCGGCTGTGAAAGCCTGCTGGCAGAGTGTCGGGAGGTGTTCCCGGCATGCGAGCTGGCGGAAGATTTTGCTCAGGTCAGCGTTTAGTCCTTCATTTTTCCCTCAGGGTGCCGATAACGATTAAAAGGCCAGCATTTCTCTTGAGGGTAGAATGGATAATTTCCAGAAAGATATTGATGACAGGGCGAACCTGACCCAGTCCAACCGTTTTGAACTGTTGCTGTTCCGTCTTGGCACCTCTCTGAACGAAAATAAATCCGAGCTGTTCGGCATCAACGTGTTCAAACTGCGCGAAATTGTGCCGATGCCGACCTTCACCAAACCAGCGGGAATGAAGTCTCCGCTGATGGGGATGGTAAATATTCGCGACCAGGTGATCCCGGTGATCGATCTGGCCGCCGTCGCCGGCTGCAAGCCAGCCACCGGGCTAAACATTTTGCTGATCACCGAATATGCCCGCAGCGTGCAGGCGTTTGCCGTGGAATCGGTGGAGAACATCATGCGTCTCGACTGGAAGCAGGTGCACGCCGCGGAAACCGCCGTCAGCGGTCGCTACATCACCAGCATTGCCTGTCTGGACGATAAGACCGATACCAACGATCTGGCAATGGTGCTCGACGTGGAGCAGATCCTGTATGACATCACCCCGGCGAACCACGATCTGCACGCCACCCATCTGGAAACCACCAAATTCAACATCAAGCCTGGCTCTGTCGCGATTGTTGCTGAAGACTCGAAAGTAGCGCGCTCAATGCTGGAGAAGGGATTGCAGGCAATGGAGATCCCGGCTCAGCTGCATATCACCGGCAAAGACGCATGGGAGAAAATCACTCAGCTGGCCGCGCAGGCTCAGGCTGAGGGCGTCCCCGTTACCGATAAGATTGCCCTGGTATTAACCGACCTCGAAATGCCGGAGATGGACGGCTTTACGCTGACGCGCAAAATCAAAACTGACCCGGTACTGAAAGATATTCCGGTGGTGATCCACTCGTCTCTTTCCGGCAACGCGAACGAAGATCATATACGCAAAGTGAAGGCTGACGGCTATGTGGCGAAGTTTGAGCTGAATGAGCTGTCGTCGGTGATTGAAGAGGTGCTGGACCGCTCGATGAAGAAGATTGACGGGCCGCTTATAAGCAGGAAGCAGTTAGCTTAGTCGGGTGGCGCTTCGCTTACCCGACCTACAAGACCTGTAGGCCCTGCAAGCGTAGCGCCGCTGGGCAATAAAAAACCCGCCGAGGCGGGTTTTTTGCTTTTACATCAGCGGCATCGCGCGCTGCACAATCTCAATCAGCGGCTGCGGATAGATACCGAAGATTAGCACCAGAAGCGCGGAGATCAGCACCACGATCCCCCCGGCGCTGTACTGCCAGTTGGACGGTGCATCACGGTTGAGCTGCTGAGGCGCGCTCAGGTACAGGCTCACAGCCACACGCAGGTAGTAGTAAAGACCAATCGCGGAGCCGATAACGACACCGGCAGTCAGCCACCACAGACCCGCCTGCACACCGACGGCCAGCACGTAGAACTTACCGATAAAGCCCAGCGTCATCGGGATACCCGCCAGAGAGAGCATCATCACGGTCATTACCGCAGACAGAATCGGACGGTGCCAGAACAGACCACGGTAGGAGAACAGGGAATCTGCATCCGGGCCACGGTACGGGCTGGACATCAGGCTCACCACGCCGAACGCGCCGAGGCTGCTGAACAGGTAACCGGCCAGATACACACCCACGGTTTCCATCGACATCTCACCGCTTTGCAGCGCAATCAGCGCCACCAGCAGGTAGCCCAGATGGGAGATTGAGGAGTAGCCCAGCAGACGCTTAATGTTGGTCTGGCTCAGCGCCATCAGGTTACCGAAGATGATGGAGACGAACGCGATAATGCCCAGCACCACGCGAACCGCTTCGCTGTCACCCACCGGGGCGTACAGGAACAGACGCATGACCACGCCAAAGATAGCGATTTTACTCGCCGTCGCCAGGAAGGTAGAGACCGGCGCTGGCGCACCCTGATAAACGTCTGGCGTCCACAGGTGGAACGGAACCAGAGAGAGTTTAAAGCCAAGGCCTACAATCATCATGCCCAGACCCGCCAGCAGCAGCGGCTCGTGCATCATACCGTCGCCGAGGCTCTTACCGAGCGCCAGGAAGGAGAGGTTACCCGTCTGTGCATACAGCAGCGCGATACCGAACAGCAGGAACGACGACGCAGCAGCGGACAAGATGGTGTACTTGATCGCCGCTTCCAGAGAGCGCTTCTGACGGAAAGCGTAACCAATCAGGCCGAACAGCGGCAGTGAGATCAGCTCAATACCGAGGAACAGCGCGGCCATGTGGTTCGCGTTCGCCAGCAGAATGCCGCCGAGCGCGGCAATCAGTACCAGCAGGTAAAACTCTTCTTTGTTGTCGTTGTACCCTTCGAGCCACGGGTACGCAAAGGTACAGGTTGCCAGGCTCGCCAGCAGCACCAGACCGGTGTAGAGCATGGCGTAGCCGTCAACGCGCATCAGCGGCGTGACGTCCATTGCGCCCGCCTGGCCAACAAACCAGAGGGAGACTAACGCAGCGTTCAGACCCAGAACGGACAGGGTCGCATTCAGGAAGTGATTGCGTCGCCACGCAATGGAGAGCATCACAACCACCACCGTCAATCCGACGATCAGCAGCGGTAGCAGCGCGATCAGTTGTTGTGGAGTTATTGTCATGGCGAATTACGGCCTTGTAGTAGAAGCAGAATTAACAAACCACTGCTGGATGTTACCCATCGCGGAGTGCGAGGTATCCAGAATCGGCTGCGGATAGAAGCCCAGCAGCACCAGCAGTACGACCAGCAGCAGGATGATGGACAGCTCACGCAGCGACATCCCCGGCAGTTCTTTAGCAGCAATTTCGCTCTTCGCTTTACCGAAGTAGGCGCGGTGCAGCATCGCCAGCGAGTACACGGAGGCGAACACCAGACCAAAGGTGGAGATGACGGTAATCATCGGAACCACTTTGAAGCTGCCGAACAGAATCATAAATTCGCCAACGAAGTTACCGGTACCTGGCATACCCAGGGTGGCAACCGCGAAGAACATGGAGAGTGCAGGCAGCCATTTCATTTTGCCCCACAGGCCGCCCATCATACGCATGTCGCGGGTATGCAGACGTTCGTACAGCTGACCGCACAGGATGAAGAGACCGGCAGCGGACAGGCCGTGCGCAATCATCTGGATCACCGCGCCCTGGTACGCCAGCTGGCTGCCAGTGTAGATGGCAATCAGTACGAAGCCCATGTGGGAAACGGAGGTGTAAGCAATCAGACGTTTGATGTCGTACTGCGTGAAGGCCATCCATGCACCGTAGAAGATACCGATCACGCCAAGCCACATGGCAATCGGCGCAAACTCTGCGGAGGCGTTCGGGAACAGCGGCAGGGAGAAACGCAGCAGACCGTAGGCCGCCGTTTTCAACAAGATACCCGCCAGGTCAACGGAACCCGCCGTTGGCGCCTGAGAGTGCGCGTCCGGCAGCCAGCCGTGCAGCGGAACCACCGGCATTTTCACCGCGAAGGCGATGAAGAAGCCGAGCATCAGCAGGTATTCCACGCCGTGGGACATTGGGGTCTTCAGCAGATCTTCATAGTTGAAGGTCCAGACGCCGGTGGCGTTGTAATGCACAAACACCAGCGCCAGGATGGCAATCAACATCACCAGACCGCTCGCCTGGGTGTAGATGAAGAACTTGGTGGCCGCCGTGATACGCGTTTTACCGTCGGATGCCTTGTGGCCCCACAGCGCGATCAGGAAGTACATCGGCACCAGCATCATCTCCCAGAAGAAGAAGAACAGGAACATGTCGATGGCCAGGAACACGCCGATAACGCCGCCCAGGATCCACATCAGGTTCAGGTGGAAGAAGCCCTGGTATTTTTCGATTTCTCGCCAGGAGCAGAGTACCGCCAGAACGCCGAGCAGACCGGTCAGCACGACCATCAGCAGCGACAGACCGTCAATCGCAAGGTGGATCGTGATACCGAAACGTGGGATCCACGGCAGAATGAACTCAGATTGCCACTGCGGAAGGCCCGCAGACTGGGTCAATGAGTAGCCACCCTGCAACCACAGTTGCAGGCCAAGCGCGAGCGTCAATCCCATGGTGATCAGCGCGATCCAGCGCGGCATCTTCACGCCAAAGCGTTCAGTCTGCCAGCACAGGAAGCCGCCGATGAAGGGAATTAATATTAGCCAGGGTAATAACATGGCGATTTTTATTCCTTGTTAAAGTCCCTCAGGGACCGATTTTCAACGAATTCGACAAAATTCACGTGTTAGTGCGGTTTGTGGTGTCGGGTGACGCTCACGCTTACCCGACCTACGGTCTCGTAGGCCCGGTAAGCGCAGCGCCACCGGGCAAAAACCACTATCGCAACACCATCAGCAGCGCCAGCACGACAACCGCACCGATGCTCATGGATGCCACATACCAGCGCAGATAGCCGTTCTCGCTGTACAGCAGGCCTTTACCTGCAAAGCGAGAGAGGATCGCCGGGATATTCATCAGGCTGTTCAGCGGATCGCGCTTCAACAGCCACGCAATGCCCAGGAACGGCTTCACGAAGATCATGTCGTACAGCCAGTCGAAGCCCCATGCGTTGTACCACCAGGTGCCCAGCAGACGGCCCGGCGCGCTGTTGGCAACGGCAGTCACCAGCGTGCGTTTGCCCAGCCACAGCCATGCGGCAATCAGGATGCCCGCGATAGCCACAACGCCCGAGGTGATTTCAAGCGTCAGAACGCGACCGTGCTCAAGCTCGGTTGTTGCCGGCAGTACGCCCTGCAACGGTGGCACAATCATCGCGCCAACGAAGGTGGAGAGTACCAGCAGCACAATCAGCGGCAGGTGGTGGGTAATCCCCTTCCCTGCGTGAGCGTGAATTTGTTCTTTACCGTGGAAGACGATGAAAATCATACGGAAGGTGTACAGGGAGGTCATAAACGCACCGACCAGACCCGCAACCATCAGATTGATATGACCATTCGCCATGGCGCCCGCCAGGATTTCATCCTTACTGAAGAAGCCTGCGGTAATCAGCGGCAGTGCCGCCAGCGCCGCGCCGCCTACCAGGAAGCAGACATAGACGAGCGGGATGGACTTACGCAGTCCGCCCATTTTGAAGATATTCTGCTCGTGGTGGCAGGCCAGGATCACCGAACCGGATGAGAGGAACAGCAGCGCTTTAAAGAACGCGTGCGTCATCAGGTGGAAAATGGCTGCGTCCCACGCCTGAACGCCCAGCGCCAGGAACATGTAACCAATCTGGCTCATGGTGGAGTACGCGAGAACGCGTTTGATGTCGGTCTGCACCAGTGCGGCAAAGCCTGCCAGCACCAGCGTAACCGCACCGACGATACCCACCAGATGCAGAATTTCCGGGGTCATCAGGAACAGGCCATGGGTACGCGCAATCAGGTAGACACCGGCGGTGACCATGGTCGCGGCGTGGATCAGCGCGGAGACAGGGGTTGGACCCGCCATCGCGTCGGCAAGCCATGTCTGCAACGGCAGCTGTGCGGATTTACCCACAGCACCACCCAGCAGCATCAGCGTTGCCCACCACAGCATGTTGTTGCCTGCTTCGAAGTGCGCTGGCGCCAGTTCCACCATTTCGCGGAAGTTCAGCGTGCCCAGTTCGTTGTAGAGAATGAACAGCGCGAAAGCGAGGAAGACGTCACCCACGCGGGTCACGACGAACGCTTTCATGGCCGCTGCGCCATTCTTCGGATCGGTGTAGTAGAAACCGATCAGCAGGTAAGAGCACAGACCCACGCCTTCCCAGCCCAGATACATCAGCAGCAGGTTATCGGCCAGCACCAGTACCACCATGCTGGCGATAAACAGGTTGGTGTAGGCGAAGAAGCGGGAGTATCCCTCTTCACCGCGCATGTACCAGGAGGCGAACATGTGGATCAGGAAGCCGACGCCGGTGACCACGGAGAGCATGGTCAGAGACAGACCATCCAGCACCAGGTTGAAACCGATGTTGAAGTTACCGACCGACATCCAGTTCCACAGCGGCACGCTGTAGGCCTGACGTCCATTGTTAAAGAAATCGATACCCGCATACGCTGTCACCAGCGCAGCCAGACCGATTGAGCCAATGCCCACGGTGGCAGACAGATTCTCAGACCAGCGGCCGCGAGAAAATGCCAGCAGCACGAAGCCAATCAGCGGAAAAATAATGGTTAAGGCAAGCATGTTCATCCACGCAACTCACTTACTGAATCGATGTTCAGGTTCTGGCGGCGACGATGGAGCTGCAGCAACAGCGCCAGGCCAATACTCGCTTCGGCAGCCGCGAGGCTGATGGCGAGAATGTACATCACCTGACCGTCGGCCTGGCCCCAGTAGCTGCCGGCGACCACAAAGGCCAGCGCGGAAGCGTTGATCATGATTTCCAGACCGATCAGCATAAACAGCAGATTGCGGCGGATAACCAGACCGGTTAAGCCCAGAACGAACAAAATCGCAGCGAGGATCAGTCCATGTGTTAAGGGGATCATGCGCGCTCCTCCGTTTTTCTTTTCGCACGGTCATCAGTGCGGTTGCTCAGCACCTCACCAACACGTTCTTCGCGACCGACGTGGAAGGCAACAACCAGGCCCGCCAGCAGCAGCATAGAGGCCAGTTCAACCGCCAGAACGTACGGACCAAACAGCGCAATACCAACAGCCTTGGCGCTGATTGGCGTGCCGTCAATGCCCTGGTCGTTAACGCCCAGAATAGCGTAAACAATCACCACCAGCATGATGGCCGACAAAATTGCCGGACCAATCCACACCTGCGGTTTTAACCATTGACGTTCCTGTTCAATTTCAGAGCCGCCCAGGTTGAGCATCATCACCACGAACACGAACAGCACCATAATGGCACCCGCGTAGACGATAATTTCCAGCGCACCGGCGAAGTGCGCGCCCAGCGCAAAGAACACCCCGGAAATAGCCAGCAGCGAAATGATTAAATACAGCAACGCATGCACCGGATTGGTGTGCGTGATCACTCGCAGCGTAGCCAGGATGGCGATAAGGCCACAGATATAAAAAGCGAATTCCATTGCCCTCTCCTTACGGTAACAGGCTCTTGACGTCGATAGGCTTAGCTTCGTTCTCTGCTTCGCCCTTATCTTTGCCGTCGATTGCCATACCCGCCATCCGGTAGAAGTTATATTCCGGGTATTTGCCCGGACCGGAAATCAGCAGATCCTCTTTCTCGTACACCAGGTCCTGACGCTTGTACTCACCCAGCTCGAAGTCTGGAGTCAGCTGAATCGCCGTGGTTGGGCACGCTTCTTCACACAGACCGCAGAAAATGCAGCGTGAGAAGTTGATGCGGAAGAACTCAGGGTACCAGCGGCCGTCTACCGTCTCGGCTTTCTGCAGAGAGATACAGCCTACCGGACACGCTACCGCACACAGGTTACAGGCTACGCAGCGCTCGGAACCGTCCGGGTCGCGCGTCAGCACGATACGGCCACGGTAGCGCGGCGGCAGATATACCGGCTCTTCCGGATACATCCGGGTTTCGCGTTTGGCAAACGCGTGCAGGCCGATCATCCAGATACTGCGTACCTGGGTGCCAAAGCCTACGAGTAATTCTTTTAAGGTCATGATCTCAAAGCCCCTTATGGCTGCTGCCAGAGAATGACAGCCGCCGTTACCAACAAGTTGACGAGCGTCAGCGGCAGGCACACTTTCCAGCCGAAGGACATTACCTGGTCATAACGCGGACGCGGTAAGGACGCACGAATCAAAATGAACATCATCATGAAGAACGCGGTTTTCAGCGCGAACCAGATGAACGGCGGTAAGAACGGGCCATGCCAGCCACCAAAGAACAGCGTTACCATCAACGCGGAAATGGTGACGATACCGATGTACTCGCCCACGAAGAACAGACCGAATTTCATACCGGAATATTCAATGTGGTAACCGTCGGCCAGTTCCTGTTCGGCTTCTGGCTGGTCAAACGGGTGACGGTGACACACCGCCACGCCCGCGATAGCAAAGGTCACAAAACCAAAGAACTGCGGGATAACGTTCCAGATGTCGGCCTGGTTGTTGACGATGTCGGTCATGTTGAATGAACCGGCCTGCGCCACCACGCCCATCAGGGAGAGCCCCAGGAACACTTCGTAGCTCAGCGTCTGCGCGGAAGCACGCATCGCACCCAGCAGCGAGTATTTGTTGTTACTGGACCAGCCTGCGAACAGCACCGCGTACACCGCGAGGCCTGCCATCATCAGGAAGAACAGAATGCCGATGTTCAGGTCAGCCACCACCCAGGTCGGGCTGACGGGAACGATAGCAAACGCCAGCAGCAGCGAGGTAAAGGCGATCATCGGCGCCAGCGTAAAGATCACGCGGTCCGAGAAGCGCGGAACCCAGTCCTCTTTAAAGAACATCTTGATCATGTCCGCCACCAGCTGGAGTGAACCACCCCAGCCCACGCGGTTCGGTCCGTAACGGTTCTGGAACAGACCGAGCAGACGACGTTCACCAAAGCTCATGAACGCGCCGCAGGTGACGACCACCAGCAGAATGACGACCGCTTTCAGAATGCTCAGCAGGATGTCGATAAGATCCGGCGTTAACCAACTCATGCTTTTGCCTCCTGAAGGTTATCAAGATGCGCACCCGCCAGGACCGGCGCGATGCCAGGCATACCCATCGGCAGACCCACCTGCCCTGCTGACAGGCTTTCCGAAATAATCAGCGGCAGGCTGATTGTCTGGCCGTCGTAGCTAAAGGCAATGTTCGCACCCGCGTTAACGCCAAGCTTCGCGGCATCCGCCGGGTTGAGCTTGATGTACGGCTGCGGCATACGCTGCTGGAATACCGGAGAACGCTGGGACATTTCGTCGCTACCGAACAGATGGTAGTACGGCGCAATACGCCAGTGGCCTTCCTGTGCCTGGAAACGTTCCGGAACGGTAGAGAAGAAGTCCAGACCGGTTTCGGTGGCTTCAATCAGACGCACGCCCGGATCGCCGTGGCGCAGATGACCACCCACTTCAGCCTGGAATTTGTTCCATGCCTGCGGGGAGTTCCAGCCCGGTGCCCATGCAAACGGGATTTGCGAACGCGGCGCAGACGGCTGGTTGTTCCCTTCCATCGAGAAGGCGAACATGGTGTCTTTATCCTGCGGCTGACGCGGTTCGTGCACGCTGATGTTGGCACGCATCGCAGTACGACCGCTGTAGCGGTGCGGCTCACGCGCCAGTTTCTGGCCGCGAATACGGAAGCTTGCGTCAGGCGCGGCGTCTTTAATGCCCGCCAGCTGAGGCAGTTTCTCAACAACCGCGTCGATAACGTGGTCGAGCTGCGTCCAGTCCACTTCACGGCTCTGCACGGTGCTGTGCAGAGAGTGCAGCCAGCGCCAGCTTTCCAGCATCACGGTGTTGCTGTCGTAGTAGGCCGGGTCATAAACCTGGAAGAAGCGCTGTGCGCGGCCTTCGTTGTTGATCACCGTCCCGTCGCTTTCTGCGAAGCTTGCAGCAGAGAGCACCAGGTGTGCTTTGTCCATGATCGCGGTGCGCTGATGGTCGATAACCATCACCAGCGGTGCTTTGGAGAGCGCGGCGTCAACGCGAGCGGCGGAAGCGTGGCGATGCAGGTCATTTTCCAGCACTACCACCGCATCAGCAGAACCGGATTCCAGTTCGCTTAACGCTTCTTCCAGCGAGCCGCCGCCAATCATGCCCAGTCCGATGCTGTTCACCGCACGGGCAATCATGGTCACACCGACGTCAGCGCCACGGCCCTTCAGGGCTTTGGCAACGTTCGCTGCGGCCTGAATGATTTCAGCGCTACCGGCGTTGGTACCGGAAATGATCAGTGGTTTTTTCGCCCCCGCCAGCGCCTGAACAATCACGTCGACCTTGTTCTGCAGGTCGCGATCCAGTTCAACGGCCGGCGAGTTGCTGTCCAGCGCGTGGGCAATGGCAAAGCCGAGGCGCGCCTGATCTTCAACCGGTGCGCAGTAGGTCCACGCGGCGATATCGTCCAGACGGGTGTTGTCGACGTTAGTCA
Source organism: Enterobacter cloacae complex sp. XAL002 (assembly GCF_049236805.1). Taxonomy (NCBI): domain Bacteria; kingdom Pseudomonadati; phylum Pseudomonadota; class Gammaproteobacteria; order Enterobacterales; family Enterobacteriaceae; genus Enterobacter; species Enterobacter cloacae complex sp. XAL002. Next base: position 32,905 of record NZ_JBMKJN010000011.1, read on the forward strand.
CAAACAGAGGATGCTTCGCGCGCTGGCCGATGTTGAGGATCGCCGCAATCTGCCAGTCAGCCACTTTCTGCGCCGCTGCCATTTCACGTGCTTTACCCTTCACCGCCTGACGAACCGCCAGAGCCGCGCGTGCGCCGGTCTGCGTCAGGTCTTCCCCGAGCACCAGAACCGCATCATAGGATTCGATTTCGCGCAGCGCAGGCGTGTGTACACCGCCCTCACGCAGCACTTTCAGCACCAGTTGCAGACGTTCCTGCTCGCCATGGGCGATACCGGTATAGAAGTTTTCCGCCCCAACCAGCTCGCGCAGCGCGAAGTTGCTTTCGATGCTGGCGCGCGGGGAGCCGATGCCGATCACTTTCTTCGACTGGCGCAGAATATCTGCCGCGCCCTGCATCGCCTGTTCAGCGTTGAGGGTAATGATGTCGTCGCCACGGCGCTGAACCGGCTGACGCGGACGGTCTTTCAGGTTCACATAGCCATAGCCAAAACGACCGCGATCGCAGAGGAAGTAGTGATTAACGGTACCGTTGTAACGGTTTTCGATACGACGCAGTTCACCGTAACGTTCACCCGGGCTGGTGTTACAGCCGAGGGAGCACTGCTGGCAGATGCTTGGCGCAAACTGCATGTCCCATTTACGGTTGTAACGCTCGGAGTGGGTTTTATCCGTGAACACGCCGGTCGGGCAGATTTCTACCAGGTTACCGGAGAATTCGCTTTCAAGCGTACCGTCTTCCGGACGACCGAAGTAAACGTTGTCATGCGCGCCATACACGCCCAGATCCTGACCGTCTGCATAATCTTTGTAGTAACGCACGCAGCGGTAGCAGGCGATGCAGCGGTTCATTTCGTGAGAGATGAACGGCCCCAGATCCTGATTTCGGTGGGTACGCTTGGTAAAGCGATAGCGACGGAAGCTGTGACCGGTCATGACGGTCATATCCTGAAGGTGGCAGTTACCACCCTCCTCACACACCGGACAGTCGTGTGGGTGGTTGGTCATCAACCACTCCACTACGCTTTCGCGGAACTGTTTGGCTTCTTCGTCATCAATCGAAATAAAAGTGCCTTCGGTGGCTGGCGTCATACAGGACATCACCAGTCGACCACGCGTGTCTTCCGCGTTTTGATATTGCTTCACCGCACACTGGCGGCAAGCACCGACGCTGCCCAGCGCCGGATGCCAGCAAAAGTACGGAATATCGAGGCCAAGAGACAGACAAGCTTCCAGCAGGTTGTCCGCCCCGTTGACTTCGTATTCTTTGCCGTCTACATGAATCGTAGCCATTAGCATGCTTCCAGTTGGCTCGGCCGAAACCGAGCGTTAATCAAAATTCTGTTTTTACCAGCGTGCTTTCAGCAGGTTCGGCTGAATACCATTGATAGAATGGGTATTGCTGAACGGCTGCTTGATGCCTGCTTCGAATTCGTCGCGGAAATATTTAATCGCGCTCTGCAGCGGCTCGACGGCACCCGGTGCGTGGGCACAGAAGGTTTTACCTGGCCCTAAGAATCGACACAGTTGCTCAAGTGTCTCGATATCGCCAGGCTGGCCTTCGCCACGTTCGATAGCGCGCAGGATCTTCACGCTCCACGGCAGACCGTCACGGCATGGTGTACACCAGCCGCAGGACTCGCGGGCGAAGAACTCTTCCAGGTTACGCACCAGGGATACCATGCCGATCTCGTGGTCGACGGCCATCGCCAGCGCGGTACCCAGACGGCTGCCTGCTTTACCAATGCTTTCGAACTCCATTGGCAGGTCAAGGTGGGCTTCGGTTAAGAAGTCTGTCCCTGCCCCACCCGGCTGCCAGGCTTTGAATTTCAGGCCATCGCGCATGCCGCCGGCGTAGTCTTCAAGAATTTCACGTGCGGTGGTGCCGAACGGCAGCTCCCAGACGCCAGGATTCTTCACGCGACCGGAGAAGCCCATCAGCTTGGTACCGGCATCTTTACTTGATGAGATGCCCTGATACCACTCCACGCCGTTCGCAAGGATAGCCGGAACGTTACACAGGGTTTCGACGTTGTTTACACAGGTCGGTTTACCCCATACGCCGGAGCTTGCCGGGAACGGTGGCTTGGAGCGCGGGTTCGCGCGGCGGCCTTCCAGGGAATTAATCAGCGCGGTTTCTTCACCACAGATATAACGCCCGGCACCGGTGTGCACGAACAGCTCGAAGTCAAACCCGGTGCCCAGGATGTTTTTACCCAGCAGTCCGGCTTCAGTGGCTTCGGCAATCGCGCGACGCAGGTTTTCAGCCGCTTCGATGTATTCACCGCGCAGGAAGATGTAGCCACGGTACGCTTTCAGCGCGAACGCGGAGATCAGCATGCCTTCCACCAGCAGGTGCGGCAGCTGTTCCATCAGCAGGCGGTCTTTATAGGTACCCGGCTCCATTTCATCGGCGTTACACAGCAGGTAACGGATGTTCATGGATTCATCTTTCGGCATCAGGCTCCACTTCAGACCGGTGGAGAAGCCCGCACCGCCGCGCCCTTTCAGGCCAGACTCTTTCACCGCATTAACGATGTCGTCTGGCGCCATGCCGCCGAGGGCTTTACGCGCACCGGCATAGCCGTTTTTGCTCTGATATTCGTCGAGCCAGACCGGCTGTTTGTCATCGCGCAGACGCCAGGTCAGCGGATGCGTCTCAGCAGTACGAATTACAGTTTTCATTTGTACTGCTCCAGCAGGTCAGGAATCGCTTCCGGCGTCAGATGGCTGTGAGTGTCCTCATCAATCATCATGGTCGGTCCCTTGTCGCAGTTACCCAGGCAGCAGGTTGGCAGCAGGGTAAAGCGTCCGTCGAACGTGGTCTGGCCCGGCTTAATATTAAGTTTCTTCTCAATCGCAGCCTGAATGCCCTGATAACCGGTAATGTGGCAGACAACGCTGTCACAGTAGCGGATCACATGGCGGCCGACTGGCTGACGAAAGATCTGGCTGTAGAACGTGGCTACGCCTTCTACGTCACTCGCCGGAATGCCCAGCACTTTTGCGATCTCATAGATCGCCCCATCCGGCACCCAACCACGCTGTTTCTGTACGATTTTCAGCGCTTCAATGGACGCCGCACGCGGGTCTTCGTAGTGGTGCATCTCGTGCTCAATGGCGGCACGCTCTGCTTCACTCAGCTCAAAAGCCTCGGTTTGTGGTTGTTGATTCTCGTGCATAATTAGCGGTCCACATCTGACATAACAAAATCGATACTACCCAGATACACAATCAGGTCGGAGACCAGACTGCCGCGAATGGCGGCCGGGATCTGCTGCAGGTGCGCAAAGCTTGGCGTACGCACGCGGGTACGGTAGCTCATGGTGCTGCCGTCGCTGGTGAGGTAGTAGCTGTTGATACCCTTGGTCGCTTCAATCATCTGGAAGGATTCTTGTGCCGGCATGACCGGGCCCCAGGAAACCTGCAAGAAGTGGGTGATCAGGGTTTCGATATGTTGCAGCGTGCGCTCTTTCGGTGGCGGCGTCGTCAGCGGGTGATCCGCCTTGAACGGGCCTTCCGGCATGTTGTTGAGGCACTGCTCAAGGATGCGCAGGCTCTGGCGCAGCTCTTCCACTTTCAGCATCACGCGGGTGTAGCAGTCGGAAACGCCGCCGCCAACCGGGACTTCAAAGTCGAAGTTCTCGTAGCCAGAGTAAGGACGGGCTTTACGCACGTCGAAATCAATACCGGTTGCGCGCAGGCCAGCACCTGTGGTTCCCCACTCCAGCGCCTCTTTCGCCCCGTAGGCAGCAACGCCCTGGGAGCGGCCTTTCAGGATGGAGTTACGCAGCGCGGCTTTCTCGTAAGACGCCAGACGTTTCGGCATCCAGTCGAGGAATTCACGCAGCAGGCGGTCCCAGCCGCGCGGCAGATCGTGCGCCACGCCGCCGATGCGGAACCAGGCCGGGTGCATACGGAAACCGGTAATCGCTTCCACCAGATCGTAGATTTTCTGACGGTCGGTAAAGGCGAAGAAGACCGGCGTCATCGCACCAACGTCCTGAATGAACGTGGAGATGTACAGCAGGTGGCTGTTAATACGGAACAGTTCAGACAGCATCACGCGAATCACGTTAACGCGATCCGGGACGGTGATGCCTGCCAGTTTCTCAACGGCCAGCACGTATGGCATCTCGTTTACGCAGCCGCCGAGGTATTCGATACGGTCAGTATACGGAATGTAGCTGTGCCAGGACTGACGCTCGCCCATCTTCTCGGCACCACGGTGGTGGTAGCCAATGTCAGGCACGCAGTCGACAATCTCTTCGCCGTCAAGCTGAAGAATAATACGGAATGCACCGTGCGCAGACGGGTGGTTTGGACCGAGGTTAAGGAACATGAAGTCCTCGTTTTCGGTGCCGCGCTTCATGCCCCAGTCTTCCGGCTTGAAGGTCAGCGCTTCCATCTCCAGATCCTGCTTGGCTTTGGTCAGCTCAAACGGGTCGAATTCGGTGGCGCGTGCCGGGTAGTCTTTACGCAGCGGGTGGCCGGTCCAGGTCTGCGGCATCATGATGCGCGTCAGATGCGGGTGGCCGTCGAAGGTCATGCCGAACATTTCCCAGGTTTCACGCTCGTACCAGTTAGCGTTTGGGAAAAGTTTGGTGATCGTCGGCAGATGCATGTCGTTTTCAGACAATGCCACCTTGAGCATGATATCCGTGTTGCGGTCTATTGAGATCAGGTGGTAGAAAACGGAAAAATCCGCAGCAGGGAGACCCTGGCGGTGCGTTCTCAGACGTTCGTCCATGCCGTGTAAGTCAAACAGCATGACGTAAGGTTTTGGCAATTTCTTGAGGAAATCGACAACTTCCAGTAATTGCTCACGCTTCACCCAAACAACGGGTACCCCGGTGCGGGTGGCCTGAACAGTAAAGGCATCCGGCCCAAAACGGTTGCGCAGTTCGCCAATGACGGGGTCATCGAGATGATCCCGGGTCTGCCAGGCGGCTTCTTGCGCGGTTAAGTCGGTCATATTGTTCACCATTGCAAATGGTCCGTGGTGACTGTTAAGCCTGGCTTCGCGCTATTTGAGTAGTGATATGCGAAGGTGTTCTCCAGGCCCACAGGCGCAAATTAAATTTCGTCAGGCGTACGCAGGTTGGTGACGGCAATACGTTCACCACGTTTACGCTCGCGCTCAGACTGCATGTTCGCGCGATAGACACCTTGATCGCCGACAACCCAGGAGAGCGGACGGCGTTCTTTACCGATTGACTCCTGCAGCAGCATCAGCGCCTGCATATAGGCCTCTGGACGCGGCGGGCAGCCCGGGATGTACACATCCACCGGAATGAACTTATCAACGCCCTGCACAACGGAATAAATGTCGTACATACCGCCGGAGTTTGCACATGCGCCCATGGAGATTACCCATTTTGGCTCCAGCATCTGGTCATAAAGACGCTGAATAACCGGTGCCATCTTGGTAAAGCAGGTCCCGGCCACCACCATCAGGTCAGCCTGACGTGGAGAAGCACGCAGTACCTCGGCCCCAAAACGCGCAACGTCATGCACCGCAGTGAATGACGTCACCATTTCAACGTAGCAGCAAGAAAGGCCAAAGTTGTATGGCCAGATGGAGTTCTTACGACCCCAGTTGACCATATCGTGCATGGCATGTTCGAGCTTGCCCATGTACACGCTTTTGTTGACTTCTTGCTCCAGGGGGTCGGTTACGATCTCCTGTTTTTGCAGGGGGTAACGGTCATTCTCACCGTTAGGATCTATGCGGGTGAGCGTATAATCCATCTTATTGCCTCGCTGTTACTGCTGACGATTAGAGATACTGTTTTCCGGGTTGATGTGTTCACGGCGTGAACGCACAGGTGTCCAGTCCAGCGCGCCAATACGCACCAGATAAACCAGACCGGCCAGTAACACTAAAATGAAAATTGCGGCCTCGACAAAGCCCACCCAACCACTTTCGCGAATGGAGGTAGACCACGCGAAGAGGTAAAGCGCTTCCACGTCGAAAATGACGAAGAACATGGCTACCAGGTAGAACTTGGCAGACAGGCGTAAGCGAGCGGTACCTACTGAATCAATACCTGATTCGAAAGGTGTGTTTTTGTGCCTTGCGCGGGCGCGACCGCCCAGGAACCAGCCGCCGACTAACATCAGGCAGCACAGGCCAATGGCTACAATAAGAAAGATTGCGAATGCCCAGTGATGAGCGATGACTTCTGTGGATGTTGACATACTCATTGCTTACTCATCAAAAGTGATACCGACGACACTGCTCTTGCTGGCAGATGGGCATCACATCGATTCATGGGGAGGAACAAAATAACCTTACACTAACTGTCAGAAATGAGACATAGACAGCAAAATGATGGGGTTTTTTACTCCTTTCTATAACCTTTTGTCAACTTTAACAAAGGTTTCTTCACATTAAATTACAACGTGCGATTCTCATTAACATTTGGTGCCCTTTAACCCTGGTGGGTACATGACTTTACGTCAAATGCATCTTGTTGAATCGTGTCCGTTTTGGAAGTAAAAAAAATAACCCTCCTATTTTGACAGGATTTGCCAACGATTCCTCCCCCCAAATGGGAGTATTTTCTTGATCTGAGACACGCTTTTGTTAATTCAATCAAAAAAACAGCAACATATTTCCTGTTTTTTTAACATCGGCGGGGTATTAGGCAAGTTAGAAGAGGTATCGTTTATAACTTAACCAAAAGCATTTTCTGCATTGATAAATAAGCGGTATTTGCTTTAACCCTGCTCCGTTCGCGGTTATGAATAGCAAAAAAAACCACTCGCAGGAAAAAATCATGCGAGTGGCTCTTTTTTGCACTTACATTTTGTTACGAGAATTTTGGGGGAATGATCACTCAAAATCCCTTTCCACAATCAGGGAGTCATCCCCTCCTTCCGGAGTAACAGGCGCGTACTGCCATGGATTGTGATAGTTTTCCATTGCCTCGAATACCACTTTCGCTAGCTCGTTGTTGCTGGCGGCATTATGGCACAGCAGGTACTCCGTATCCGGCAACGACGGGAGTCCCTCAGATTGACCCAGCACACGCAGATCGGGGCTCATCATCTCCACCGGACGGGCTGTTACGCCAAGTCCGGCCTTCACTGCCGCTCGTACCGCAGGCAACGTTGACGCAACGTACGCCAGGCGCCACGGAATACTGGCTTCGTTGAGCGCAGTCAGCACCATATCGCGGAACGGACTAGGATCGTCCAGCAGGACCAGGGGTATTGGCTCACCTTTTTGCAATACGTACTCCGCGGCACAGTACCAGTGCGTAGGAGAAGTACGCAGCGTCAGGCAGTCATACTGGCCAGGTCGATGCGTGGTGACCACCAGGTCAACCTCGTTTTCTTTCAGCATCTCAACCATGAAGGCATTGCGTTTAACGCTAACGTCCAGGGCAAGCTTCGGATAAACCGAGCTAATTCGGTTGAGAAGGAAGGGCAAAATGGTATCTGCTGATTCATCTGACGCCCCTAATGTTAACACTCCCTGAAGGTTGCTAAACATTAATGACATACAGGCTTCATCATTAAAGCGCAGTATCTTTCTGGCATAACCCAGAAGCTGAATACCATGTTCTGTTAAAAGCTTATTACGTCCATGACGCGCAAAAAGCTCTTTACCAACCAGTTGTTCCAGCCGCTGCATTTGCTGACTCACGGCGGACTGGGTACGGCAAACGGCGGCAGCAGCTGCTGCAAAAGTGTTGAGATCGGCGACCGCAACAAACGTTCTCAGCAGATCGAGGTCGAGATTCATTATCGGACGATTTGCATTTATCATATCTTTTCACTTTCAGGTTGCTCGTGCGGAGCTGCCCGGGTTGAAGCTGTGTGTAACAGTTAAGCAATTCCTTCTGAAGAGTTTCCCTCGCGTCCCGGCCCGGCAGACTGCCTGACAGATAGTTATTGTACTTTGGTATATCAACAGTCAGAAATCACGTTTCATGACGTTATTTTTATTCTCTTGCGTTCAGGATATTTCGTTATCTGAAGGTAGATGTAAATTCCATTAAGAGTAAGACATGTTTTCTGCCATCTATATCGCAGCGTTGCCAGCGTAGCAAGATGTGACTTACCCAATCAGCCAGAGATTACTTTAACAATAACAATCGATTAATACAGGAAGACAGAAGCTGATATACGTAACAGGCCTATCGCTACGCTGCATTCCCAAAACACATCTTAACCCAAATCCACTATATTTATAAGTCTTATTGCAATATAACGGATTTAACGCCAATGATAAGCAACTACACTCTTTTTATTAAAATTAACGAAAGTTGCATTTTCGTCGTTAATAATAAATAAAGTTTAATTTAGATTCAGGCCATTCATTAATAACACTTAACATTAATTTCACATGAGTAACTTTTAACCTGGCTTTGCTAATAGAGCAAACTGTATCTCAGCATTCAGGTTTTACGAATGGTCACTCAGGGGGACTAACGCTTCAGCCCGGATCGTCTTTTTATTTAAATCAGAATAATATTAATATTTATGTGAAACTTTCAGCATAAAAAACCCAACATTAAGCGTTTTCACGGTAATTTCAGGCGCAAAATCACTCCATCATTAGATTAAGCAATCACATCAGTGCTGCCTGGTTGGACAAAATCTTCTTCTGTGCGCCCTTCAAAACGAAGCGCGGTGGGAGTACATTGTTCCGTGCTGCTTCCACGGCAGGAAGTTGCAATAATAGCGAAAAGGTTAAAGGTTCATGTCCCCTATCGAAAAATCCAGCAAGCTCGACAACGTCTGTTACGACATCCGTGGCCCGGTACTCAAAGAGGCAAAACGCCTTGAAGAGGAAGGCAATAAGGTTCTGAAACTCAACATCGGCAACCCCGCGCCATTTGGTTTTGAAGCGCCGGATGAGATCCTGGTGGATGTGATCCGTAACCTGCCCACTGCACAAGGCTACTGCGATTCAAAAGGGCTCTACTCCGCCCGTAAAGCCATCATGCAGCACTATCAGGCTCGCGGTATGCGCGACGTCACCGTTGAAGATATTTACATTGGCAACGGTGTCTCGGAGCTGATCGTTCAGGCGATGCAGGCGCTCCTGAACAGCGGCGATGAAATGCTGGTTCCCGCTCCAGACTATCCGCTGTGGACGGCTGCGGTATCGCTCTCCAGCGGTAAAGCGGTGCACTATCTTTGCGATGAATCGTCGGACTGGTTCCCGGATCTGGATGACATTCGCGCCAAAATAACACCGCGCACCCGGGGAATCGTGATCATTAACCCGAATAACCCGACGGGCGCGGTCTATTCAAAAGAGCTGCTGATGGAGATCGTCGAGATCGCCCGCCTGCACAACCTGATCATCTTTGCCGACGAGATTTACGACAAGATCCTGTACGACGCGGCGCAGCACCACTCTATCGCCGCGCTGGCGCCCGATCTGCTGACGGTCACCTTTAACGGACTGTCTAAAACTTACCGCGTTGCCGGTTTCCGTCAGGGCTGGATGGTACTGAACGGTCCGAAAAAACATGCGAAAGGCTACATTGAAGGGCTGGAGATGCTGGCATCCATGCGTCTGTGCGCCAACGTACCGGCGCAACATGCGATCCAGACAGCACTCGGGGGCTATCAAAGCATCAGCGAGTTTATCGTTCCAGGCGGCCGCCTCTATGAACAGCGCAACCGTGCATGGGAATTAATTAATGATATTCCGGGCGTCTCCTGCGTGAAGCCTAACGGCGCGCTGTATATGTTCCCGAAAATCGACGCGAAGCGCTTCAATATTCACGACGACCAGAAAATGGTGCTCGACTTCCTGTTGCAGGAAAAAGTGCTGCTGGTTCAGGGGACGGCGTTTAACTGGCCGTGGCCGGATCACGTGCGTATTGTAACCCTGCCGCGCGAAGACGATCTCGAAATGGCCATCAGCCGCTTCGGGCGATTCCTCTCGGGGTACCATCAGTAACGCTGACTTTCCGCCGGGTGGCGCTGCGCTTACCCGGCCTGTAACATCTGCAAATTTGCATCTTCCCTCCCCTCCCCGCACAATGAAGTCCGTCGCAGTGAAGACATAAGGTAACCTATGAGTCAGAGTCATTTCTTTGCCCACCTCTCCCGCCTGAAACTCATCAACCGCTGGCCGCTGATGCGCAACGTGCGCACTGAAAATGTGTCTGAGCACAGTTTGCAGGTTGCTATGGTCGCTCATGCGCTGGCAGCAATTAAAAACCGCAAATTCAACGGGCAGGTTAATGCCGAACGTATCGCCCTGCTGGCGTTGTACCACGATGCATCGGAAGTGCTGACCGGGGATCTGCCTACGCCGGTGAAATATTTCAACTCGCAGATTGCCCAGGAATATAAGGCCATTGAGAAGATTGCCCAGCAGAAGCTGATCGATATGGTGCCTGATGAGCTGCGTGATATCTTCGGGCCACTGATCGACGAGCATCAGTATACGGAAGAGGAGAAATCCCTGGTTAAGCAGGCCGATGCGCTGTGCGCCTACCTGAAATGTCTGGAAGAGTTATCCGCGGGGAATAACGAGTTCCTGCTGGCGAAAACGCGCCTGGAGAAAACGCTCGACTCCCGCCGTAGCGAAGAGATGGATTACTTTATGCAGGTGTTTGTGCCGAGCTTCCATTTGTCGCTGGATGAGATCAGTCAGGATTCACCGCTGTAGTTTTTCGCCCAGCGCCGCTGCGCTTGCAGGGCCTACGAATCACGTAGGCCGGGTAAGGCGTAGCCGCCACCCGGCGATGTTCTCAGAACGGGAATAACACCGGAATCAGCACCACGCATACCAGCATCACCAGCACGGTGAACGGCACGCCCAGCTTTACAAAATCGCTGAATCGATAGTTTCCCGGCCCCAGCACCAGGGTATTGACCGGGGAAGATACCGGCGTCATAAATGCCGCGGACGCCGCCATCGCTACCACCATCGCAAACGGATAGGGCGAAACGCCCATCGATTTTGCCATCGCCAGCGCAATAGGTGCCATCAGCACCGCCGTTGCGGTATTGGAGATGAACAAACCAATGGTGGCGCACATGACGAACAGGCAAACCATCATCAGGTACGGACCATATCCCCCGCCCGCGTCCATTAAGCCTTTTACGATCAAATCCACCCCGCCGGTTTTCTGTAGCGCCAGGGCAAAGGGCATCATCCCAACGATGAGAATGATGCTTGGCCAGTGAATCGCTTTGTAAGCGCTTTCGGCGTCGATACAGCGGAATTTGCCCATTAACAGACAGGCGATTATCGCCGCCACCGGGTTAGGGATCTCGTCTGTCAGCATCAACGCGACCATCAACACCAGGCAAAAAATCGCATGGGGCGCCTGGCTGTGCGCCGGTGACGCGTCGCTCTCTTCAATCGGCATATTCAGCACCACAAAATCGCGGCCTTTCTGCCCGAGCTGGCTAATCAGTTTCCAGTTGCCGACCACGAGGAAGATATCCCCCAGCAGGATCGGCTCATCCACCACCGCCCCTTCAAGGGCTACGCCATCGCGCTTCAGGCCCACTACGTTGAGGCCATAGCGGGTACGAAAGCCGATTTCGCGCACGGTTTTGCCCAATAACTCCGATTCCGGGATCAGCGACACCTCGGCCATTCCCACATCCAGCGCCCGGTCGGAGAAATACTCGCCGCGCAGCACCATCGGCTCCAGCAGTTGCTCGCTACAAAACTCTCGCAGATCCACGTCCGCGGTGGACATATCAATCAGCAGGACGTCACGCGCGCGAAACTCTGACACCCCATTCACGTTAACGATTACCCGACGAAAACGACGCCAGCGCTCAACCCCGATGACGTTCGCGCCATAGCGTTCGCGTAGCTTAAGGTCGTCCAGCCGCTGGCCTATCATCGGCGAACCGGGGCGGATAGCCAGCCGACGGGCGCGCCCGGTCAGACGGTACTCTTTGATCAAATCGCGAAAAGTTCGCCGCTTCCAGCCCTCTTTGGCTTTGTCCTGCTTCTCCCCTTTCAGCGCGAAACGGGTCAACAGCATATAGATAATGCCCATCACCAGTACAATCAGCCCGATCGGCGTGACGCTGAAAAAGCTAAACCCCTCAAGCCCCTCACGGATCAGTTCGCTGTTTACGACGAGGTTCGGCGGCGTCGCGACCAGCGTCATCATGCCGCTGATGAGCCCGGCAAAGCTCAACGGCATCATCAGCCGCGACGGGGAGATCTGCATCCTCATGCAGACGCTCAGCACAACCGGGATAAAGATGGCCACGACCCCCGTCGAGCTCATAAACGCACCCAGTCCGGCGACCGTCAGCATCAGGTAAATCAGCATTTTGGTTTCGCTGCTGCCCGCCACTTTAACCAGCCACGACCCCATCATCGTCGCCACGCCGGTGCGTACCAGCCCGTCGCCAATAATAAACAGGGCGGCAATCAAAATAACGTTGGGATCGCTAAACCCGGAAAAGGCTTCCGGCAGGGAAAGGGTACCGCTCAGAACGAACGCGACAATCACAAACAGGGCGACGGCATCCATGCGCACCTTGCCCGTGGCAAAAAGAATGATGGCGATTAACAGCAGGCTCAGGACCCAAATCAGTTCACCGTTCACAACATGTCCTTGTCAGTGGAGGAGAAGCAATTCTGCCATAAAAAAGCCCCGGTAATGCGGGGCTATATCATGGGATTACATTTTTAGCGAGACGGTTACAACGCCGTCTGATGCCTTCGAGACGTCGATGGCGGTCAGAGTATTAAGCACAAAATCCGCCTCCTCCAGCCGGGGGGACTCCGCCGGGACGTTAACGGCAATGACGTGGCTTCCGGCGTTCAGTCCGGCCAGCACACCTGCCGCCGCGTCTTCCACCACCACGCACTCCGCTGGCGCAAGGCCGAGCAGTTCAGCGCCGAGCAGAAACGCATCCGGTTCGGGCTTGCCGCGCTTTACGCGCTCAGCGGTAATGAAGACGTCCGGCGTCGGTAAACCGGCCGCCTTATGGCGGGCATGCGCGACAGGAACCGAGCCGGAGGTGACGATAGCCCACGGGATCTGCGCTTCATTCAGATGCTCAAGCAATTCGCGCGCACCGGGCAGCGCGGTGATGCCCTCAGTGTCGGTAGCTTCAATCTGCTCCAGATATTTGAACTCCGCCTGAATCTCTTCCTCAGGACGTCCCGCCAGGAAGTGCCGCAATGAGGTAATGGCCTGTTTGCCATGGATGAAATTCAGTACATCCTGATGGTCAATGCCGTGCCTGTCGGCCCAATGACACCAGGAACGCTCCACTACCGGCAGCGAATCCACCAGCGTACCGTCCAGATCAAACAGAAAACCTTTACACTGCACACGCACCTCCGTCAGGCATTAATGATTTGTTGAATTTCGTTGCTGCTTAAATGGTACTGACGCGGACAGGCGTGCCACGCGCTCAGCATACGTTGATACTTATCCCACATCGGGGTCTGGGCGTTGAAGCCGTGCGTACCCGCATCAAAATGGGTGTAGCGCCCTTCGGTGTTCACCATAAAGCGCACATAGCTCAGATAGCGCGCTTCTGTCGCGGCATCAAAGCCCAGGAACGTTACGCGGCGCTCGTCAATGGACTGCTGGTCTTTCAGATTGGTCCAGGACACATGCAGCGCATGGTACATCTCCATGATGTCGATAACGATACGGCAGGTTTCCTCTTTCAGTTCGCCAAATTCGCGATCCAGTTCGCGCATCTGCAAGCCAAAACCACGTTCAACAATGGTTTGCAGGCGGCTGTAGCGCGCAGCGTTATCGGGATCAAGCATAGTCATCATCTTGTACTGGTTAGACAAAATCAGACGTTGAGCATGGGTCATTTCCATCTTTCGACTCCTGTAGCGCATTGCACTGTAAAAAAAAGACACGGTAACTGATTGTTACTGTGCCTTCTTTTGGTCGTCGTTTCGATGATCAATCACAAGTCATCGAGGAATGTTTTATCAAGCTGTTTAAACGCGCGCTTGAGGGTGTCCGCCAGCGCCTGATAATCCGGCTTGCCTTCAACCGGGGCGAGCGCCTGGCCGGCCTCCTCCAGTTTTCCACGCACTTCATAAAACCAGTGTAAAATAGAAGGCGGAAGTGGCGTGACGGAACGTTTACCTAACCACCACAATCCCTGCATCGGCAGGCTTAACGCAAAGAGCGCCGTCGCGACGGCAGGTCCAAGCTGTCCACCCAGCGCAATTTGCCAGCAAAGAGTAAAGACAGCGATCGGGGGCATAAAGCGAATCGCATAGCGCGTGGCGCGAATAGTGCGATTTTCAATAAACATGGGCGCGAGGCGCTTTTCCATCGGCCATGTCTTTGCGTAATGCTGTCCCCGACGAAACAGACTAAAAAAGTTCACGGACGGGATTTCAGGTGTTGACATGGCTGTACCTCAACTTCACATATAAAAATTAAAATTTTCGTGCAAAACCACAACAGGCTATGACAACGTTCAAAATATTTTGTCATCGCTACCCCGTATCGGGTATCCTGTGCCAGCCTGATAGGCCGTAGACGAGAAGCGTTAACTCGTCAAATTATCGCATATTATGCCATTGTCTGAAAAATGTTCAAAATGGCTTAAAATCATAGGTATTTCTTCCATCCTGCCAGAATGTTCGTTTGGCATGATGTTAATCATAAATGTCTGAGTCAGCATGCGTTACGCTTTAGACTCATTGACGTTTTTTTAGCCACGTATCAATTATAGGTACTTCCATGTCGAGTAAGTTAGTACTGGTTCTGAACTGCGGTAGCTCTTCACTGAAATTCGCCATCATCGATGCGCTCAACGGTGATGAGTACCTCTCTGGTTTGGCCGAATGTTTCCATCTGCCTGAAGCACGTATCAAGTGGAAGATGGACGGCAGCAAACAAGAAGCGGCTTTAGGTGCAGGCGCCGCTCACAGTGAAGCGCTGAACTTTATCGTTAACACTATTCTGGCACAAAAACCAGAACTGTCTGCTCAGCTGACTGCGATTGGTCACCGTATCGTCCACGGCGGCGAAAAATACACCAGCTCCGTGGTAATCGACGACTCTGTGATTCAGGGCATCAAAGACTCTGCGTCTTTCGCACCGCTGCACAACCCGGCTCACCTGATCGGTATCGCTGAAGCACTGAAATCCTTCCCGAATCTGAAAGATAAAAACGTGGCCGTGTTTGACACCGCGTTCCATCAGACCATGCCGGAAGAGTCTTACCTCTATGCCCTGCCATACAGCCTGTACAAAGAGCACGGCGTACGTCGCTACGGCGCACACGGCACCAGCCACTTCTATGTGACTCAGGAAGCCGCAAAAGTACTGAACAAGCCGGTTGAAGAAGTCAACATCATCACCTGCCACCTGGGCAACGGTGGTTCTGTTTCTGCTATCCGCAACGGTAAGTGTGTTGATACCTCTATGGGTCTGACCCCGCTGGAAGGTCTGGTGATGGGTACCCGTTCCGGTGATATCGACCCGGCGATCATCTTCCACCTGCACGACACCCTGGGCATGAGCGTTGACGACATCAACAAAATGCTGACCAAAGAGTCTGGCCTGCTGGGTCTGACCGAAGTCACCAGCGACTGCCGTTACGTTGAAGACAACTACGCAGAAAAAGCTGACGCTAAACGTGCAATGGACGTTTACTGCCACCGTCTGGCGAAGTACATCGGTTCTTACACCGCGCTGATGGACGGTCGTCTGGACGCGGTTATCTTCACCGGCGGCATCGGTGAGAACGCGGCAATGGTACGTGAGCTGTCCCTGGGCAAACTGGGCGTACTGGGCTTCGAAGTCGATCACGAGCGTAACCTGGCTGCCCGCTTCGGCAAGTCTGGCTTCATCAACAAAGAAGGCACCCGCCCGGCTATCGTTATCCCAACTAACGAAGAGCTGGTCATCGCGCAAGACGCGTGCCGCCTGACTGCCTGATTCCACACCGCCAGCAATGCTGGCGGTGCTGTTTTGTAGCCCGCCCAACGCGGCGGTAACGAAAGAGGATAAACCGTGTCCCGTACTATTATGCTGATCCCTACCGGAACCAGCGTCGGCCTGACCAGCGTCAGCCTCGGCGTGATCCGCGCTATGGAACGCAAAGGCGTTCGTCTGAGTGTCTTTAAGCCTATCGCCCAGCCACGTGCCGGTGGCGATGCGCCAGACCAGACCACCTCCATCGTTCGTAAGAACTCCAATCTGCCAGCGGCTGAACCGCTGAAGATGAGCCACGTTGAATCTCTGCTCTCCAGCAACCAGAAAGACGTGCTGATGGAAGAGATCATCGCCAACTACCACGCAAACGCGCAGGACGCTGAAGTGGTGCTGGTTGAAGGCCTGGTCCCGACCCGTAAACACCAGTTTGCCCAGTCTCTGAACTTTGAAATCGCGAAAACCCTGAACGCAGAGATTGTTTTCGTGATGTCTCAGGGCACGGACACCCCAGAGCAGCTGAAAGAGCGTATCGAACTGACGCGCAGCAGCTTCGGCGGTGCGAAAAACACCAGCATCACCGGCGTGATTGTTAACAAGCTGAACGCACCGGTTGATGAGCAGGGCCGTACGCGTCCTGACCTGTCCGAAATCTTCGACGACTCTTCCAAAGCGAAAGTCATCAAAGTTGACCCGGCTAAGCTGCAGGATTCCAGCCCACTGCCGGTGCTGGGTGCGGTGCCATGGAGCTTCGATCTGATTGCCACCCGTGCAATCGATATGGCGCGTCACCTGAATGCCACCATCGTTAACGAAGGCGATATCAACACCCGCCGCGTGAAGTCCGTGACCTTCTGCGCGCGCAGCATTCCGCACATGCTGGAACACTTCCGCGCAGGTTCCCTGCTGGTGACCTCTGCTGACCGTCCAGACGTGCTGGTTGCAGCGTGCCTGGCTGCGATGAACGGCGTGGAAATCGGTGCGATCCTGCTGACCGGTGCCTACGAGATGGACCCGCGCGTCAGCAAGCTGTGCGAACGTGCGTTCGCCACTGGCCTGCCAGTCTTCATGGTGAACACCAACACCTGGCAGACCTCCCTGAGCCTGCAAAGCTTCAACCTCGAAGTGCCGGTTGATGACCACGAGCGTATCGAGAAAGTTCAGGAATACGTTGCGGGCTACATCAACGCAGACTGGATCGAATCCCTGACGGCGACGTCCGAGCGCAGCCGTCGTCTGTCTCCTCCAGCCTTCCGTTACCAGCTGACCGAGCTGGCGCGTAAAGCGGGCAAACGCGTGGTTCTGCCAGAAGGTGACGAACCACGTACCGTTAAAGCGGCGGCCATCTGTGCAGAGCGCGGTATCGCGACCTGTGTGCTGCTGGGTAACCCGGATGAGATCAACCGCGTTGCGGCGTCTCAGGGCGTTGAGCTGGGCGCTGGCATTGAGATCGTTGACCCGGAAGTGGTTCGCGAAAGCTACGTTGCCCGCCTGGTTGAGCTGCGTAAGAACAAGGGCATGACCGAAGCCGTTGCGCGCGAGCAGCTGGAAGACAACGTCGTGCTGGGTACGCTGATGCTGGAGCAGGACGAAGTTGACGGCCTGGTTTCCGGTGCGGTTCACACCACCGCGAACACCATCCGTCCACCATTGCAGCTGATCAAAACCGCACCGGGCAGCTCTCTGGTCTCCTCCGTGTTCTTCATGCTGCTGCCTGAACAGGTTTACGTTTACGGCGACTGCGCGATCAACCCGGACCCAACCGCAGAGCAGCTGGCAGAAATCGCTATCCAGTCTGCGGACTCCGCGACTGCCTTCGGTATCGAACCGCGCGTCGCGATGCTCTCCTACTCCACCGGTACCTCTGGTGCAGGCAGCGACGTAGAGAAAGTCCGTGAAGCGACCCGCATTGCGCAGGAAAAACGTCCGGATCTGATGATCGACGGCCCGCTCCAGTACGATGCCGCGGTAATGGCTGACGTTGCGAAATCTAAAGCGCCTAACTCGCCGGTTGCAGGTCGCGCTACCGTGTTCATCTTCCCGGATCTGAACACCGGTAACACCACCTATAAAGCGGTACAGCGTTCAGCAGACCTGATCTCCATCGGGCCAATGCTGCAAGGTATGCGCAAGCCTGTGAACGACCTGTCTCGTGGTGCGCTGGTTGACGATATCGTCTACACCATCGCGCTGACGGCGATTCAGTCTTCGCAGCAGCAGTAAGCTAAAAAGCCCGGTGGCGCTAGCGCTTACCGGGCCCAGGGTTTTGTAGGCCGGATAAGCGAAGCGCCATCCGGCAAAAAAGGGCGACCATTCAACGGTCGCCTTTTTTATTACAGCAACTCTCGTGCCGCCGACACAATGTCATGTGCCGTCAGGCCATACTCCTTCTGCAGGAAGTCCTGCGTGCCTACCTGACCGTAACGCTCCTTCACCCCAACCCGCCGCATCGGCACCGGACAGGTTTCCACCAGCACTTCCGCCACCGCCGACCCCAGCCCGTTGTGAATGCTGTGGTTTTCGCAGGTCACAATACGCCTGGTTTTCTCGGCATAATTTTTCACCAGCATCCGATCGATGGGCTTCAGGGTAAACATGTCGATGACCGCTGCGCTTACCCCCTCCTGCTCCAGCTGGCGCGCCGCCTCCAGCGCTTCCGCCACCATAATGCCGTTAGCAATCAGGGTAATATCGGTTCCCTCGCGCAGCACGTTGCCCTTGCCGATGGTGAAGGTTGACCCCGGGGCATAGACGCTCGGCGCCTGTTTACGGATGGTCCGCACCCAGTAGAAGCCTTCCAGGTCGATAAGCTGACGCAGCACATCTTCGAACATCACCGCATCGGTCACCTCCAGCACTACTGAATGCGCCAGACCGCGCACGATGCCCATATCCTCAAACGACATATGCGTCCCGCCGTTGTGGCAGGCCGTCACGCCCGCATCCGAGGCAATCACCTTCACGTTATTGCGCTGGTAGTCCAGGGACATAAACAGCTGGTCGAAGCAGCGACGGCTGGCAAAGGCGGTAAAGGTATGGACGAACGGCTTACGTCCGGTGAGCGACAACCCGGCGGCCGTCCCAATCACGTTAGCCTCCATAATGCCGCAGTTGATGACGTGCTGTGGATAATCACGCGCTACGCCGTCCATCGCCATCGAACTCATCAGATCCGCTTCGAGCGCAATAATCTCGCTCCCGGCCTCAATCTGTTTTGCCACAAAACCCGCATAGACCTTACGCATCTCAACGGCATCTTTCTGTCCTGTCGGTGCAACCTTAATCATGTGAAGCCTCCAGTTGGCGAATCGTCTCGTTGAGCGCCGCTTTGCTCTCCTCAGTTAATCGCAGGTGATGCGAGTTGCTGAGCTGTTCCAGGTATGGCACCCCCTGCCCTTTGATGCTGTCGAGGATCACCACCCGCGGACGCGCATCGGTCGCAGGGATCGGCGCGGTCACCTCCAGCAGCGCCGGAATGTCGTCCCCTTTCACCGTCACCACGTCAAAACCAAAGGCGCGGAATTTGCCTTCCAGATCGAAGGCGCTGATGATTTCGTCCAGCTCGCCGTCGAGCTGCTGTTTGTTCCAGTCCACGAACACCGTCAGATTGTTCAGTCGATGGTGAGCAATAAACTGGAAGGCTTCCCAGCACTGCCCTTCGTTCAGCTCCCCGTCGCCAACGATGCAAAACACCCGGTTTGGCCTTCCTGCCAGCTTGTGCGACAGCGCCATGCCGCCTGCAATGGAGATCCCCTGCCCCAGCGATCCGGTGGTGGCATCCACGCCGCGTGTTTTCAGTCGATCCGGGTGGCTTGGCAGACGCGTTCCGTTCTGGTTTAGCGTGCTCAGCTCTTCAATCGGGAAGTAGCCCTTAATCGCCAGCGTGCTGTACAGCGCCGGGCCCGCATGTCCCTTCGACAGCACAAAGTAATCGCGCTCTGGCCAGTCCGGATCGGCCGGGTCAATTTTCATTACCGCGCCGTACAGAACGGCCAGTGTTTCAACGACTGACATGCTGCCGCCGTAGTGACCAAAACCCAGCTGCGTCAGGGATTTCAGCGTCTCAAGGCGGATCTGACGCGCCAGTTCGGTTATTTCATTTTCATTCATGATTTGGCTCCGGGGTTTTCCTGCGCGTTACCGCTGGCAGGTTTGTTTTTAGCGAAGACGTTGTAGGCCACCAGCAGCGCAAACAACACAACAACCAGTCCGGTGATGGCAAGCGGCGACAGGAAGCGCGCCAGGTTGCCGAGCACAATCCCGACGGCGCCAAAGTCGGCGTCCGAGAAGGTCGTATTCGCAAAGCCAATCGCGCCCAGAACAGGCAGCAGCAGGACCGGCAGGAAGGTGATCAGCAGGCCGTTAGCAAAGGCGCCAATCATCGCCCCGCGACGTCCGCCGGTGGCGTTCCCAAACACGCCCGCCGTTGCACCGGTGAAGAAATGCGGCACGACGCCCGGCAGGATCAGCACCCAGCTAAACTGACCG
The DNA here is from genome assembly GCF_049236805.1 of Enterobacter cloacae complex sp. XAL002. NCBI lineage: Bacteria > Pseudomonadati > Pseudomonadota > Gammaproteobacteria > Enterobacterales > Enterobacteriaceae > Enterobacter > Enterobacter cloacae complex sp. XAL002. The sequence continues at coordinate 53,272 of NZ_JBMKJN010000011.1, forward strand.
CAGATGAACAAGCCTACAATCCCGCCGAGGAAGCTGAACAGGAAGCCAATCAGCACCGCGTTTGGCGCATACGGGTAGACCACCGGGCAGTCCAGCGCAGGTCGCGCATTGGGCACCAGTTTTTCCGAGAAGCCGGTAAAGGCCGGGACAATTTCCGCCAGAATCAGGCGCACACCCTGCAAGATGATAAACACGCCTGCCGCGAAGGTGATGGCCATAATGATGGCGTACACCAGGTAGTTCTGGCCGCCGCTGAAGGTGGCCTCCACGTACTCACGCCCGGCGCTCACCGCCATAATCAGGTAGATAATCATCATGGTCAGTGAGATGGAGATCGAACTGTCGCGCAGGAAGCTGAGGTTCTTCGGCAGGTTCATCTCTTCGGTGGAGCGCGAGCCTTTACCGACCTTGCTGCCAATCCAGCCGGACAGCACGTAGCCCAGCGTGCCGAAATGACCGAAGGCAATCTCATCGTTGCCGGTAATACGCTTCATATAGCGCTGCGCAATCGCCGGGAAGAAGGCCATAATCAGGCCGAGGATCAACGAACCGGTGAAGACCAGCCCTACCCCTTCGAAGCCTGCGACCGTCAGGATCACGCCAATCATGCACGCCATGTAGAAGGTGTGATGCCCGGTCAGGAAGATGTACTTCAGGCGGGTAAAGCGCGCGACAATAATATTCGCCACCATCCCGAAAGCCATAATGAGCGCGGTGGAGGCACCATATTTTTCCAGGGCAATCGACACAATAGCTTCATTGTTGGGAATAATGCCCTGAATATTAAAGGCGTGCTCAAACATACCGCCGAGCGGATTTAAAGAGCCCACCAGCACGGTTGCGCCGCCGCCCAGTACAATAAAGCCGAGAATGGTTTTAATTGTGCCTTTTACCACATCTGAAAAGGCTTTTTTCTGCGCCACCAGACCAATCAGGGCAATTAACCCGACCAGGACTGAAGGGACTTTTAAAATATCAACAACGAAATTCAGCGTTTCAAGGATAAACATATCCACCTCGCCTTTTCAGGATTATTGTCTTTCGAACCAGGCGCGCAGCTGCGCTTCGAGTTCGTTGATATCGATAATATTGTTGATCACCACCAGCTGGCTTTCCGGCACGCTGGCGCTGGCGGCAATGTCTTTCGCCATTACAAACAGGTCCGCCGCGCCCGGCGTGGCCGAGGAGAGATCGGAGTGTTCAACCTCTGCCTCAATTTCCAGTTTTTTGAGCACCTTTTTAATATTCATTTCGACCATAAAACTGCTGCCCAGGCCGGAGCCGCAAATAGCCATAATTTTCATTGTTATCCCCTTTTTTGAGTAGAGTACGCCCCATCACGCTGACGCGTAATGTTGAGATGAATCGGATTAAATAATTAAATCAGAAGCGATTGATGACGGTTTTTATCTCCTCCAGCGTATTCGCCCGATGTAATTCAGCCATATCTTCGTCGCTGGAAAATAATTCTGCTAAGGCGGAGATCATTTCGATATGGCTATGTTTGTCCGGCGCCGCCAGCATCACAATCACATCGACGGGGTCAAACTCACCAGCACCAAATGAGACGCCCTGTTTCAGTTTTAATAATGACAGGCCAAGTCCTTTCGCCCCTTCTTCCGGTCGCGCGTGTGGCATTGCCAGCCCAGGAGCCAGCACATAGTAGGGACCTAACCTGTGATGCTGCTCAATGATAGCCGTGACATATTTCGGCGCAATGACCTGCAAATCCAGCAGCGGTTTCGCGCACAGTTCCAGCGCCTGGGGCCAGCTTTCAACGCTATCCTGTAGGATGATGGTTGTATCATATATCCACTTTTTGAGCATTTTTCACTCCCGCTAAAGACCAGACATGGGCAAACTCTATTCAACCCATCAATTAATGACTGCGATCGCGATCACAAAGATAGCGCTACCAACGACTAACATGCAGAACTGTGATAGCGCTATCAAATTGCTATCCTGGTGCGAAATCACAGCAAAAAAAGGGATTTAAGGCGTATACTGCCTGTCACGTAAAATGAAGGATGAAACTAAATCGCGTCCTGTCAGCAGGAAGATGTATGTCTTTAACCCGAAAACGGCGCAGTACCGGAAAAGTAACGCTCGCGGATGTCGCGCAGCTTGCCGGCGTAGGCACGATGACTGTTTCCCGTGCCCTCCGCACGCCCGAACAGGTTTCCGATAAACTGCGTGAAAAAATTGAAGCCGCGGTGCAGGAGCTGGGTTACATGCCCAATCTTGCCGCCAGCGCACTGGCATCGGCATCGTCATGGACGATTGCGATGGTAGTACCCAATCTTTCCGAAGCTGGCTGTTCCGAGATGTTCGCCGGGCTACAGCAGGTGCTCCAGCCAGCCGGATATCAGATTATGCTGGCGGAATCTCAGCATCGTCTTGAACAGGAAGAGAAACTGCTTGAAACGCTGCTGGCCTCGAACATCGCCGCGGCGATACTGCTCAGCGTCGAGCACTCCGATACCGTGCGACACTGGCTAAAAAACGCCTCTATCCCGGTGATGGAAATGGGTGCAATGCGTGCCGATCCTATTGATATGAATATCGGGATTGATAACGTCGCCGCCATGTATGAACTTACCGAAATGGTGATTCAGCGCGGCTACCAGAATATCGGCCTGCTGTGCGCTAACCAGGAGCAGTGGATTTTTCAGCAGCATTTGCAGGGCTGGTACAAGGCGATGCTGCGCCACCACCTGGCGCCAAATAGAGTGATTAATGCCGCCATGCCGCCGAACTTCTCCACCGGTGCGGCACAATTGCCGGAGTTTCTGCTGGCGTGGCCGGAGCTGGATGCGCTGGTGTGCGTATCAGATGAACTGGCCTGCGGCGCGCTATATGAGTGCCAGCGTCGGCGCATCAAGGTGCCGGACGATTTAGCGGTCGTGGGCTTTGGCGACAGCGACGTCAGCCGCGTCTGTCAGCCGCCGCTGACGACGATGGCAGTACCGCATCGCAAGATTGGGATTGAAGCCGGGAAAGCGTTACTGGAACGTCTGAATGACGGAGACTGGCGCGACCATAAACCCATCGCGTCCAGCCTGTGTCTGCGGGAAAGCTGTTAAGGCTTACTCAGCCTCTTCCTCTTTTTCCGCCTTATTTTCCGGTTTAGCGGATTCGTTTTTGGCGTTGCGGGTCATCCACAGCGCCAGTGCTTTAAGGGAATCCGGCGTGAATTCGTCGCAACGCGCGGTGATCTCTTCCGGCGTCATCCAGCACACTTCGCTCACTTCCTCTTCCTGCAAGGCGAAAGGTCCGTGGGAAACGCAGCTAAACAGCCCGCCCCAGACGCGACAATGCTCATCTTCGAAATAAAACTGTCCGTGCTCGGCAAACGGCACGCCAGCGATACCTAACTCTTCTTCCGCTTCACGACGCGCGGAATCCAGCAATACTTCATCGGCCTGCACGACGCCACCCGCTGTGGCATCCAGCATACCAGGAAGAAAATCTTTGGTGTCGGTGCGACGCTGGACCAGAATCTTGCCCATGCCGTCATGAACAACGATGTAAGTCGCGCGGTGACGCAGACGCTCCGCACGCATTTGTTCGCGGCTGGCCTGCGCGATCACTTCATTCTCTTCGCTGACAATGTCAACCCACTCAGTACTTGCCAAATGATTCTGCTCCACCATCGGGAAACCTTCTCGTCTAAGCGCTCTTTCGGCGCGTTTGCAGTTGTGGTGTAACTTACGGATTAATCGCTATCTGCGCAATAACTTGCTGATCATTAAGTGCGATAACGCTTAATGTCCCGTCTTCATACATGCCGTAGCTTGCCGGGTTACCGCCTTTAGGAATGCTGACAGACCCGGGGTTAAAGTGGTAAAACGCCCCGCGTTTTTCCGCCACCGGAATATGAGTATGACCATAAACCAGGACATCGCCAGCGGCGAGTGACGGCAGGTTATCCGGGCCGAACAGGTGCCCGTGGGTCAGGAACAAACGGCTGTTTTCCATCAACACTTGTTGCCAGGGAGCGGTGATGGGAAATTGCAGCAGCATCTGGTCAACTTCGCTGTCGCAGTTGCCGCGAACGGCGATAATGCGCGAGGCAAAATGATTAAGTTTTTCCGCCACCTGCGCGGGAGCATACCCTTCCGGCAACGCATTGCGTGGGCCGTGGTTTAACACATCGCCCAGGATCACCAGCCATTGCGCCCCGCTTTGGGCAAACAGAGATAACACGCGTTCGGTCGCGGGCAGCGATCCATGAATATCCGACGCAAACATCAGTTTCATCAGTTACTCCTCGGGAATTCAGACTGCCCCTATCATACCTCAAGCGCCCCGTCTTATCAGCCCGCGCGCTTAGCAGAGAGTGCCAGATAGCGCTGTACCGACGCGCGTTGCCACTGGAAGGTGGCGTAATCCACCAGTAGCTGTGGGACGTCATCGCCGTTGAGGATAAGGCGATTGAGCATCAGCGCCAGATCGGTGTCGGCAATACACCACTCGCCAAACAGGTTTGGGTTACCCTGTGACAGCAGCGATGACGCGGTATCAATCAGCTTCCGGGCGCTGGATAAGCCTTCCTCGCTGAGGGCGGGCTTTTTGACGCCAGCGAACACCACGTCCGTGGAGCGTTCTGTGCGAATCGGCACCAGGTCGCTACGCAGCCACGCCTGGATCTGGCGGGCGCGGGCGCGCTTTTGCAGATCGTGAGGATAGATGCGTTCCCACTCTGGTGGGGCAAAGCGGTCTTCAAGGTACTCGTCAATCGCTGAGGATTCACTCAACTCAAAACCGTCAATCTCCAGCACAGGAACACGGCGGGTGAGCGCGTAGCCCTGCCACTGAGGCTTCAGATGTTCGCCGCTGTCCAGGTCAACGGTTTTCAGACTAAAAGTTAGCCCCTTTTCTGCCAGCGCCACATAAACGCTCATGACATAAGGAGAAAAAAAGTTCGCATCGGACCACAACGTTATTACAGGCTGGCTCATAACATCCTCTTCGGCTGATCGGTTTTCACTCAACATATAATCTCTTTGCCTCGCTGTCACTTGATGAAAACTCACGATTTACAACAAGCACCTATACTGATTTTTCATGGCAACACTATTCGCACTGACAGGAGTTGAGAATGATAGATCTCTATTATGCCCCCACCCCTAATGGCCATAAGATCACCCTCTTTCTTGAAGAAGCCGAACTGGACTACCGGATCATTCGCGTGGATATCAGCAAAGGCGATCAGTTCCGCCCCGTTTTTCTGGCCATCTCGCCCAACAATAAAATTCCGGCCATCATTGATAACTTGCCTTCAGACGGCGGAAAACCGCTAAGCCTGTTTGAATCCGGGGAGATACTGCTTTATCTGGCGGAGAAAACCGGCAAGCTTCTGAGCGGGGAGTTGCGCGAGCGTCATCACACGCTGCAATGGTTATTCTGGCAGTCGAGCGGCCTGGGGCCGATGCTGGGGCAGAATCATCACTTTACCGCCTATGCGCCGCAGACGATCCCTTACGCCATTGAGCGATATCAGGTCGAAACCCAGCGCCTGTACGGGGTACTGAACCGTCGGCTGGAAAAATCACCATGGCTGGGAGGTGAGCATTACAGCATCGCAGATATCGCCTGCTGGCCGTGGATCAACACCCATGAACGCCACCGGATCGACCTGGCCACTTATCCGGCGGTGAACAACTGGTTTGAGCGCATCCGGACCCGCCCGGCAACCGAACGCGCCATGCAAAAAATCCATCAGATTTGAGCCTGTGCCCCGTTGGGTGCAGGTGTTCTCCTCATGTATGATGAGGTAAAAATACTGACACGGAGAAGACCTGCAATGTCCCAGCATGACGCTATTATTCGTATAAAAAACCTACGCTTACGCACATTCATTGGTATCAAAGAAGAGGAGATCGCGAATCGCCAGGATATCGTGGTGAATGTCGTGATCCATTACCCGGCAGACAAGGCGCGCGCCAGCGAAGACATCAATGACGCGCTGAACTATCGCACGATCACCAAAAGCATCATCCAGTACGTTGAGAACAACCGTTTTGCGCTACTGGAAAAATTAACTCAGGATGTGCTCGACATCGCACGCGAACACCACTGGGTCACTTATGCTGAAGTGGAGATCGATAAACTTCACGCCCTGCGCTACGCCGACTCCGTCTCCATGACGTTAAGCTGGCAGCGCCAGGCGTAAACCTGGAGGTTGTATGAAGATCCTGCTCACCGGCGGTACGGGGCTGATTGGTCGCCATCTCATTCCACGTTTGCAGGCGTTGCATCACGACATTACCGTGGTCACGCGCAGCCCGGAGAAAGCACGTCAGGTGCTGGGGGCAGGTGTCGACATCTGGAAAGGTCTGGCTGAGCAGCAGAATCTGGACGGCTTTGACGCCGTCATCAACCTCGCGGGTGAACCCATTGCCGACAGGCGCTGGACCGAAGAGCAGAAGCAGCGGTTGTGCAGCAGCCGCTGGACTATCACCGAGAAGCTGGTCGAGCTGATTCGCAACAGCCATACGCCGCCATCGGTGCTCATTTCAGGCTCTGCGACGGGCTATTACGGCGATCTCGGCGAAGTGGTGGTGACCGAAGAGGAGCCGCCGCATAATGAATTTACCCATAAACTCTGCGCCCAGTGGGAGCGTATCGCCTGCGCGGCGCAGAGCGATCGTACCCGCGTCTGCCTGCTGCGTACCGGCGTGGTACTTGCGCCGAAAGGCGGCATTCTGGGTAAAATGCTTCCTCCCTTCAAGCTGGGGCTCGGCGGGCCAATTGGCAACGGGCGTCAGTATCTGGCGTGGATCCACATCGACGATATGGTGAACGGCATTATCTGGCTGCTGGATAACGATCTGCGCGGGCCGTTTAACATGGTTGCGCCCTATCCGGTGCGTAATGAACAGTTTGCCCACGCGCTGGGGCATGCCCTGCATCGTCCGGCGATTTTACGCGTGCCTGCGACGGCGATCCGGCTGTTGATGGGAGAATCATCGGTGCTGGTGCTGGGCGGGCAGCGCGCGCTGCCAAAACGTCTGGAAGCGGCCGGGTTTGCCTTCCGCTGGTATGATTTAGAAGAGGCGCTGGGGGATGTAGTCTAATAATATCATTTAAGCCTCAATGCTAATAGTAAATTAACTGAGGCTTATTTCGTTTTTAATGTTAATTAATAAACCCCAACTCAAGCCAACACTCTTTATATTTAGCCTTGAAACTATCCTCAGTACAACTTAATATATTTAATGATATATAAAAATTTAAAAGTAAAGATAACTGCTGTTCCAAATCAAACTCACTTGAAGGTGAAGAAATCATTGGCGTGAACATGAACTTATCAACCCAACGATTGAAAGATGAGCCAACATTAATATTTAATGGTATATCTCCCTCACAAATAGATATGTCGCTGTAATATTCGTTATAGCACGGAATTAATCTTCTCGTAGGTGGTTCAGAAACATTCAACTCAATTTCTTTTCTTAATAATGCTGACGGACAGGTAAAAGTTTTTAACCCATCATTTTTAAATTTGAATATAAAACCAATACCATCATCTTCATCATAGCTTTCAGATTCATCAAATGGCAAATCGCCATAATATTCTTCAACAACTAGAGATAATGATTCTTTTTTGAAAATACCAGACAGTATTTGCATGACATTCAAATCAATGTCATTAAATTTAGTATTATATAAAAAACCATATTTGTGTTCATAAACAAACAGATCGTTTTCACCAGATATATACTGCTCTAATTTTATCCCATTTATCTCATATTGTTTCCATTCATAGTTAATAGACTTTCCAGTCACGGAATATAAATAAAAATCAGATAACTTATCATCTTTAGTATTTTCCCTCAAGTTTGATGAATGATTCTCAAGTATATAAGTGATGATTTCTTCAATTTCTTTATGCCTGTCTGTTCGACCTTTTTTTCTATCTATCGTTAACCAATATCCAGCACTGTTTTTGAAAATATCCAGTTCGCCAACCAAGCATTTAACATTAAAACTTGTATCAAATTCAACGCCTTTATATTTGAAGGTTAGATTAGCAAAAATGTAATCTTCCATGTTTATTTTTATGCTAAAATCTGCACCAAGAGAATAGTCTGACATAAAAACATTACCTTCTTTATTTTCAACGTCAACTCTCCTTTCTAATTTAGTTTTATTGATTATTAATGGAATATGGGACTTTTTAAAATCTGAGGTTAACATCTGCATTACATTTTGATAAAAATCGTTTTTTTGTTCTAAAAGCAATGGATCTTCATAGTTTTCAATACGGCGACCTCTGTAATTTATAAAATTCTCATTTTTGCTTTTAAAAATTGATTTGATTTCAGTTCCTTCAAATCGTCTATCATCCAATTCTTTTATTGAGATATCAAAGAATTCATTATCGGCATTATTTATAACCTTTATTTCATAGCAAGGATTTTCCTTTTTCCTAGTTTTAATTACAACCTCATCACATAATTTAAAAACTGTCTGAAGGCCAATACCGAAATATCCAGACGGCTTTGCCCAATCTGGCATTGTTCTATTTAATTTTTTTATTAATTCAACTGACTCCGATCCTACTACTAGAATCTTCCTTATATCATTAATATCCATGCCAAGGGCAAAATCTTTAATAATGAAACTATTAAATTTCACACCTTCTTCACTGTCATATTCTTCAATTAACAATTCTATTTTATATTTCTCTAATTCATTTATAAAAAACTCTCGATCTTTTACATCATCATGAGATAAACTGCTATTAGAAATCAGCTCATCCCAAACTTTATAATATGTTGCATCAATAGAATTTTGTAACAATTCACGAACGAAAGGATATTTCTCACTATATATCTGAGAGCCTGTAATATATTCATAAACTCGTTTAGGATTTAAAGTTATTTTTGGTACTTTGCCATCAATAGCTATATAGTCTTTTATTCTACACTCAAGTATACCGATGGTCGGCAAAGCCCTGAAATCACTATCGGGAACTATTTCATTCCAAACCCTCTTCTGATAATCGAATTCATTTTGTATATAATTAAACCAACCTTGTTGTGCGTGATATGCTCCATATTGTTCGCACTCAGCTTTTATTTCAATTACTTCGCTATTTATAAACAAGTGTTTTATTGATGCATGTTTTTCTTGATGATTTTTAGAGGAAACAGGTACATTCCCAATATTTGCTAATAAAGTAGGGCAAAACCTGCCATCATCAATATCCAATAGATCTCCTATTCTTAATAAAGCTGCTATATATCGAGGGTGAGCATAATCTTCTGCATCCATTCCATCATTATACTTTGCAAGCTCCAAAATGGCATCGGGATTTCTTCCATGGCACTGAACTATTTGCGCCACAAAATTAAACAGCCTTTGTGGAATTAATGAAGTTCTAGGTGAAAATACATTTATCTTTGATGGTTCTTTTACAAAGTGTCCAGATCTATCTGCGTGTAATTTCCTGAAATAATCAGCTAAAACAAATGTCAAAGAATTAGATATAGAAAGTGCTTTTATGATATCATTTTCATTTTTACGTTGTAATATTTCTTTTGCATGTTTTGATAGTTCACTTTCATTTTGGGATAACTCCTCAAGATAAAAATGAAATGACGGATCTCTTAAGAGTTCCTTTTTTTCTTCATTAGTAATTACCATACCGGCATCATGCCAGTAGCAAGACTCTAACAGCAACCAACAATCTGTTGCGGTCAATTTATAAATATTTGGAGAAATAACTTTCTCTATTTGTGTAATTATTGTGGATGAATGTGATGCGTCATGTAAACTGTAATGAGGGAAATCTCTTGATACTGTATTAAGCGCTCTTGATAATAATTTTTTATCAAATTCCCACTGCGCCCATAATAATGAGTAATTAGGGTTACCTTCAGCAAGCTGCTTTAATCTCTGCTCTATTCTCATAACTCGATTCCTAATTAAAATTTATTTAATAAGATAAGTGTAAATATACTCAGCCAAATCATCCTCAACAGTATAAAAATAACAAGCCGGGATATTCAGCACCTCAGCCAATTTACACGCCAGTACGAAATCAGGCGTGTGGATCCCCTTTTCATACTGGTTCATACGTGCGCTAGCAGTCGCTTCATCAATCCCCGCGAGGATCCCAAGTTTTTGCTGTGATAGTCCGGCTTTCAGCCTAGCCGCTTTAAGTCGATGGGGAAGCATGATAACTCTTCAAAATCTGGAAGTAGAGTCATGATTCTGGTATTCCGTTATTGAAATTACACTAAGTATTACTTAGCATTTGTATCTGCAATTTGAACAAAATTATATATAAAGGAAAATATATGAATAGAGATCAGGACATGCACCCAGCGGATATCATCGCCATGCTCCATAAGCGTAAACTTTCACTGGCAGCTCTTTCCCGCCAGGCTGGTTTGAGTTCTTCTACTCTTGCAAACGCGCTCTCCAGGCCGTGGCCCAAGGGGGAAAAGATCATCGCGGAGGCACTAGAAAAAGATGCGGCGTCGATCTGGCCCAGTCGCTACTACGATCAATATGGCAACTATGTTGATCGTTCTCAGTTAATGAGGACCAAACGCTAACCTCCATCACCAAAATCCATTCTGTCCGCCAGTTACATTCCGGTGTTAAGGTAATAAGCCAATTTCATCGGAATGGCGTAACAATGGCAACCATCACCACTCCCCGGCTTCACCTCACCCCTTTCGAACCTTCTGACTGGGCGTTCTTTCGCTCTCTGCGCGAAGACCCCAACATCATGCGCTATATGGCCGCTATCATGCCTGAAAAAGAGACGCGCCGCGTATTTGCCGCGCGCCTGATGGCGGAGCATGTCTTTGTGATCCGTCTGCATAACGACGTTACGCCGCTCGGGGATATCGGCCTGCAAATCAGTGCGGCGAACCATGAAGAGGCGGATATTGGCTACACGGTTGTGCCTGACGCGCAGGGAAAAGGCATTGCCAGCGAGGCGCTGCGGGCGGTGTGTGAGTATGCATTTAACCAGACGGGCGTGAAGGCGATAAACGCGTACGTGCTGGCGGATAACGTTGGGTCGGTGCGGGTTCTTGAGAAAGCAGGTTTTGTGCGCACGCAGGTACTGGAGAAGGCGTACGAGATTAACGGCGTACGGTATGACGACTGGGTGTATCGGCTGGAGTGTGGTGCGGTCTGAATGCCGGGCGACACTGCGTTTGCCCGGCCTACGGTTTTTGTAGGCCCGGAAAGCGAAGCGCCACCGGGCAATTGGGCGGCTCTGCGGCCTGATGCCCTCACCCCGGCTCTCTCCCACAGGGAGAGGGAGAAAGGCCAAACCTACTTCAACGAGCCTTTCAGGAACTGCTGCAAACGCGGGCTTTGCGGGTTCGCCAGCACCTCATCGGGGTGCCCCTGCTCTTCAATTTTCCCCTGATGCAGGAAGATAACGTGGTTAGAAACGTTACGGGCGAAGCCCATCTCGTGCGTCACCACCACCATCGTTTTGCCCTCTTCCGCCAGCTTCTGCATGATGCGCAGCACTTCGCCAACGAGTTCCGGGTCCAGCGCGGAAGTCGGTTCGTCAAACAGCAATACTTCCGGCTCCATCGCCAGCGCGCGGGCGATGGAAACACGCTGCTGCTGTCCCCCTGACAGGTGCACCGGATATTTGATCTGCTGCCGCTCGTCGATACCCACTTTCGCCAGGTATTTGACCGCACGCTCGCGGGCTTCCTGCTTGCTTAAGCCGAGCACCTGAACCGGCGCTTCCATCACGTTCTCCAGCACCGTCATGTGGCTCCAGAGATTGAAGTGCTGGAATACCATTGTCAGACGCGTACGCAGCAGGCGCAGCTGGTTTTTATCCGCCACTTTAAGCTGACCGTCTTTATCACGGACCATGTTGATGTTCTGTCCGCTCACCACAATCGATCCTTCGCTCGGTTTTTCGAGGAAGTTGATGCAGCGCAGGAAGGTACTTTTACCCGAACCTGATGAGCCGATAATACTGATCACGTCGCCCGCGTTAGCCTCCAGCGACACCCCTTTCAGCACTTCATGTTCGCCGTAGCGCTTGTGCAAATCAATTACGTTTAATTTGTTCTCAGCCATCATAAATTCTCAGTGCGTCGACGGTTTTATATGCTGCAACCAGCGTTTTTCAGCCTTACGGAACAGGCTGATCAGGACGTAAGAAATGATCAAATAGAGCACTGCCGCAATACCAAACGCCGTAAACGGCTGGTAGGTGGCAGAGTTAATATCGCGGGCAATCTTTAACAGATCCGGCACCGTGGCGGTAAACGCCAGTGCCGTCGAATGCAGCATTAAAATCACTTCGTTGCTGTACGCCGGCAGCGCAATGCGCAGCGCTGAAGGCAGAATAATACAGCGGTAGAGCTTCACGGAGGAAAAGCCATACGCGCGCGCCGCCTCAATCTCACCGTGCGGCACGGAACGAATGGCCCCGGCGAAGATTTCGGTGGTATAGGCGCAGGTATTAAGGGTCAGCGCCAGCACCGTACAGTTCAGACCGCTGCGGAAGAACGCGTTCAGCATCTCGGTGCCTTTCACGATCTCCAGCGTGTACATTCCGGAATAGAACACCAGCAGCTGCACGTACAGCGGCGTACCGCGAAACACGTAGGTGAACAGCCAGATCGGAAACTGGATAAATTTGTTGTTCGACACGCGGCCAATGGCGAGAAACACCGCCAGAATGCCGCCCATGACCACCGAGGAGATCAGCAGCCACAGCGTGATCGCCACGCCAGTAAAGCGGTAGCCATCCGTCCACAGCAGGGATTTCCAGTACTCCTGAATAATCTCAATCACAGGTCAGCCCTCTTCACACCCACGGAGTAGCGACGTTCGAGCAGAAGCAGCACACCATTGGAGACGGTCGTAAAGACCAGATAGATTACGCCGCAGACCACCGCAAAATAGAACGGTTCCCAGGTACTTTTACCCGCCAGCTGCGTGGCCTTCACCACATCTTCCAGACCCAGCAGGGAGACCAGCGCCGTTGCCTTGAGAATAACCTGCCAGTTGTTACCGATGCCCGGCAGCGCGTAGCGCATCATGGCCGGGAACATGATCCGGCGAAACGTTTGTGAGGAGGTAAAACCGTAGGCGGTCGCCGCTTCAATGTGCCCTTTCGGCACGGCCATGTAAGCGCCGCGAAAGGTCTCAGTGAAATAAGCACCGTAGATAAAACCAAGGGTAATAATACCGGCCACCATCGGGTCGATATCGATCTGATCCATGCCGATGGCATCCGTGACGCCGTTAAGTGCGATTTGCAGGCCATAAAAGATCAGCAGCATCAGCACCAGGTCAGGCACGCCGCGAATCAGCGTGGTATAGCCTTCAAATATCAGCGCCAGCGGTGTGTTGGCGGATAACTTTGCCCCCGCGCCCGCCAGGCCTATCAGCACCGCCAGCACCACGGAGCTGATAGCCAGCTCAAGGGTGACAAGCGCGCCCTGTAAAATAACGCCAGAAAATCCGTACAGCATACCGCGTGCCCTGTCGTCTCGTGAGTGGTGGAACCGTGTCTTTTCCCCTCCCGCAACGGGAGGGGCCGCACGTTATCAGACGGGGCGATTAGCCGCCGTAAACATTAAAATCGAAATACTTTTTCGCCAGCTTGTCGTAAGTGCCGTCCGCGCGCATCTCGGCGAACGCTTTGTTCAGGGCTTCACGCAGTTCGTTGTCTTCTTTCCGCAGGCCCATACCGGTGCCAACGCCAAAGAGTTTTTCGTCCTTAATGGACGGACCGCCGAACTTGTAATCTTTACCCACAGGCTGTTTCAGGAAGCCTTCGCTTGCCGCCACTTCATCCTGGAATGCCGCGTCAATACGGCCTGCCGTCAGGTCTGCGTAGATGTTTTCCTGGCCCTGGTAAGAGACAATTTCAATCCCCTTTGGCGCCCAGTGCTCGTTACCGTAGGTTTCCTGCGTCGTACCCTGCAACACGCCCACGCGTTTGCCCTTCAGAGATTCAAGGGTTGGCTGAATGTCAGAGGATTTCGCCACCACCAGACGTGAGTCAGCCGCGTAGAGTTTGTCCGTGAAGGCAATCTCCTGCTGACGTTTTTCAGTGATGGAAAGGGAGGACATGATCACGTCGATTTTTTTGGCTTTCAGAGACGGGATCAGCGCATCCAGCGGGTTTTCAACGTAGGTACATTGCGCTTTAATGCGTTTGCACAGCTCGTTAGCCAGATCGATGTCAAAACCGACCAGTTCCCCCTTCGCATTCTTCGATTCGAAAGGTGCGTAGGTTGGATCAGTTCCAATACGAATTTTCTGCGGAATGGCTGCGAATGCTGCGGTGGCGCTGGAAAAGGCCAGTACCAGAGAAAGTGACAACACCAGTTTTTTCATATCTGTCCTCAACAAACTGTCTAAATACGAGATTTTACGACCACGGGGTGCCGTTAATGTGCCATTAATCCCCTCACTCAGGCAAAGATTAATGCCTCTGAACGGGAATTTTTGCATTTAAAATGCTTAACTATGCACACAGCGTTCCAATATGGTGCATTGCTTGCACCATACTGGAACACTCCCCCTAAAGATGCACCACATCAGTGCATCTCATTCAGGTATTAATCACCGTAGACGTTGAAATCGAAGTATTTCTTCGCCAGTTTGTCGTAGGTACCGTCTTTACGCAGCTCATTAAACGCTTTGTCGAAGGCGGCTTTCAGCTCGGTATCATCCTTACGCAGGCCAATACCGGTGCCGTCGCCAAAGTATTTTTTGTCTTTCACCGACGGGCCGGCAAAGGCGTACTCTTTACCCGCAGGCTGCTTCAGGAAGCCTTCGCTCGCGGCAACTTCATCCTGGAACGCGGCATCCAGACGGCCCGCCGCCAGGTCAGAGTAGATCAGATCCTGGTTCTGGTAGGCGACCACATCGACGCCCTTCTCGCGCCAGTTGGCGTTCGCGTAGCCTTCCTGGGTTGAGCCCTGAAGCACGCCAACATGCTTACCTTTCAGCGAGTCGATGGTCGGCTGGATTGGGGAACCTTTCGCGGCAATCAGACGTGAATCGGCAGCGTAGAGCTTCTCAGAGAAGGCGATCTCCTGCTGACGTTTTTCCGTGATGGAGAGAGAAGAGATAATGGCATCAATTTTCTTGGCTTTCAGCGACGGGATCAGCGCGTCAAAGTCACTGCCCACCCATGTGCATTTCACTTCCATGCGTTTGCACATCTCATTTCCCAGATCGATATCAAACCCCACGAAATCGCCTTTCGCATCCTTGGAGGAGAATGGCGCGTAGGTTGCGTCTGTACCGATACGAACTGTCTGTGGTAGCGCTGCATAGCTACTTGCTGCTGCACTCAAGCCCACGAGCAAAGACAGAGCCAGAACCGTCTTCTTCATACATTTACCCTCAAGAACCGTGATTTTATTATGGTTTATGTTGTGTGTTGTGTTGCAGGCTGCTCTTGCAGGTCTTATGCCACATTGTCGTCGGGTTAAAACTACGACGTTAAATATGTTAATAAAACGTTGCGATACTGCCTTAATGGTGAAAGATAGCAGGTCTGCCGAACGAACCGGAAAGAGAAAAAGGGAAAAAGCGAATTAAATGTCGAGGATATGATCGCGGTTGCAGTTTTGCCCTGAAACAGGGCAAACAGTCATTTCATGCACCTTGTTTGTGCACAGCCTCACGCCCCCTGCCAGCGGGTAAAGAGATCTTCCGGCAGGTCTATATCGAACTGATCCAGCACGCGGTTAACGGTCTGGTTGATGACATCGTCCAGCGTTTGCGGACGATGATAGAACGCGGGGACCGGCGGCATTATCACAGCTCCCAGTTCGGCTGCCTGCGTCATTAAACGCAGATGTCCCAGGTGCAGCGGCGTTTCCCGCACGCAGAGCACCAGAGGACGACGCTCTTTCAGCACCACGTCCGCCGCACGCGTCACCAGCGTGTCGGTATAGCTGTTTACGATACCGGAGAGGGTTTTAATCGAACAGGGCAAAATAACCATGCCGGCCGTTTTAAACGAGCCCGAAGAGATGCTGGCGGCGATATCGCGGGCATCGTGGACAACATCAGCCAGGGCCTGAACGTCGCGCAGAGAGAGATCGGTTTCAAGAGAGAGGGTCTGACGCGCCGCCTGGCTCATCACCAGATGAGTTTCTACGCCTGCAACGTCACGCAGCACCTGTAACAGCCGGACGCCATAAATCGCGCCGCTGGCACCGCTGATCCCTACAATGAGTCGTTTCATGATTTTTGCCCTTGCTGATTTCAGGGCTGACTGTGCAGGATTTTACGGGGAGTTGCAAGTGAGGGCGAGCCCCCTCACTTGCCGGAGCATCAACCTTCGTTGTGCATCTCTAAGCTTTCGAGATCGTTTTGCAGCTGGACGGCTTTCGCATCGTCGTTACGCAGAGAATCAAGGTAGTCGAGATACTGCTGGTCTACGTCTTTTGTCACGTAGATCCCATTGAATACCGAGCATTCGAACTGCTGAATATCCGGGTTCTCGGCGCGCACCGCATCGATCAGATCGTTCAGATCCTGGAAAATCAGGCCGTCGGCCCCGATGATCTGGCGAATCTCATCCACTTCTCGGCCATGCGCAATCAGCTCATTAGCGGTTGGCATATCAATGCCATACACGTTCGGGAAGCGAATTTCCGGCGCTGCGGAGGCGAGATATACTTTCTTCGCCCCGGCCTCACGCGCCATCTCGATGATCTGCTCAGACGTCGTGCCGCGCACAATGGAGTCGTCCACCAGCAGCACATTCTTGTCGCGGAACTCGGCACGGTTAGCGTTTAGCTTACGACGTACGGACTTACGACGCAGCTGCTGGCCCGGCATGATAAAGGTGCGGCCAACGTAGCGGTTTTTCACGAAGCCCTGACGGTACGGCTTGTCCAGAATACGGGCAATTTCCAGCGCGATATCACAAGAGGTTTCAGGGATTGGGATCACGACGTCGATGTCGAGATCGTCCCACTCGCGGGCAATCTTCTCGCCCAGCTTCGTCCCCATGTTGACGCGCGCGCTGTAAACGGAAATTTTGTCGATGAACGAGTCCGGACGCGCGAAGTAAACGTATTCGAACAGGCACGGGTTGCTCACCGGATTGTCGGCGCACTGGCGGGTAAACAGCTGGCCCTTCTCGGTGATGTAGACCGCTTCGCCTGGCGCGACATCACGCAGGAATTCGAAGCCCAGCGTGTCCAGCGCCACGCTTTCGGAGGCAACCATGTACTCGGAACGGCCATCGCCGAGGTCACGTTTGCCGAGCACCAGCGGGCGAATGCCATTTGGATCGCGGAAGGCCACCATGCCGTGACCGATAATCATCGCCACGCAAGCGTACGCGCCACGGATCTGGCGATTAGTCGCGGCAACGGCGGCAAAAATGTTGTCTGCTTCCAGCGGATAATGGCGGAAGTTATCCAGCTCGCTGGCAAAGATATTGAGCAGAATTTCAGAATCAGAGGTGGTATTAATGTGGCGACGTTTCTCTTCAAACAGCTTTTTACGCAGCTCGTGGGCATTAGTCAGATTGCCATTGTGGGCAAGCGTGATGCCATACGGGGAGTTAACGTAAAAAGGCTGAGCCTCAGAGGCGCTGGAACTGCCAGCAGTAGGATAACGAACGTGACCGATCCCCATATTACCTTGCAGACGCTGCATATGGCGGGCTTCAAACACATCGTTTACCAGGCCGTTCGCCTTGCGTAAACGGAAGCAGTTGTTTGCATCAATGGTGATGATACCCGCAGCATCCTGCCCACGGTGCTGAAGCACCGTTAACGCGTCATAAATCGACTGGTTTACCGGCATGAAACCGGCGATACCGACAATACCGCACATTCGTCTTTTCCTCGTTAAGCCACATCTCAGGGTTTATGCCCTGGGCAAGAAACTCGACGAGCTTTGCAGATAGTCAAAGAACCATCTGATGATGAAGCTGAACTCCGGAATGAGCTGCGATTTTTGCCAGTTTTCACTTTTGGAGAACCCGGTAAAGGTATCCAGGAAGAACAGGATCGCGGCCACAATCAGCACGCCTCGCAACGCGCCGAAACAGATGCCGAGCACCCTGTCCGTTCCTGACAGACCGGTTTTCTCGACCAGCTGACCTATCACGTAATTGACGATAGCGCCGACAATCAGCGTCGCGATAAACAGCACCGCGATGGCGATTCCGTTTCGGACCAGTTCATCTTCAAAGCCCGTGAACCAGACAGACAGGTAAGTGTAGTAATGACTGGCAACAAAGAAAGCACAACCCCAGGTTACCAGCGATAACGCTTCACGAACAAAGCCACGGATCAGGCTAACCAGACAGGAAAAACCAATCACCGCAATGATGGCGTAATCAATCCAGACCATATGTGTCCCACGATTAAACGCCCTGTCATCCAGTTCGGGGCGAATTCTAACAGAAAAAGAAAACGTTTGCGTAGGGATTTCCTTCCCACGCGTAAATAAAAAAGGCGCTGAAAAAATGCTCAACGCCCCTCCGCCTGACGTCTCTGTGGACGTCTGCTTTCTCCCCCTCACCCTAACCCTAACCCTCTCCCCAAAGGGGAGAGGGAATTATTTGCACCCTCTCCCCTTTGGGGAGAGGGCCGGGGTGAGGGGAGCCTTATCAGTTTGCGCTGTAGTTCATCACCACACCGCTCAGCCCGGAGATCTGCTTCAGCTCGCCAAGCGAACCTTTGAGCTTATCTTTAGACGCATCCGGCCCCACGAGGATACGGGTAATTTTACCCTGTACCGGCGTGGTGGGTGAAGTATAAACACGGTATCCCGCGCCGCGCAGTTTACTCACAATCTCATTGACCTTATCTGCATTTTTCAATGCACCGAGCTGAACGACATAGGCTTTGCCGGTAGGGGCCGCGTCCTGTTTCGCCGGCGGTGGCGTTTCTGAAGCGGCTGCCAGTTGCTCGGCCGCTTTATCCCGCTGCGGTTTCGGCTGCGGCTTCTCCACCGGTTTCGGCTTCTCAACAGGCTTAGGCTGTTCTACCGGCACCGGATCAATCTCGATGTTATTGTTCGTCGCCAGACGCGACGGGTCAAGAGACGGCGCGGCTGCATCACCTGCGCGCACCTCTTCCGCTGCGCCTTCAGGCGGCTGGGCTGGCAGCGCCTGCGTTGCCGCTGGCAGCATATCGGGCTCGTCGCGATCGCCCGGTTTGGGTACCAGCGGAATGGCCGCAAATTCATCCTGGTAATGCTTTTTCTGCCCGTCGAGCAATCCCGGGAGAATAATCACCCCGAGCGCGACCAGCACAATGGTTCCTGTTAAACGGTTCTGAAACTTACTCGCCACCGGTTCTCCCCGCGTCCATCACTTCCATGACATGTGCCACCGTGTGGAATGACCCACACACCAGCACGGTATCTTCTGGTTTAGCCTCCGCCATCGCGGCACGCCAGGCCGAAACCACACTGCTGTAGATTTCGCCTTTGCCGAGATGTTCCATCAACTGCTCAGCAGTCGCGCCGCGCGGCCCTTCCAGAGGAGCACAATACCAGCTATCGACCACACTCTCCATGCAGGCCAGCGTGCCGCCGATATCTTTATCATGAAGCATACCGATAACCGCCAGCACGCGCCCGGTTTTTGGTAACGATTTGAGACGTCCTGCGAGGTACGCCGCCGCATGCGGATTATGTGCAACATCCAGAATCAGACGCGGTGACTCACTCACAATCTGAAAACGTCCCGGCAGCAGTGCGTTCTGAATGCCATCGCGGATTGCCTGCTCGCTCACCGCTAACCCGCTGGCGCGCAGGGCTGCCAGCGCAGTCGCCGCGTTAGGCTGTGGCACCTGCGGCAGCGGCAGATTCTCCAGCACGCCCTGCGCATCGCTGAAGCGCCAGCCGTTGTCCTGCACCTCATACTGCCAGTCCACGCCGCGACGCAGCAGACGAGCACCCTTCTCTTTCGCCACTTCAGCGATGGTATGTGGCATGTCCGGTTCGCCAACCACGGCAGGCTTATCGGCCCGGAAAATACCGGCCTTCTCACGGCCAATGCTTTCGCGGTCGGGCCCCAGCCAGTCGGTGTGATCCAGCGCGATGCTGGTGACGACGGCGACATCCGCATCTACCATATTTGTGGCATCCAGACGTCCACCCAGACCCACTTCCAGGATCACCACGTCCAGCTGCGCCTGCTTAAACAGCCACAGCGCCGACAGGGTGCCGTATTCGAAATAGGTTAATGAGGTATCGCCGCGCGCGGCTTCGATAGCGGCAAACGACGCCGTATGGGCCGATTCGGCCAGCTCGGTGTTTTGCACCCGCACCCGCTCGGTGTAGCGCACCAGATGCGGCGAGCTGTAAACGCCTACCTTATAACCGGCTGCCATCAGGACAGATTCCAGCGTGCGGCAGGTGGTGCCTTTACCGTTAGTGCCGGCCACGGTAAACACGAAAGGCGCAGGTTTCAGCACGTCAAGGCGCGCGGCAACCTGGCTTACGCGCTCAAGGCCCATGTCGATAGTTTTACTGTGCAGGTTTTCCAGATAAGAAAGCCACGCGGCCAGGGGCGACGTGGCTTGAGGAATGCTTTTATTTTCCATGATGCCCGGTTGTCATTAACGGTTTAGAAAGCAAAAGGGCAGCGCCATTTGGCCCTGCCCTTTTCAGTTATCAGGCCTCGGGTTCCTGATCCGGTACCACCACGCCTTCGCGCGGCTCGTCCGGGCTCGGCGACGGCAGATTCATCAGCTTCGCCAGGACGCTTGCCAGTTTGAGGCGCATCTCCGGGCGGCGGACGATCATGTCGATAGCACCCTTCTCAATGAGGAACTCACTGCGCTGGAAGCCCGGCGGCAGTTTCTCACGTACGGTCTGCTCGATAACGCGAGGACCGGCAAAGCCGATCAGTGCTTTTGGCTCAGCGATGTTCAGGTCGCCCAGCATCGCGAAGCTTGCAGAAACGCCGCCCATGGTTGGGTCGGTCAGTACCGAGATGTACGGCAGACCGCGCTCCTGCATTTTCGCCAGCGCGGCAGAGGTTTTCGCCATCTGCATCAGGGACATCAGCGCTTCCTGCATTCGTGCGCCACCGGAGGCGGAGAAGCAGATCAGCGGGCAGTTGTCTTCCAGCGCCTGCTCAACGGCACGCACGAAACGCGCACCAACAACAGAGCCCATTGAACCGCCCATAAAGGCGAACTCAAACGCGGCGGCAACCACCGGCATCTCATGCAGGGTGCCTTTCATGACGATCAGCGCGTCTTTCTCGCCGGTCTCTTTCTGTGCAGAGGCCAGACGATCTTTGTATTTTTTGGAGTCGCGGAACTTAAGCACATCTTTTGGCTCCAGTTCGCTGCCCAGTTCTACCAGAGAACCTTCGTCCAGCAGGCTATGCAGGCGGTTGCGCGCCGACATACGCATATGGTGGTCACACTTCGGACACACCTCAAGATTGCGTTCCAGCTCTGCGCGATACAGAACCTGGCCGCAGCTATCACACTTCGTCCATACCCCTTCAGGAATGCTCGCTTTACGCGTTGGGGTAATGTTGCTTTTAATTCGTTCAATCCAGCTCATTGATAACCTTTCTGCCTGAACCTGGTCGTATGCCAGTTTTGCTGTAAGAGGCGAATAATGCCATTTTTGCCTCCAACAGACCATGAATGTTGCACATTAAAACATAACAGCCCGAAACTTTGGATAAAAAAGTGGTCGAACCGCCAGCGTGCATTTACTTCGCTTGTTTTGCCGCCGCGCGTTTGTGACGAATAATTTCGATCACACCCGGCAGAACGGAAAGCACAATAATCGCTACAATCAGTAACTTAAGGTTTTCCTGAACCACCGGCAGATCGCCAAACAGGTAGCCCGCATAGGTAAACAGCAGTACCCACAGCAGCGCGCCCACCACGTTGTACATGGCAAAATGACGATAGGACATGTGACCCATTCCCGCCACAAACGGTGCAAATGTGCGCACAATAGGCACAAAACGGGCAAGGATAATGGTTTTACCGCCATGGCGCTCATAGAACGCATGGGTCTTATCTAAATAACTGCGGCGGAAAATCTTCGAGTCCGGATTACTGAACAACCGCTCGCCAAACACCCGCCCGATAGTGTAGTTGACCGCATCACCAATAATCGCGGCGATGATCATCAGGACGACCATCAGATGGACATTCAGGTCATTCGTTGGCAGTGCGGATAACGCGCCCGCCACGAACAGCAGTGAATCTCCCGGCAGGAACGGCGTAACCACAAGGCCGGTTTCACAGAACAGAATGAGGAACAGAATGGCGTATACCCAGACGCCGTACTGCGCGACCAGCTCCGCCAGGTGAACATCAATGTGCAGGATGAAATCAATCAGAAAACGTATTACGTCCATATTGTCTAAGCCCTAATTGCGCCTTTGTTTAGTCCGCTAAAAACAGCGGGCCCATTGGCGGTTTTGGCAGGTCGAACCGGTCCGGATAATCCACCGAAACCAGATACAGACCTTCCGCTTTCGCCGTTGCTGCCGCAAGCGTTCTGTCCTTCGCTGCCAGCAGTTCTGCAATCCAGCTCTCCGGCTGGTGTCCGGCGCCCACTTCCATCAGGCTGCCTACAATATTCCGCACCATATGATGTACAAAGGCATTGGCTTTGATATCCACCACCACATACGCGCCATAACGACTGACGTTAATGTGCATGACGTTACGCCACGGCGTACGGGACTGACACTGCACCGCACGAAACGACGTAAAATCATTCTCTCCAATCAGACACTGCGCCGCACGCTGCATACGTTCTGCATCCAGCGGTTCATAAAAATGCGTCACGCCCTGGCTTAACACCGCCGGGCGCAGGCGCTGGTTGTAGATGACATAACGGTAGCGCCGCGCCGTCGCGCTGAAACGCGCGTGAAAATCATCCGGCACAGCTTTCACCCAACGCACGGCAATGTCACCAGGCAAATTCGCATTTACACCCAGCGTCCAGGCCGCGTCTTTGCGCACGGCGGTGGTGTCAAAATGCACCACCTGCCCCGTACCGTGAACGCCGGCATCGGTGCGGCCCGCACAGAAGACGCTTATCGGTTCATTCGCCACCTGAGAGAGCGCTTTCTCCAGCTTCTCCTGGACGCTGCGCACCTCATTCTGCCGCTGCCAGCCATAGTATTTACTGCCATCGTATTCAATGCCGAGGGCAATTCTGTGGACCGGCTTTTGTTCCACATCTGACATCAGTACAGATACTCCTGCACCAGTTTTTCCGCGATTTTGACCGCCATCAGCGCGCCGCCAAAACGCACGTTGTCGGCAACGGACCAGAACTGCACCTGCTCAGGCATACCGTAATCGTTACGCACGCAGCCCACAGAGAGATGCGCGCTGCCGGTAGCGTCGCCCACCTGCGTCGGGAATTCACTCTCTTCGGACAGGACAAGGTCCTCTCCGCGGCCAAACGCGTCGCGGGCTTCTTCAGCCGCCAGCGGACGCAGGGCTTCAAACCCGACCATCTGCGCGTGGCCGTAAAAGACCGGAGACTGCACGACGTTCGCGGAGATCATCAGACCGTCATCCTGCAGAATTTTGCGTGCTTCATCGACGATACGACGCTCTTCCCGCACCGAACCTTCACGATCCGGCAGCAGCGGCAGCATGTTGAACGCCAGCTGGCGGCCAAAGAAATCATCTTCGTCGATCGGGATACCGTTCAGCAGCTTCGCGCTCTGCCCTGCCAGTGCGTCTACGGCTTTTTTGCCGTTAGCGGAGGCTGACAGCAGGCTGGTCACGGAAATACGCGACAGGCCACCGTCGTCGATCAGCGGCTTCAGCGCGGTCAGCAGCTGGCTGGTGAGGCTGTTCGGTACTGCAATGATATTGCGGTTGCGGTAGTCAGCCAGCACAAACGGGTTGACGTCCGGCACCACCAGCGGCACATCCGGCTCCAGGGAGAACAGGCCGCTCAGGTCGATCACCAGACAGCCTGAATTGGTCGCTTCTTCAATGTAGGATGCCGTGGCTTCCGCACCTGCGGCAAAAAACGCCAGCTGAGCCTGTGTCCAGTCAAACGCGGCGGCATCCTGCACCATCACGGATTTCCCGCCGAAACGCAGATGTTCTCCTGCGCTGTCGGTACGCGCCAGCGCGTAAATGTCGCCCACCGGGAACTGACGCTCAGCAAGGGTTTCAAGCAGGGCTTCGCCCACGGCGCCAGTGGCACCCAAAATGGCAATGTTCCAGCCTTCAGACATGGTGGTTTACTCCAGAAATAAAAAAGCGTCCCTGCCGGAATATCCGACAGGGAGCATTAAGAAGACATTAACGTGCCGGGTGGTGAACGGCGTTAAATCCCAGCTGATGCAACAGCGCCGCCGCGGGGGCGTCATCGCACATCACATACAGGGAGGACCACTCGCGGCGCTCAAGGTAATTTTTGCGCAGCTTGTCAAACTCACCCGGAATACCCGCCACTTTACGCAGCAGCGCGTCATCGCGGCGCACATCATACACCAAATGCACCAGTCTTTTCAGCGTTGCCTCATCCAGCGGTCCATGAAGGGTAATGCGACCAAATTCCGGGGCGGGCAGCAGCGTATCCAGCGCGACCTGCTGCGGATGGCCGATAAAGGCGCTGTAAGCCTCAAACACCTGGGTTGTGCCACGCGCTTTGCCTTCAAGGGTATAACCCGCGATATGTGCGGTACCCACGTCCACCTTATTCAGCAATGCGACGTTGAGATCCGGCTCTGGCTCCCAGACGTCCAGTACGACGCTAAGATCTTGTCCCTCGTCGAGACATGTCAGCAGCGCCGCGTTATCCACCACCGGTCCCCGGCAGGCATTTATCAGAATAGTGCCAGCCTTCAGACGGCGGATCAGCTTTTCGTCGGCCAGGTGCAGAGTCTTGTACGGCCCTTCTTTAAAGAGCGGCGTATGGAAGGTGATGACGTCGCACTCGTCGACCAGCTCATCCAGCGTGCGGAAATCGCCCTCATCGCCGTTATCCTTACGCGGCGGATCGCACAGCAGAGTGCGGATGCCCCAGGCTTCCAGACGCTTTTGCAGACGTCCGCCCACGTTGCCCACACCCACAATCCCGACGGTGCGGTCTTTCAGCGCAAAACCATCGCGCTCTGCCAGCATCAATAGCGAGGAGAATACATATTCCACGACGGCAATGGCGTTACAGCCTGGTGCCGCGGAAAAACCAATCCCCGCCTGCTTAAGCCACTGGTCATCCACATGATCGGTCCCGGCCGTTGCCGTCCCGACAAATTTAACCCCTTTGCCGGTGAGCAGCGCCTCATTTACTTTGGTCACCGAGCGCACCATCAGGGCGTCTGCATCGTCCAGTTCGCTGACCGGAATCGGGCGACCAGGGACAGCCTTAACCTCACCCAGGCGGCTGAACAGCTCACGGGCGTAAGGCATATTTTCATCAACGAGGATTTTCACGTCTGAGTACCTGTTTGAGAGGAAGTAAACCTGCCAAGTGTGCCATAATCTCGCCGCCGGGCATATATCTCCGCCCGGTTACGCAGAGTTTGACTTTAAGGATTTTTGACGATGCAGCCCATTTCAGGTACGCCTCCGCGCCCTCCGGGTGAAGGCCCCGTAACGCCCAACACGCCAGGCGAACAACCGCTCTCCACGCAGCAACGCACCGTACTGGAGCGTCTTATCACGCGTCTTATTGCGTTGACCTCACAGCAAAACGCAGAGGTATGGGCCGGCGTTAAGCACGATTTGGGCGTCAGAAACGATGCGCCGCTACAGTCGCGCCATTTCCCTGCCGCCGAACAAAACCTGAACCAGCGTCTTACCAGCGCACAGCAGCAACATACTACCCGCCAGATTATCTCGCAGCTGACCGAGCTGTTGGGCCAGGGGAATAATCGTCAGGCAGTGAGTGATTTTATCCGTCAACAGTACGGTCATACCGCCCTGAGCCAGCTTTCGCCGGAACAGCTGAAAACCGTGTTGACCCTGCTGCAAAGCAATCAGCTTTCTATCCCGCAGCCGCAACAGCGCCCGTCTACAGAGCGGCCATTACAGCCTGCGGAGCATAATACGCTCAAGCAGATGGTCACTAAGCTGGCTGCCGCCACCGGCGAACCGACAAAGCTTATCTGGCAATCCATGCTGGAACTTTCCGGTGTGAAAGCGGGCGAGATGATCCCGGCAAAACAGTTTACCCATCTGGTCACCTGGCTCCAGGCGCGTCAGACGCTCAGCACCCAGAGCGCTCCGACCCTGCACAGCGTACAGGCGGCACTGAAACAACCGCTGGAACCGCACGAGTTCGATATGATCCGGGATTACGCCCAGCAGAGCTGGCAGGCGACACCGCAAACGGTGCTGACCACCGCGCAGGTACAGGATTTACTGAATCAGATCTTCATTCGCCGCGCCGAGCGGGAAGGCGGTGTACCGGAGGTAAGAAACATTCAGCCGATCTACAACCCGCTGTTTGCCCCCGTTGTTGACACGTTCAAAACGCTTTCTGCCCGTCCGGGATTGATGTTTATCGCGTTGCTGATTGCGCTGGCGATTTTCTGGCTGGTTGCTTAAAACTGCCGGGTGGCGGCTACGCCTTACCCGGCCTACGGTTCGCGCGGTTGTAGGCCCGGTAAGCGGAGCGCCACCGGGCAAAAACTACGACCTGCGAAACGCCACCAGCGTCACCACAATCCCCACTACCGCTGACACCGCACCGGCGAGAAATACGGAAGGATAGCCAAACGACGTTGCAAGCAGCCCCGCCAGCGGCCCGGTGATGCCGTAAGAGATATCCTGAAACGCCGCATAGCCGCCCAGCGCCGTGCCGCGCACCTGCGGAGCCACGCGCTTCACCACTTCAACGCCCAGCGCCGGGAAGATCAGCGAACAGCCGCAGCCGGTTAACGCTGCACCCAGCAGCGCAACGGATGCGGACGGCGCCTGCCAGAGCAGTACCAGACCCGCGGTCTCAATGACCAGTGACGCCACCGCCACCTTCACGCCGCCAAAGCGATCCGGCATCCAGCCAAACAGCACGCGCATCAATACAAACGCGCCGCCAAAAGCCGTCAGCGTAAAGCCCGCCATCGCCCAGCCGCGGCTCATGAAATAGAGGGAGACGAAGGTACCGATAACCGCAAAGCCCACTCCCTGAAGCGCCAGCCCAAGCCCCGGTTGCCAGATTTGCCCCACCACGCTCCACAGCGAAGGACGCTCGCCTTTATGGGCGGGCACCTTGCGCACCGAACCGTTAAACGCCCACGCCAGCAGCGGTAATACCATGGTGGTGCCTGCCAGCGCCGCAAAACCAAACTGGCTGTGGATCAGCAGCCCCAGTGGTGCGCCTGCCGCCAGCGCGCCGTAAATCGCCATCCCGTTCCAGGACATCACTTTTCCGGAACGCGCAGGTCCCACCAGCCCCATTCCCCATGTCAGGGTGCCGGTCAGCAGCTGGCTTTCGCCAAAGCCGAGGATCAGGCGCCCCGCCACCAGCAGCGCGAATTTATACGCTGCATCTATCGGCAACAGCGCCGCCAGCAGCCAGGCTCCCCCCGCCAGCCCGCAGGCAAACATGCCCTGCAACGCCGAGCGTTTTGCGCCGTGCTGATCCGCCAGGCGACCGGCGTAGCCCCGGGTTAATACGGTCGCTAAAAACTGAATGCCCACCGCAATACCGACCATGGTGTTGCCATAGCCCAGCTCCTGGTGAACGAACAAGGGGATCACCGGCAGCGGCAGACCAACGGTCATGTAGGTCAGAAACACCGCAAAGGCGATGCGGAAAAGGGAAAGGTTCCCGGAAGGAGCGCTCTTCTCAGGGGTAACAGCCTTCATGCATAACTCCGTGTTCAGGCATAAAAAAAGGGAGCCGCGTGGCTCCCTTCTACTATATCTTCAAACGCTTACGCTTTCAGCTTACGCATCACCAGCGTGGCGTTGGTGCCGCCGAAACCGAAGCTGTTGGACATAACGGTCGTCAGCTCACGTTCGGTGGTTTCGGTCACGATGTTCAGGCCTGCCGCCTGCTCGTCCATCTCGTCGATGTTGATGCTTGGCGCGATAAAGCCGTTTTCCAGCATCAGCAGAGAGTAGATCGCTTCCTGCACGCCCGCCGCACCCAGAGAGTGACCGGTCATGGCTTTGGTTGCAGAGATCGCCGGACTGTTGTCGCCGAACACTTCACGGATCGCACCCAGCTCTTTCACGTCGCCTACCGGCGTTGAGGTGCCGTGAGAGTTCAGGTAGTCGATTGGGGTATCAACGCCGTGCATCGCCATCTTCATGCAGCGCACCGCGCCTTCGCCGGATGGAGCAACCATGTCAGCGCCGTCAGACGTTGCGCCGTAGCCCACGATCTCAGCGTAGATGTGCGCGCCACGCGCCAGCGCGTGTTCCAGCTCTTCAACCACAACCATACCGCCGCCGCCAGCGATAACAAAACCGTCGCGGTGTGCATCATAGGTACGGGATGCTTTGTCTGGCGTTTCGTTGTATTTGGTGGACAGTGCGCCCATCGCGTCGAACTCACAGGCCATTTCCCAGCCCAGCTCTTCGCCGCCGCCAGCAAATACGATGTCCTGTTTGCCCAGCTGGATCTGCTCAACCGCATTACCGATACAGTGTGCGGAGGTCGCACATGCAGAGCTGATGGAGTAGTTCACACCGTGGATTTTGAACGGCGTTGCCAGGCACGCGGAAACCGCTGAACCCATCGCTTTGGTCACAACGTATGGACCGACCGCTTTCAGGCCGCGCGGGCTGCGCATGGCGTCAGCACCGAACACCTGAGCTTTAGAGGAACCGCCGGAGCCTGCAATCAGGCCCACGCGTGGGTTGTTCTGGTAAGCGTCTTCGCTCAGACCAGAATCCTTGATCGCTTCCTGCATGGAAAGATAGGCGTAGATAGAGGCATCGTTCATGAAACGAACCACTTTACGGTCAATTAAACCGGTGGTATCCAGTTTAACGTTACCCCATACGTGGCTACGCATTCCAGAATCTTTAAACTCTTCAGAGAAAGTGATCCCGGAGCGTCCTTCACGCAGAGATGCCAGGACTTCCTGCTGGTTATTACCGATGCTGGAAACGATGCCCAGGCCAGTAATCACTGCACGTTTCATTCAATACCTCTGTAAGTCGCACTATAAAAAGTTTCGAGTCGCACAATAGCGTACACTTGTACGCCGAACAAGTCCGATCAGCGATTTTCTGTGGAAATTTGCACCGATGGGCTCACATCGCTAAGATCGTGCCACTGCCTGTCGGACGAGTAACTTACGTGAAACAAAACGCCATACAACCTGCCAACCTCGAATTCAACGCTGAGGGTACACCTGTTTCCCGAGATTTTGATGACGTCTACTTTTCTAATGATAACGGACTGGAAGAGACGCGCTATGTCTTCCTCGAAGGAAATCATCTCAGCACCCGCTTCCCTGAGCATCCGCGCAGCCTGTTTGTCGTCGCGGAGAGCGGTTTCGGCACCGGGCTGAATTTTTTGACCCTCTGGCAGGCCTTCGATCAGTTTCGCGCTGCACACCTCGAAGCTACCTTACAAAGATTACATTTCATCAGTTTTGAAAAATTTCCGCTTACCGCGCACGATCTGCGGCTTGCCCATCAGCGCTGGCCGGAGCTTGCCCACTGGGCGGAACAGCTTCAGGCCCAGTGGCCACCGGCTATCGGCGGCTGTCATCGTCTGATTCTGGACGACGGACGCGTCACGCTCGACCTGTGGCTTGGCGACATTAACGACCTGACCGATAAGCTCGATGACTCAATGCATCAGAAAGTGGACGCCTGGTTCCTGGACGGTTTTGCGCCCGCCAAAAACCCTGACATGTGGAGTCCGCACCTGTTCAGCGCAATGGCACGTCTGGCACGCCCGGGCGCGACGCTTGCCACCTTCACCTCGGCGGGCTTTGTCCGCCGTGGGTTGCAGGAGGCGGGGTTTACCATGCGGAAAACCAAAGGCTTTGGCCGCAAACGCGACATGCTGGTGGGGGTGATGGAACAGGATCTGGCGATCCCGGCACAGGCACCCTGGTTTGCTCGCCGCCCCAGTGCGTCGCGTGAGGTCGCCATTGTGGGCGGAGGTATTGCCAGCGCCCTGCTCTCACTGGCGCTGCTGCACCGTGGCTGGCAGGTGACGCTCTACTGCGCTGACGAGGCACCGGCGATGGGTGCATCAGGCAACCGTCAGGGCGCGCTTTATCCCTTATTAAGTTCACACGATCCAGCACTGTTCCAGTTCTTCCCGGCTGCGTTTACGTTTGCTCGTCGCCTTTACGATAGCCTGCCGGTTGCGTTCGACCACGACTGGTGCGGTGTGACGCAGTTGGGCTGGGATGAGAAGAGCCAACAGAAAATCACCCAAATGCTGTCGCTGGGGCTGCCGGAAACCATCGCCCATGCCGTGACGGCTCAGCAGGTTGCTGAGACCGCTGGCGTCGACACCGGCTGCGGCGGAATTCAGTATCCACTCGGCGGCTGGCTGTGTCCGGCTGAACTGACTTCTGCGGCGATAGCCCTCGGGCAGTCGCGTGGGTTGACAGTGCATTATGCCCACAAGGTTGAATCGCTTATTCGCACAGCCCACTGGGAACTGCGTTTTGCTGACGGCAAAGCGTCGCAGCATGCCAGCGTTGTGCTGGCCAACGGACATCACATCACTCAGTTTACCCAGACAGCGTCATTGCCGGTTTATCCAGTCGGCGGCCAGGTGAGCCATATCCCGACCGCGCCCGAACTGAGCAAACTGCGTCAGGTGCTGTGTTACGACGGCTACGCGACGCCGCAAAATCCGTCCAACGGCCATCACTGCATCGGTGCCAGCTATCATCGCGGTGAAACAGATATGCAATACAGCGAAGCGGATCAGCAGCAAAACCGCCAGCGCCTGCTCGACTGTTTCCCGAATGCGTCGTGGGCGAAAGAGGTTGATGTCAGTGAGGGTCAGGCGCGCTGCGGCGTACGCTGCGCGACCCGCGATCACCTGCCGATGGCGGGAAACGTGCCGGACTATGACGCCACGCTTGAAGTCTATCAGGATCTTGCAGACAACAAAGAAACGGCGGTAAGTGCGCCCGTTTATCCGGAACTGTTTATGTTGGGTGGCTTAGGCTCGCGGGGATTATGCTCCGCGCCATTGCTGGCTGAAGTGCTAGCCGCGCAAATGAGCGATGAGCCGGTTCCGCTGGACAGGGTTACGCTCGCGGGGCTTAATCCGAACCGACTGTGGGTGCGGAAATTGCTGAAGGGGAAAAGGGTTAAGTAGGGTGCGGTCTGGTGTCCTCACCCTGGCCCTCTCCCCAAAAGGGAGAGGGAAGAGAAGGCGGCAACTTAGCGTTTAGCCTGCTGGAACAAATTGTCCCACATGCCCAGCACTAAAGACTGGTCGCGTGGAGACAGTTCCCCGGCCAGAATGGCTTTTTCAAGGCTGCGAGTAACTTCCGCGTGAACGGCGTCGGCAGAGTGATCGTCCCCTGCTTCCAGCGCGGCTACCGCCAGCGTCAGGTGACCACGCAGATAACCGCTGGCGAACAGCTCATCATCGCTGGCGTGTTCCACCATGTCATCAATTAACGCCAGAATGCGTGATTCAAATTCTGCGATCATCTTCTTTCCTCTGTTATAAATCTTCCGGCCACGGGAAGCATTCCGCCGTGATCTCCGGCGTATGGTAATAATTTTGTAAAGCCTCGATCAGGCGTGCCGGACGTTCCGGGATGCCTTTCTCAAGATATTCCATCACCTGCGCATGCACGCGGCGCTGGAAGACGATACGGTCTGGCTCGAAGTCGCCTTCAAGGTTGTCACAGCTGACGTTGAACGGGAAACCCGCCGCCACGCAGAACAGCCACTCCAGCGCCTGCGGTTTCACCTCCACATCTTCGAACTGCCCCTGGGTGGCGGCGTCGCGCCCGTCCGGGCAGTACCAGTAACCAAAGTCCACCAGCTCGCGACGCGCTTTCCCCGCGATGCACCAGTGCGAAATCTCGTGCAAACCGCTGGCGTAAAAGCCGTGGGCAAAGACGATGCGGTTGTATGAAACCTGGTCATCAGCAGGAAGATAGATCGGTTCGTCGTCGCCTTTAATCAGACGGGTATTAAAATCATCAGCAAAACAGCTGTCGAAGATCTCAATCAGCTGTTCGTATTTATGCGTACTGTTCATTAGTTCATCCCCAACCAGGTGAGGATCTCCTGTCCATGGCTGTCATAAAGAAGTTTGGCGCTCATCACCGCCGAGACGACAACAATCATCGGGCGGATCAGCTTTTGCCCTTTGCTTAATACCAGACGCGAGCCTGCGCGCGCGCCCAAAAACTGCCCCGCCATCATCACAAATCCGGTAGCCCAGATAACCTTGCCGCCAATGATAAACAGCAGCAGACCGCCAACGTTGGAGGTTGCGTTGAGGACTTTGGCGTGGGCGGTGGATTTGGCGAGGTTGAACCCGGCCAGCGTCACGAATGCCAGCGCGTAAAACGAGCCTGCTCCCGGACCAAAGAAGCCGTCGTAAAAACCGACGCAGCCACCGGCAATCAGCGCAAACGGCAGGCCGTGCAGTCGACGCGCCCGGTCTTCCTCGCCGAGCTTTGGCATCAGTAAGAAATAGAGGCCAATACAGATAACCAGAATCGGCAGGATCTGGCGCAGAATGTCGGACTGTACGTGCTGGACCAGCAGCGCGCCCGCCGTCGAGCCAATAAACGTCATCAGGATATTGAGCTTCTGATCGGCGAGATTCACCACTTTGCGCCGAACAAAGTAGAGCGATGAGGAGAGCGAACCGCCGCATGCCTGGAGTTTGTTGGTGGCAAGCGCCTGGGCAGGGCTCATGCCTGCCGCCAGCAGCGCCGGAACGGTGAGCAACCCGCCACCGCCCGCCAGGGCATCGATAAATCCGGCTAACATCGCAACAAAAAAGAGCACCGCCAGCAGCAGCGGTGACACCATAAACAGATCGACGAAATTATCCATTAAAGTACATGCTCATCCAGTAGCGCCTGGCAGGAAGGCGGCAACGGAGGCGGTGTCTTCTTCTCAGGCTTAGAGGTTCCAGGCTTGGCCGGTTCAAACCAGCTTTGCAGTTCGTAACCACAACCATCGCCAGGCGGTGGCAGCGGCTGATCTTCACATTCCAGGCTGTTCGCCGGGCAGCGCAGGCGAACATGCATATGCGCCCGGTGCTGGAACCATGGGCGCACTTTACGCAGCCAGTCGCGATCCGTTCCCGCATCCAGGCAAAGCTGCTGCTTTATGGCCGGGTTAACAAAGATCCGTGTGACGTCGTTATCCTCTGCCGCCAGCTTAATCATGCTGGAAATTTCCGGCGACCAGCGCGAGGCCACGACCCGTTTACCGTCGGCCGAGACCAGATCCAGCGCCTGCGGTTTCAGCAGCTGCGCTGAGCTCCAGCGCGTTTTCGGCAGTTGCAGGAAGATGTCCACATCCAGTCCGGTCTGGTGGCTGGCGTGACCGCCGTTGAAGCGACCACCTGCAGGCATCCCCATATCGCCAATCAGCATCGTCCCCAGCCCCAGGTTATGCACCTGGTTGCCAAGACGCTGAATAAACAGCACCAGGTCAGGATGGCCGAAGTAACGGCGCTGGTCGGTGCGCATCACCTGATAGGTGTCCGACTGCAGCGGAAGTTCCTGCGCGCCGACGATACACCCGTTGGAGAAAGCGCCAATGGACTGCGCGCTTCCCGCTACCGGGTGGGTGATTTTCTGCCACGGCGTGGCGGCCAGGCTTGCTCCACTGGCCAGCAGCGCCAGCAGAGCGATTGCGGTTTTTTTCATAGTTACCAGCGTGGAATGGTGGTCGACACATCCGCATTCTGCGCGCGCTGGCGCAGGAAGTGATCCATCAGCACGATCGCCAGCATCGCTTCTGCGATCGGTACCGCGCGGATCCCCACGCATGGATCGTGCCGCCCTTTGGTGATCATCTCTACTTCATCGCCTGAGCGGTTAATCGTGTGGCCCGGCACGGTAATGCTGGACGTTGGCTTCAGCGCGATATTGGCAATAATTTGCTGCCCGCTGCTGATGCCGCCCAGAATGCCGCCCGCATGGTTGCTCTGGAAACCCGCCTTCGTGATTTCGTCGCGGTTCTGGCTGCCGCGAAGCTTAACCACGTCAAAACCGTCGCCGATTTCAACGCCTTTCACCGCGTTGATGCTCATCAGCGCGTGGGCGATGTCAGCGTCGAGGCGGTCAAATACCGGCTCGCCCCAGCCAGCCGGCACACCGTCGGCCACCACGGTGACTTTCGCACCAATGGAGTCGCCCTCTTTTTTCAGGCCACGCATCAGCTCGTCCAGCGCGTCCAGCTTGTCGGCATCGGCGCAGAAGAACGGGTTAAGTTCTACCTGATCCCAGTCTTTGATTGCCAGCGGAATGTCGCCCATCTGGGTCAGACAGCCGCGGATAACGATGCCGAATTTCTGCTGGAGATATTTTTTGGCAATCGCACCTGCCGCCACGCGCATCGCGGTTTCACGCGCGGAAGAACGTCCGCCGCCGCGATAGTCGCGAAAGCCATATTTTTGTTCGTAGGTATAGTCGGCGTGGCCCGGACGGAAGACGTCTTTAATCGCGCCGTAGTCCTGGGAGCGCTGATCGGTGTTTTCAATCAGCAGACCAATGCTGGTCCCGGTGGTACGGCCTTCAAAAACGCCGGAGAGAATTTTGACCTGGTCCGGCTCGCGACGCTGCGTGGTGTAGCGAGAGGTACCCGGACGACGACGGTCAAGGTCATGCTGTAAATCGGCTTCGGTCAGTTCGATGCCTGGCGGGACGCCATCAACGATACAACCCAGTGCCAGACCGTGCGACTCGCCAAAGGTGGTCACACGGAATACCTGTCCAATACTGTTTCCTGCCATCACGGCTCCGATGTTGTTGTTTGTGTTTGAGCGTTGTGAAACGGGCCGAAGCCCGCTGGATTAATCTTTGTAAATGCTGAAGTATTCGCGTGCATCAAGCAGTTGCGTTTTGGTCAGCATAAAGACGCCGTCACCGCCGTTGTCGAACTCAAGCCAGGTGAACGGCACATCCGGGTACTGCTCTATCAGATGTACCATGCTGTTACCCACTTCACAAATCAGAACGCCATCGTCGGTCAGATAATCCGGCGCGCAGGCCAGGATGCGGCGGGTCAGCTTCAGCCCGTCAGAGCCTGACGCCAGGCCCAGCTCCGGCTCGTGACGGTACTCGTTCGGCAGATCGGACATGTCTTCGGCATCCACGTACGGTGGATTGGTGACGATCAGGTCGTATTGCAGCGTCGGCAGGTCGCGGAACAGGTCAGAGCGGATAGGCGTGACGTGATGGATCAAGCCGTGCTCTTCAATGTTGTGTTCGGTGACGGCCAGCGCGTCGGTGGAGATATCGACGGCGTCCACTTCCGCTTCCGGGAAGGCGTACGCGCAGGCAATCGCGATGCAGCCGCTGCCGGTGCACATATCAAGAATATGCTGCGGCTGATGGTTAATCAGGCCGTCAAAGTGGTTGTTGATCAGCTCGCCAATCGGCGAACGTGGCACCAGCACACGCTCATCAACATAGAACTCATGGCCGCAGAACCAGGCTTTGTTGGTCAGGTAAGCCACCGGAATACGCTCGTTCACGCGACGGATCACGCGCTCAACGATGCGGTGTTTTTCACTGGAGGTCAGGCGCGCGGTGCGCATGTCTTCCGGAATATCCAGCGGCAGGTAGAGTGACGGCAGCACCAGCTGGACGGCCTCATCCCACGGGTTATCGGTGCCGTGTCCGTACCAGATATTGGCGGCGCTGAAGCGGCTAACCGACCAGCGCAACATGTCCTGTATGGTATGCAGCTCGTTTACTGCTTCATCGACAAAAATTTTATCCACTCTTTCCTCCAGGGCATGCTCGCATAATTTTCGGCGGCTAGTTTGCCATGAAGACGGCGATAAATCAGCAATGACGCGTGTCGCTTGAGGTTAAAAAATGCGTTTAGTCGGGTACACTATCGGAAATACGAGATGAGAATGACGAATGAAAAAGAAAACATCGCTCAGCGAGGAGGATCAGGCTCTCTTCCGCCAGCTGATGACCGGGACGCGTAAAATCACGCACGACACCATTGTCCATCGCCCGCAGCGTAAAAAAATCAGCGAGGTTCCGGTCAAACGTCTGCTCCAGGAGCAGGCCGATAACAGCCACTATTTTTCAGATGAGTTTCAGCCGCTGCTAAATACGCAGGGCGCGGTGAAATACGTGCGCGAAGACGTCAGCCATTTTGAACTGAAAAAATTACGCCGGGGAGATTACTCGCCGGAGCTGTTCCTCGATCTGCATGGGTTGACCCAGATGCAGGCGAAGCAGGAGCTGGGGGCGTTGATCGCGGCGTGCCGACGCGAGCATGTTTTTTGCGCCTGCGTGATGCACGGTCACGGTAAACATATTCTCAAACAACAGACGCCGCTGTGGCTGGCTCAGCATCCGCACGTAATGGCTTTTCATCAGGCACCAAAAGAGTACGGCGGAGATGCCGCATTGCTGGTATTGATTGAGGTGGAGGAGTGGCAGCCGCCAGAGTTGCCCTGACAGGATGGCGGGAGGCACGCGGCACCCCGCCATATCGCACGTCACGTCAGATGGCTTTAGCCATCTTCAGGTTGCACGGACTCATTTGCCAGTTAAAGACCCCTTTGCCGGTTTCGTCGAGGGTGACGTTGGCAATGGCGGACGTTGTGAACATCGGCGGCGTTTCGCCCGGGCATAGCTCAGATACCAGATAGCCGACCAGCGGCAGGTGGGAAATGACCAGTGCGGAAGCGACACCTTCGTTGCACAGCGCCTGAAGGTAAGCACTGACAAGGCCAACATCGCCACACGGCGTGAGTTCAGGGAGAACATCCACACTGGATGGCAGGTTCATACACTCCCCTACCACATCCAGCGTCTGTTCTGCCCGCAGGAACGGACTCACCAGAACGCGTTCAATGTCCACTTTTTGACCTTTAAGCCATGTCGCCATCTGACGGGATTCGTCGCAGCCACAGACGGTTAAAGGACGTACTGAGTCACTGGCGGCATCGAGTGCCGCGTCGCCGTGACGCATGATAAAAACTTGCATATTGCACCGCTTTTGTTAACCAGAATCACCGGCGTTAACTACCCGCGATTAATGCTCTGAGGTAGAAAACCCGATGGCCGGGCATTGTGCCTGATCCATTCGGTGAATGAAACGCTGTTTTTTACCTCAATGGCGTAAGTATAGTCAATCTCTGTTTACAATTTCGCCAGAACAGGTTCCATCACCTCAGGATTTACCCTTCTTTGACTTCAGTTTACGCAATCAGTTTCCCTTGCGGGCCAGAATGTCTGACCCCGTTCCGCCATCTGCAATAATTCGTCACAAGGTGTAAACCGTGGACC
Source organism: Enterobacter cloacae complex sp. XAL002 (assembly GCF_049236805.1). Taxonomy (NCBI): domain Bacteria; kingdom Pseudomonadati; phylum Pseudomonadota; class Gammaproteobacteria; order Enterobacterales; family Enterobacteriaceae; genus Enterobacter; species Enterobacter cloacae complex sp. XAL002. The sequence continues at coordinate 90,641 of NZ_JBMKJN010000011.1, forward strand.
GTATTGAGAGGCCAGACGTTGCAGGATCGCAACCACTTCACCCGCCCCGAGGGTATCCATATACCGGAACGGGCCGCCAAGGAATGGCGGAAAACCGATACCAAACACGGCACCGATGTCGCCGTCGCGCGCGCTTTTGATCACCTGCTCACCAAAGCAGCGCGCCGCTTCATTGAGCATCATCATCACGCAGCGCTCAGCACACTGAACCGCCGACAGTTTTCCCTGACCCGTGACAGGAATAAGCGCATAAACCGAAGGGTCGACCTGTTTCTTGCTTTTACGCCCTTTCGCGGCGTAAAGATAGAAACCGCGTTCATTTTTTCTGCCTTTGCGATCGTCCTTCAAAATTGCGGAAACAAAGTTTGCAGGCGGCGCAAAACGATCGCCATAAGCCGCTTCCAGCACAGGGATAATTTTAGTCCCCGTATCAATTCCTACCTCATCCAAAAGTTGGATTGGGCCGACGGGGAAACCAAACTTCACCAGGGCGTCATCGACGTGCTCAATTTTCTCCCCTTCCATCAGCAACCGCATCGCTTCGTTAATATACGGCGCCAGAATGCGGTTGACGTAGAAGCCGGCTTTGTCCGCGACCACAACAGGAGTTTTGCCCTGTTTTTTCGCTAGCTTCACCACGGTGGCAATAGTTTGCGGGCTGGTTGTGGCATGAGGGATAACCTCCACCAGCGGCATTTTTTCGACAGGACTGAAATAGTGCAGCCCTATCACCTGCTCCGGGCGCATGGCTTTCGCCGCGATGTCGCCGATCGGCAAAGACGAGGTGTTTGACGCGAAAATGGTGTGCGGCGCGCAATGCTGTTCAACGTCCGCTACCATCTGCTGCTTAAGGGCCAGATCTTCGAACACGGCTTCAATCACCAGATCGCGGTGTGCAAACCCACTGTAGTCGGTGGCGCCAGTGATCATCGCGAGGGTTTTATCGCGATCGCTGGCCTTGATATGGCGGCGTTTCACTTTGCGATCAAGGTTCTGCCAGCTGTACTGCAACGCGTGGTTGATGCCCTTAGGATTGATATCTTTGATACGTACGGGCAATTTGCCTTTGCTGGCGGTGACAAACGCGATGCCGCCGCCCATCAGCCCACCACCCAGAACCCCAACGGCGCGCAGCGGAGCCGGTTCAGCTTCACTGCCCGGATCTTTTTTAACCTCCGTGCTGGCAAAGAAAATGCCGCGCAACGCCTGCGACTGCGGCGTCATCGCCAGCTCGCCAAACGCTTTCGCTTCCGCGGCATAACCGCTGCTGCTGCCCTGCGATAAACCGGTTTCAATCACCTTCAGAATGCGCGTCGCTGCCGGATAGTTCCCTCTGGTTTTTTGCTCGGTTTTTTTACCCACCATATTAAACAGCAGCGTGCGCCCCAGCGGCCCGGCGAGGATACGCTCACGCACCGGCAGGGGGCGTTTCGCCTGACGACCTTTCAGCGCCCGCTCAACGGCAGCCTCAAGCAAGATTGCGTGCGGAACGACCTCATCAACCAGACCCGCCTTTAACGCCTGACGGGCGCGCAGCTGTTTACCGGTTAAAATCATCTCCAGCGCAGTACTGACGCCCACCAGCCGCGGCAAGCGCTGCGTGCCACCTGAACCGGGCAGCAATCCAAGCTGTACTTCAGGCAGTCCGAGTACGGTTATCGCATCGTCGGTACAGATGCGACTGTGGCAGGCCAGCGCCAGCTCAAGCCCGCCGCCCAGGCAAGCCCCGTGGATCGCAGCGACAACGGGTATCGACAGCGCATGGATCTCCGCCATCACCTGCTGCCCCTGACGCGCCAGATCTTCTGCTTCCTGAGCGCTTGTCGCCCGGGCAATCATGTTGATATCGGCCCCGGCAATAAAGTTATCCGGCTTTGCCGAGATAAATACCAGGCCACGTATCGCTTTGTTTTCGCGGATCTGTCTGAGCATCGCACGCACCTGAACGCCGAACTCCGCCTTCAGGGTATTCATTTTTTCGTCGGGCACATCAATGGTGATAACGGCCACGTTATCAAGGCGAACAACAAGGTTAAATGCAGATGTCGTTTCCATTATTCAGCCTCCAGAACCATTGCTGCGCCCAGGCCGCCCGCCGCACAGGCGGTGACGAGACCAAAGCCGCCGCCACGGCGACGCAGTTCGTGCAACGTCTGGGTGATCATTCTCGCCCCGGTCGCTGCAAACGGATGACCGTAAGCAATGGAGCCACCCAGCACATTGAATTTACTTTGATCCACTTCGCCTGTGGCATGTGCGCGGCCCAGCACGTCGCGGGCAAAACGTTCGCTCGCCATAAGCTGCACGTTTGCCAGCGTTTGTGCGGCAAAGGCTTCGTGCATATCAATTAGCGTGAGATCGGAGAGCGTTAGCCCCGCGCGCTCCAGCGCCAGCGGCGTGGACCAGGCCGGTCCGAGCAGCATGTCCTGCCAGACATCGATGGCGGTAAAGGCATAGCTGCGCAAATAGCCCAGCGGTGTGATGCCCAGCTCTTTCGCCCGGGATTCCGTCATCAGGATCACGGCGGCGGCACCGTCCGTCAGCGGCGTACTGTTGGCCGCCGTAACGGTGCCATGTTTACGGTCAAAGGCCGGGCGCAGTTTTGCGTAATCTGCCAGGGTTGAGGTGCCGCGAACGTTGTTATCTTCCGCGAGCGGTTCCCGGTAAGGCGGTACATAGGCGGTCATCACTTCGTTGGTCAGTTTGCCCTCCGACCAGGCTTTCGCTGCCAGCTGATGCGAGCGATGCGCCAGCGCATCCTGCTGTTCGCGGGTAATACCATAGGTTTTTGCCATCTGCTCGGCTGTATCGCCCATGCGCAGGCCGGTGGAGTATTCAGCAACGGCAGGTGGCACGGGCATGAGGTCGCGCAGGCGTAAACGCGAGAAGAGTTTAAGCTTTGCACCGGTAGTGCGAGCTTTGTTGGCATCCACGAGGATGCGGGCCAGCTGTTTGCTGACGCCGATGGGCAGCACGGAGGAGGAATCCGCGCCGCCGGCAATTCCCGCGCGAATGGTCCCCGCCATCAGGCTTTCCGCCACGTTCGCCACCGCCTGGAAACTTGTGGCGCAGGCGCGGCTGACGCTGTAGGCGTCGGTATGAACATTCATGCCGGTACCCAGCACGATTTCACGCGCGATATTGGGTGCTTCCGGCATCTGTACCACCTGGCCGAAAACCAGTTGCTCAATAACCTCTGGCGGGATCTCGCTGCGAGCCAGCATCTCCCCCACCACCATTTTTCCCAGATCGACAGCCGGTATACCGTGAAACGCGGTTGCCTGACGTGCAAACGGCGTACGTAACCCGCTGACAATGGCAATGCGGTCACCGTGTCGGGTGATAAGCGGTAATGCCTGACTCATAACACTCCCCTGTAAAAAAATTTTGCGCGCACGTTAAGTGGTCTGACCTGATAATAGTCTTAACTATTTTTTTACATTGAGCCAATCGGGGAAGCGAAAAATTGCGAGCTAAGGCACAGAGAAGAAAAAGAAAATGCCCAGGGTAAAAGCAAAACGGTAACCCGTGGGTTACCGTTTTTAGTGTTTGCGCCCTCTCCCGTGGGAGAGGGTTGGGGTGAGGGCACCAGACCGCAGGAATTAACGCAGGCCCAGCTGGAAGATCAGCGTTTCTGCCTCGCAGGCGAACACAAAGTCGATATCCAGCTGTACGCCGCCTTCCACTTCCGTGAAGGTAGATTTGATTTCACATGGATCGGATTCGACTTCACACGCACGCTTGCTCAGCGCGGCCAGCGTCTCTTCCGCTTCAGCGCGGTTAGGGAATACGCGGCTGTAAGAGGCGGTGCAATCGGTGTTGTCCATAATGGTGCCAACATCCATACAGCAGCAAACCGGGGTTTCATCAGCACTGCATTTACTCATAGCTCAATTTCCTCTGTATTCGCGCAGCGCGCGAGATAAACACGATGCGACTATTTTACGCCCCCGGACGAGCCCCCTCCAGCCGTTAATGGCGCAAAACCGGATAAGTGAGCAATATCACACTAAAAAATGATCTAAAACAAAATTCACCTTTTCGGATGAATCGTACTGGTCACAATTTTGCCAACCAGATCTCGTTTCATGAAACATGTTTGAAAATATTAATAAACAAACTTGCAACATCCCAGCTGGTCAGACCTATACTCTCGCCACTGGTCTGATTTGTATGTCATACCTCAGACCCTACACTTCGCGCTCCTGTTACGGTATGTAACAATTATTGAATAAAAATAACTCAATGAGGTTATGGTCATGAGCCAGAAAACCCTGTTCAAACAAACTGCTTTAGCAGTTGCAGTGGCAATCGTCTCAACGTCCGCCTGGTCAGCGGGCTTCCAGTTAAACGAATTTTCTTCCTCTGGCCTTGGCCGTGCGTATTCCGGGGAAGGTGCGATTGCCGATGACGCAGGCAACGCAAGCCGTAACCCGGCGCTTATCATGATGTTTGATCGCCCTACCTTCTCTGCCGGTGCGGTTTACATCGATCCTGATGTCAACATTTCTGGCAAATCTCAGTATACCGGCGCAGATCTGAAGGCGGATAACATTGCACCAACGGCGTGGGTGCCTAACCTGCACTTTGTTGCGCCAATCAATGAACAGTTTGGTTGGGGTGCCTCTGTCACCTCTAACTATGGCCTGGCAACGGAGTTCAATAACAACTACCCGGCCGGGGAATACGGCGGTAAAACCGACCTGACGACCCTGAACCTTAACCTGAGCGGCGCATATCGTCTGAACGATAACTGGAGCTTTGGTCTGGGCTTTGATGCTGTCTACGCTGATGCAAAAATCGAGCGTTATTCCGGGGAGCAAACTGCTGCGCTGCCGAAAAACAGCAATAAAATTGCCAGCCTGAAAGGTGACGAGTGGGGTTACGGCTGGAACGCCGGTATCCTGTATGAACTGGATAAAAACAACCGCTGGGGTCTGACCTACCGCTCAGAAGTGAAGATTGACTTCGATGGCGATTACAAAAGCGGCATCCTGAGCCCGGTCAACGGTATGGTACCGGGCGCAGGCACCACCATTCCATGGGGTACCTCGAATCAAACCGTACCGGGTTCACTGTCACTGCATCTGCCAGAAATGTGGGAAGTGTCAGGTTATAACCGCGTTGCGCCGCAGTGGGCTATTCACTATAGCCTCGCGTATACCAGCTGGAGTCAGTTCCAGGAGCTGAAAGCCACCGGCAGCAACGGCCAGACGCTGTTCTATAAAGACGAAAGCTTCCACGATGCTTACCGTATCGCACTTGGTACGACCTATTATATGGATGACAACTGGACGTTCCGTACCGGCGTGGCATTTGATGACAGCCCGGTACCGGCAGATAAGCGTTCTATCTCCATTCCGGATCAGGACCGTTTCTGGGTGAGTGCGGGGGCAACCTACGCGTTCAACGAAAATGCCTCTATCGACGCGGGCGTGTCGTACATGCATGGACAGAAAGTGACCTTCCAGGAAGGCCCTTACGAGTTTACCTCTGAAGGTAAAGCCTGGCTGTTTGGTACCAACTTCAACTACGCGTTCTAATCCCAACACGATTAAAAAAGGTGAGCATCGCTCACCTTTTTTATTTATTCCGAATCGATATCTTTTAATTCGTTCTCGATGGCTTTCGCGTTCGGATTATCTTCCGGCTTCAGCTTACCGCCGTTGGCAATAAAGTCATGGTTCTGGAAATAGGCCTCGCGGACCATGATGTACGGATCGGAAGACTGACGCAGCAGACCGTCAGAGTCCAGCAGTTGCGCACGCGTTTCAATCCCTTCCACGGTCCATTTACCAATCGACAGCGGCCAGGTGAGCCATGACAGCACCGGATACAGCGTATCCACCATGTCGCCGCCATCATCACGCACGGTAAAGCTGCCGTAGAATGGCAGGTGCACATACGGCCCATAACCTACGCCATAATGCCCCAGTGTGCTGCCGAAACGATGCGGCTGTTCACGCTGTAATTTCGGGTTCGCCATGCCTGCGACATCTATTAAGCCGCCCATACCCAGCAGAGAGTTCAGGAAGAAACGGGTGAAATGCACCATCCCCTGATACGGGTCGCCCTGGAGGAAGTAGTTCACCATCACCGCTGGCTCTTCCAGGTTACTGGTAAAGTTGCTCAGCCCGTTACGCGCTGGCTGCGGAACGTAGTCACGCCATGCCACGGCAACCGGACGAACCAGATATGGATCCAGCACATTATAGTTAAAGTTGTACATTGAACGGTTAAATCCTTCGAGAGGATCGGAGCGTCCCGTTTGCTCGCCAGAGCTGGCGCAGCCCACAAGCATCGTTACGCCCAGCGCAAGCGCCGACAGCCGAAGCTTCATATATTTCTCCCTGTTCAATATGGCTATCGTTGAATGCCATCTGTGACGGAGCCTGTGAGGCTCCGCCTGAAACGTGCAAGTGATTGTAACAGCACGCTTACCGATGTCTACGAGGACAATGACGACCCGCTCGCGTCATCACGCTAATTTCAGCATAGCCTGTCTTTAAGAATTCGTTTCGCTGGCAATTTTATATTGGCTTTGAAAGAGATGTCTCACCTTTATTGCCATTTTCAGCAATTTAAGAGCTTCCCCACGGGCAAGGCGCCAAAAGCCGCTACGCTTAAATGAGCGATTACCCCGAAGGAGCAGTTATGAAAGATATTAACGAAGAAAAAATTGGCGAGAACAATGAGGAACATGAGATTGAAAGTGAGGAGAAAGACCGGGGAGAAGAGATAGAAGTCGATGAGGATCGCCTGCCGTCGCGTGCCATGGCCATTCATGAGCATATTCGCCAGGATGGCGAAAAGGAGATGGAGCGTGATGCAATGGCCCTGCTGTGGTCGGCCATCGCAGCCGGTCTGTCGATGGGTGCCTCTCTGCTCGCCAAAGGTATATTTCACGTTCAGCTGGAAGGCGTGCCGGGCGGTTTTTTGCTGGAGAATTTAGGCTACACGTTCGGCTTTATTATCGTCATTATGGCGCGACAGCAGCTTTTCACGGAGAACACCGTCACTGCCGTACTGCCCGTCATGCAAAATCCGACCCTTGGTAATTTTGGTTTACTGATGCGCCTGTGGAGCGTCGTGCTGCTGGGGAACCTGATCGGTACGGGCGTTGCAGCCTGGGCCTTCGAGTATATGCCAATTTTTGATGAACCGACCCGCGACGCATTTGTGAAGATTGGCATGGACGTAATGAAAAATACGCCGGTTGAAATGTTCTCTAATGCCATTATCTCCGGCTGGATCATCGCCACTATGGTCTGGATGTTCCCGTCAGCGGGCAGCGCGAAAATCGTGGTGATTATTCTAATGACCTGGCTTATCGCACTCGCCGATACCACGCACATTGTTGTCGGGACCGTTGAAATCCTTTATCTGGTATTTAACGGCACACTCCACTGGAGCGACTTTTTCTGGCCGTTCGCCCTGCCTACTCTCGCAGGCAACATTTGTGGCGGAACCTTTATCTTTGCACTGCTGAGCCATGCGCAAATCCGTAACGACATGTCCAACAAGCGTAAGGCCGAACTTAAGGCTCAGGAAAAAAAGGATAAAACTGCCGAAAAATCGGCGTGAACGGTGACTCTTTGACCAGTCAGGCGGCAATGCGCTTAACGAGAAGTGTAAATAACGCTATACTCTTGCCGCTTCGTCCCCTTAGTTAAATGGATATAACGAGCCCCTCCTAAGGGCTAGTTGCAGGTTCGATTCCTGCAGGGGACACTTTTAATTTCCCCCTATAATGCCTGATTTATCAATCCGCTTTGCAATTGCCGCTTTTTTAAGCAAAAACGAGTAATAGCTCATAATGTATAACGGTGCTACATTAAGCCGCCCACCCAAGTCAGCAATGGCCAGGCAACGTCGTAAAGAACGGTAAAGCCTGCAACCATGACCTCGTCCTACGGTCTCAATGGCACGTGGTATCGCGAAGTCTGCGCTACCTTCACAGGCTTTACAAAGGTTCCACTATTTTGTCTCAATCCAAATTTCAGCGGGCGTTTCTGCACCCGCGCTACTGGTTTACATGGTTCGGCCTTGGCGTACTTTGGCTGCTGGTCCAGCTTCCTTATCCCGTGATTCGCTTCCTGGGTTCGAAGCTCGGCAGCGCATCGCGTCACTTTCTTAAGCGTCGCGAGTCCATTGCCCGAAAAAATCTTGAACTTTGCTTTCCGCATTACAACGCGCAGCAGCGTGAAACGCTGATCGCTGAAAACTTTAAATCTATCGGTATGGCGCTGCTTGAAACCGGTATGGCCTGGTTCTGGCCAGACGAGCGTGTCCGTAAATGGTTTGACGTTGAAGGTCTGGATAACCTCAAACATGCCCAGATGCAAAAACGCGGCGTGATGGTTGTGGGTGTGCATTTTATGTCGCTTGAGCTGGGCGGCCGCGTTATGGGTCTTTGTCAGCCGATGATGGCAACCTATCGCCCGCATAACAGCGCACTGATGGAATGGGTACAAACGCGGGGCCGCATGCGTTCAAATAAGGCGATGATCAGCCGTAACAATCTGCGCGGTATGGTTGGCGCCCTGAAAAAAGGTGAAGCCGTCTGGTTTGCCCCGGACCAGGACTACGGCCCTAAAGGCAGCAGCTTTGCCCCTTTCTTTGCGGTTAAAGATGTCGCTACGACGAACGGTACCTTTGTGATTTCACGTCTCTCTGGCGCCTCGATGTTAACGGTGACCATGGTCAGAAAAGCGGATAAGTCAGGCTATCGTCTGCATATCTCACCGGAGATGGCGAACTATCCTGAGGATGAGAGTGAAGCCGCGACCTTTATCAATAAGGTGATTGAGTTTGAGATTATGCGAGCACCTGAGCAGTATCTGTGGATGCACCGCCGCTTTAAAACCCGCCCTCTGGGCGAAGCCTCACTTTATATCTAACCCCTTTCGAAGGTTAGTTTCGCTAAGAAACTAACCTTTTCAAGCACCTGTAATCGCAGTGCGTAACGGCTTTTTTCGACCGTCGCTCAACAGGCATTTATTGCGTACCGAAATCAAACTGTCGCCGTTCCACGACACTCGTAAGTATCGGAAATTATTTAAAAAAATGCCTCTTGTCACTCCTGAAATTTAGGCGTACATTAGCGCCGTCTGGCGACAGGAAAGCACAGAATTCAGAGCTGAAGTTAGCGACGTAACGGGATAATTCCGATTTCCCCTTTCGCATGATTTCAACTCTCTATACTCAGTTGGACTCTGTTTTTTTAATGCGTACCGAAAGATACGCGGAGCGATGAAACGTGAAATATTTCTTTATGGGCATTTCGGTTATTGTTTTAGTTTGGGCCGGAACGTTTGCTCTGATGATCTAGTTAAGAAAATGCAGTCAAAAAAACAGGCGCCGTTGGCGCCTGTTTTTTTGGTGTCCGTTACGACTCGGGTTGTTCCACGACGCTCTTAACTGCAAGCAGGCCATCCGCGCGGAACATGCTTTTAATCCCCCGCACAGCCTGACGGATACGGTCGCTGTTTTCGATCAGCGCGAAACGCACATGCGTGTCACCGTAGTCACCAAAGCCAATGCCTGGAGAAACGCAAACCTTCGCGTCCTGAAGCAGTTTTTTGGCAAATTCCAGAGATCCCATCGCCGCATACGGCTCGGGGATTTTCGCCCAGACGTACATGGAAGCTTTAGGCATTTCAACCATCCAGCCCGCTTCGTGAAGCCCTTTTACCAGCACATCACGGCGGCGCTTGTACTGGGCGGCAATATCAAGCACGCACTGCTGATCCCCTTCCAGCGCCGCGATGGCCGCGACCTGCAATGGCGTAAACGTACCATAGTCATGGTAACTTTTAATACGCGCCAGGGCGCTCACCAGCGTTTTGTTTCCCACCATAAATCCAATTCGCCAGCCCGCCATGTTGTAGCTTTTCGACAGGGTGAAAAACTCAACCGCCACATCACGGGCACCCGGTACCTGCATAATTGACGGCGCTTTCCAGCCATCATAAACGATATCAGCATAGGCGAGATCGTGTACCACCAGCACGTCGTAACGCTTAGCCAGCGCGACCACTTTCTCAAAGAATTCGAGTTCGACGCATTGTGCCGTTGGGTTGGACGGGAAACCGAGGATCATCATTTTCGGCTTCGGATAGCTTTCACGAATCGCCCGTTCCAGCTCGTTGAAGAAGTCGACGCCTTCCACCAGTGGAACAGAACGCACCTGCGCGCCAGCAATCACCGCCCCATAAATATGAATTGGGTAGCTCGGATTCGGCACCAGGACGGTATCGCCGTGATCGAGCGTCGCCAGCATCAGGTGGGCCAGCCCCTCTTTGGAGCCAATGGTCACAATCGCTTCGCTTTCAGGGTCGATATCCACCTGATAACGATCCTGATACCAGCGGGAGATCGCCCGACGCAAGCGTGGAATGCCGCGTGAGGTTGAATACCCATGGGTATCGGGACGCTGGGCAACTGTGCAGAGTTTCTCAACGATATGCGGCGGCGTTGGGCCGTCAGGGTTACCCATACTGAAATCGATAATGTCTTCACCGCGCCGACGCGCAGCCATTTTCAGTTCAGCAGTGATATTGAAAACATAAGGGGGGAGACGATCGATACGCGTAAAACGGCGTTCAGGACTGAATTCAGCCATAGATTCCTCAGAGTCACGTTAGCGCCCGGACCGTCCGAGCGACGCTGCCACCCGTGTGGCATGCTTAGAAAATAACCTGAAGAAAAAGACGCTGTCGAGGGGATAACGGCAAAACAATATATTGCGCTAAAACGGGAATGCGATTGCAGTGAAAAGCGGAACTCTTATCGTGAACAGGCAGTTTTAAGCGCTGCGATTTAACACGATATTTTCAGTATCGTTACCTGACGCTTCTCCCCAAACGAAAAAGCAGCGACTTTCAGTCAAAAGCCAGCAATCCCCTTTGAGAATTATGGTTTTTCCCCATTTGATAAATCTGATGGATAGCTGGTCATCTGGCCCTATGTTTTCTATCATAGATTTTTCCCGTTTTCCCAGGCCTGACCGTGCACGAAATCTTCAATATGCTCCTGGCGGTGTTCGACCGCGCGGCATTAATGCTGATCTGTCTCTTTTTCCTTATCCGCATCCGCTTGTTTCGCGAACTGTTGCATAAATCTGCCCACTCGCCAAAAGAGCTGCTGGCCGTTACGTTTATCTTTTCGATGTTTGCCCTGTTCAGCACCTGGTCCGGCGTGCCGGTAGAAGGCTCGCTGGTGAACGTGCGCATCATCGCCGTCATGTCAGGCGGGATCCTCTTTGGTCCCTGGGTCGGGATTATCACAGGCATTATCGCCGGCACCCATCGATACCTGATTGATATTGGCGGCGTGACGGCAGTCCCCTGCTTTATCACCAGCATTATTGCCGGGGTACTCTCCGGCTGGATTAACCGCAAAATCCCGAAAAAACAGCACTGGCGTGCGGGGATTATCGCGGGGATGGTCTGCGAAACGCTGACCATGATCCTGGTCGTCGTCTGGGCACCGACCACTGCGCTGGGGCTGGATATCGTCTCGAAGATCGGTATTCCGATGATCCTCGGGAGCGTCTGTATAGGCTTTATCGTGCTGCTGGTGCAAAGCGTGGAAGGCGAAAAAGAGGCCAGCGCCGCGCGTCAGGCGAAGCTGGCACTGGATATTGCCAACAAAACACTGCCGCTTTTCCGACACGTTAACACCGAATCTTTACGTCAGGTTTGCGATATCATCCGCCGGGATATTCACGCCGATGCGGTTGCCATCACCAATATTGACCACGTGCTGGCCTATGTTGGCGTCGGTGAGCACAATTATCGCGACAGCGACGATACCATCAGCCCGACCACCAGACAGGCGATTAACTACGGAAAAATCATCATTAAAAACAATGATGAAGCCCACCGGACGCCAGAGATCCACTCAATGCTGGTGATCCCGCTGTGGGAAAAAGGCGTGGTCACGGGGACGCTGAAAATTTACTACTGCCATGCGCACCAAATCACCTCCTCGCTCCAGGAGATGGCGATTGGCCTGTCGCAGATTATCTCCACCCAACTCGAAGTTTCGCGTGCGGAGCAGTTGCGCGAGATGGCAAATAAGGCAGAGCTGCGTGCCCTGCAAAGCAAGATCAATCCCCATTTCCTGTTTAACGCGCTGAACGCTATCTCCTCTTCCATTCGTCTTAATCCGGATACCGCGCGGCAGCTGATTTTTAATCTGTCGCGCTATCTGCGCTACAACATTGAGTTAAAAGATGACGAGCAGATCGACATCAAAAAAGAGCTGTATCAAATCAAGGATTACATCGCGATTGAGCAGGCACGCTTTGGCGATAAGCTGACGGTCATTTACGATATTGATGAAGAGGTCAACTGCGTGATCCCAAGCCTGCTGATCCAGCCGCTGGTGGAAAACGCTATTGTTCACGGCATTCAGCCGTGTAAAGGAAAAGGCGTGGTCACGATTAGCGTGACGGAAAGCGGTAACCGCGTGCGAATCGCCGTGCGCGATACCGGACACGGCATCGATCCGAAAGTTATCGAGCGCGTCGAATCAAACGAAATGCCGGGAAATAAAATCGGGCTGCTGAACGTACACCACCGGGTCAAGCTGCTGTACGGTGACGGGCTGCACATTCACCGCCTCGAGCCGGGCACCGAAATTGCTTTTTATGTCCCGAACGAACGAACGCCCGTTAATGCCCCCATATCCTTGTTGCCGTAGGCCGGAGTAACAGATGAAAGTCATCATCGTAGAAGATGAAATTCTGGCTCAGCAGGAGTTGAGCTGGCTTATCAAAACCCACAGCCAGATGGAGATTGTTGGCTGTTTTGAGGATGGTCTGGACGTGCTGAAATTTTTGCAGCATAACCGGGTCGACGCGATTTTTCTCGATATTAATATTCCGTCTCTGGACGGCGTTCTGCTGGCGCAAAATATCAATCAGTTCGCCCATAAGCCGTTTATTGTGTTTGTCACCGCGTGGAAAGAGCATGCCGTGGAAGCCTTCGAGCTGGAGGCGTTTGACTATATTCTCAAGCCGTATCAGGAGTCACGTATTATCAGCATGCTGCATAAGCTGGAAGCCGCATGGCAGCAGCAGTCGCTGCCCGCCAGTGCCAGTCCGGTAGCGCGGGAAAACGACACCATTAATCTGGTCAAGGACGAACGGATCATCGTCACGCCTGTCGACGATATTTACTATGCTGAAGCGCACGAAAAAATGACGTTTGTCTATACGCGGCGTGAGGCCTACGTAATGGCGATGAACATCACCGAATTTTGCAACAAACTCCCGGCAGCGCACTTCTTCCGCTGCCACCGCTCGTTCTGCGTCAACCTGAACAAGATCCGCGAGATCGAACCCTGGTTTAATAACACCTATATTTTGCGTCTGAAGGATCTGGATTTTCAGGTGCCGGTAAGCCGCAGCAGAGTGAAAGCGTTCCGCCAGCTCATGCACCTGTAGCGCGTTCCCTCTCCCGCAGGAGAGGGAGACGGATGTCAGAGGATCTGGCCAAGTACCTGACGCAGATGCGCCCCGGAGCCAAGCAAGCCCGGATTGTCGTGGACAATCAGGTAAACCGGAATGTCCTGCACGTAACTTTTGAAGCGGCCTTTGTCTTCAAAGCCACCACGGAAACCGGAGGCGGTAAAGAAATCGAGGAAGCGCGGCACGATCCCGCCCGCAATATAGACCCCGCCAAAGGTGCCGAGATTCAGGGCCAGGTTGCCGCCGAAACGCCCCATAATGACGCAGAACAACGACAAAGCACGACGGCAGTCAATACAGCTGTCGGCCAGCGCGCGTTCGGTCACATCTTTAGGCTGCAGATTTTCCGGCAGACGTCCGTCTGATTTTACAATCGCCCGATACAGGTTCACCAGACCCGGGCCAGAAAGCACGCGCTCGGCCGACACGTGACCAATTTCGGCGCGTAGCTCCTCAAGAATAATGCCCTCTTCTTCGCTGTTCGGCGCAAAATCCACGTGACCGCCCTCACCCGGCAGGCTCACCCAGCGTTTGTCGACGTGGACCAGGTGCGCCACCCCCAGACCGGTTCCGGCGCCGTAAACAGCAATGGGTTTGCCTTCAACCGGGGCCGTACCGCCGAACTGAATCAGATGCTCAGGTTTAAGCATTGGGATAGCCATGGAAACCGCAGTGAAATCGTTGATAATTTCAAGGTGCGAGAAGCCGAGGTTTTTCCGCATTTCGGCAATTGAAAAGGCCCACGTGTGGTTGGTCATCGCCACCCAGTCGCCGGTGATCGGACAGGCGATGGCGATACAACCGTCTTCAACGCTCACTTTATGCTCTTCAAGATAGACGCGAACTACCGCTTCCAGGCTTGGGTAATCCAGCCCTGAATAGGTTTTCGCCTGAGAAATTTCACCGCTGTTTACATCGCACAGGGCAAGGCGCGCGTTGGTGCCGCCTACATCACCTACCAAAGCATACTTTGTCATTCTTCTACTGCTCCGCTAAAGTCAGAATAAATCTTTGGGACACTGTAAATTCAAGGCGTGATAACAACAACGACCAGAAGGTGACTGCCCATGGATTATCGATCTTCGTCACATAATAACTTTACCGTTTCAGCACCTTTTGCACTATTGCCACAATGCTGATTGTGCAAAGTAACGTTAAGCCGTTTTGTACAAGGAAATCATCATGCTCCATCCGCGAGCCAGAACCATGCTGTTATTGGCTGTCCCGGCGCTAATTATTGGCGTAGCGTCGAGCCTGGTGCTCATCGTCGTCATGAAAGTAGCGGCAGTGCTGCAAACGATTTTATGGACCGCGCTGCCGGTTAAACTTGGCATCAGCACTGACTCGCCAGGGTGGATCATGATGATGCTGACCCTGACCGGAATTGCCGTAGGTCTGGTGATCCGCTATAGCCCGGGCCATGCCGGGCCGGACCCGGCACTGGAACCCTTGATTGGTGCGCCAGTATCTCCCTCTGCTCTGCCGGGGCTTGTTATCGCGCTGATTATCGGTCTTGCGGGCGGCGTAAGTCTCGGGCCTGAACATCCCATTATGGCGGTTAATATCGCGCTGGCGGTCTTTCTGGGAGCGCGTCTTTTCCCGCGCGTTGGCGCGCTGGACTGGACGATTCTGGCTTCCGCCGGTACCATCGGGGCACTGTTTGGTACCCCAATAGCGGCTGCGCTCATCTTTTCGCAAACGCTCAGCAGCGACAATGATGTGCCGCTGTGGGATAAACTCTTTGCGCCATTGATGGCCGCCGCAGCAGGGGCCCTCACGACCAGCCTGTTTTTCCATCCCCATTTTTCACTCCCCATCCCCCACTATGGCCAGATGCAACTCACCGATATTGTCAGCGGTGCCGTCGTCGTCGCGATAGCCATTGCGCTGGGAATGATCGCAGTGTGGTGTCTTCCGCGCCTGCATCGTCTGATGCACAGGCTGAAGCATCCGGTGCTGATTCTGGGTATGGGCGGTTTTATTCTGGGCGTTTTAGGCGCTATCGGCGGGACGGTTACGCTGTTTAAGGGTCTGGACGAGATGCAACAGCTGGCCTTCAGCCAGGTCTTTAGCGTCTCCGATTATCTGCTGTTCGCGCTGGTAAAACTGGCGGCGCTGGTGATCGCTGCAGCCTGTGGTTTCCGGGGAGGACGGATCTTCCCGGCGGTATTTGTTGGCGTCGCGCTGGGGCTGATGCTGCATGAGCACGTCGACGCTGTCCCTGCGGCGATTACCGTCTCCTGCTCCATTCTGGGGCTGGTACTGGTGGTAACGCGCGATGCATGGCTGAGTCTGTTTATGGCGGCCGTTGTTGTGCCGGATACCACGCTTCTGCCGCTCCTTTGTATCGTGATGTTGCCCGCCTGGCTCCTGCTGGCGGGCAAACCGATGTTGATGGCATGGCGAAACGACAGGTAATCAGGCGTTATTGCGCGCCTCCAGCGCTTTGGTCAGCGCGCTCAGCAGCGGCGGAATATCGGCTTTCGGCAGCATCACCTCGATCAGCGATAGTCGCTCGTGGTGTGCTACTTTATCCAGCACCTCCGCCAGTGTTTCCGCTTCGCTGACGCGCCAGCATTCTGCCTCTGGCGCCAGGCTCAGCGCCTGCGGGATCTGCGTCCAGTTCCAGAGGGCAATATCGTTATAGCGCTGCTCCGGCCCGTGGATGGCTCTCTCAACCGTGTATCCCTCGTTGTTAAGCACCAGAATAATCGGGCGCTGCTTGTCGCGCAGCATCGATCCCAGCTCCTGAATGGTCAACTGCGCGGCACCGTCACCCGTCAGGACAATCACGCGTCGGTTCGGACACGCTGTTTGCGCGCCAAACGCCGCCGCGAGCGTGTAGCCGATCGATCCCCAAAGCGGCTGGACGATAAAGTTCACGTCTGCCGGTAAACGCAAATCGATAGCGCCGAAAGCAGACGTCCCCTGGTCAGCCAGAATAATGTCTCCGGGGCGAATAAACGTTTGCAGGGTTCGCCAGAAGCTCTCCTGAGTCAGCGCCCCTTCGATAGTGGGGAAAGAAGAGCTGCTGAGATCCGATGGCGCTCGCGTATCACGTACATGCGTTTTGCACAGCGCTGTCAGCGTTTCAATGGCCTCCCTCATCGGGATACCCGTAAACCAGACGTCGCCGACGCGGGACGCGTGGGGCTGAACCTCTATCGTCTGATCTGGCGTCAGCTGGTGGGTAAACCCGGCTGTGAGCGTATCGGTAAAGCGCGTGCCAATGCACAGCACCGTATCAGCCCCCTCGATTGCCTCTTTGACCGCCGCGGCGCTCGCCGATCCGCTGTAGGTGCCATAAAAACCGCTCTGTCGTTCGTCAAAAATGCCCTTGCCCATTAGCATGGTGGCGTGTGCCATCGGCACCTCTTTCACCCACGTCTGAAGGGCCGCGCGCAAACCGTGGCGCAGCACCAGGAAGTCCGCTAACAGCGCGGTGCGTTTGCTCGTTGACAAACGCTTTTCGGCAGCCTCACGGAACGCTTGCATGCAGGCTGAATCGGCCGGTGCGGAGTTAAGAGTGAGAGCGCTTACAGGGGGCGTAGCGGCTTTTTTCGCCACATCGGCGGGCAGCATCAGGTAGCCCGGACGGCGCTCCCGCAGCATGGTGGTCAGGACTCTGTCAATTTCATAGCAGGCGTTTTGTTCGGTAAGCACCGCCTGTGCAACGGTGATGGGTTCGCTCATGTGGTAGAAATGGCGGAACTCGCCGTCGCCTAAGGTGTGGTGCAGTAACTCTCCTCGCTGCTGCGCCGCCATACCCGGAGCCCCCACAATATGGAGCACGGGGACATGTTCGGCAAAGCTGCCCGCCACACCGTTCATGGCGCTTAACTCCCCAACGCCGAAAGTCGTCAGGAGTGCGGCAAATCCCTTACAGCGGGCATAGCCGTCTGCGGCGTAAGACGCGTTCAGCTCGTTGGCACAGCCCACCCAGCAGATGTCCGGGCTGTCTATCACATGGTCGAGAAACTGCAGGTTATAGTCGCCCGGCACGCCAAACAGATGATCGGCACCGCAATCTGTTAGTCGGTCCAGCAGGTAATCGGCGACGCAATAGGGGGTACGCATATTATAGGTGTCCTTCTGACGTTGACCTCACTCTGAGTATTAAATAAGCGTGAAGGGTGTCCAGAATTGGCGACAATCAGGGGCTGGAAAGAATGCTTTACGAAAAAAGCTGAGCTATGCTCATTTTCTTCAGGTTAATGTAAACGCATACACTGATTTTTCTTTCCAGCGCCAGAGGTCTCGCTCATGGGTTATCAACCTGACAAAAATCGTTACCAGACAATGCAATATCGCCGCTGTGGACAAAGCGGCCTCAAGCTTCCCGCCATCTCGCTGGGGCTTTGGCATAATTTTGGCGACGCGACGCTGCTCGAAAACAGCCGTCAACTTTTACAGCGCGCCTTCGATTTGGGTATTACACATTTTGACCTTGCTAATAATTACGGCCCACCTCCTGGTTCAGCCGAACGCAACTTCGGGCGCATCCTGCAGGAGGATTTCCTGCCCTGGCGCGATGAGCTAATCATCTCCACCAAAGCGGGCTACACCATGTGGGACGGGCCTTACGGCGACTGGGGCTCGCGTAAATATCTGATTTCCAGCCTGGACCAGAGCCTCAGGCGTATGGGGCTGGAGTACGTTGATATCTTCTATCACCACCGCCCCGATCCACAAACGCCGCTACGTGAAACGATGAAAGCGCTTGACCATGTGGTGCGCCAGGGCAAAGCGCTGTACATCGGCCTGTCCAACTACCCGGCAGAACTGGCGCGGCAGGCGATTGAAATACTGGAGGATCTGGGCACGCCCTGTCTAATCCACCAGCCGAAGTACTCCATGTTTGAACGTGCGCCTGAAGAGGGGTTGCTGGACGTGTTGCAGCAAAATGGGGTGGGATGTATCCCCTTCTCTCCCCTGGCGGGCGGACAGTTGACCGATCGCTATCTGAACGGCATCCCGGCGGATTCTCGCGCAGCAAGCGGCAGTAAGTTCCTTAATCCGGACCAGATCACCGACAAAAAGCTGGAAAAGGTACGCAAGCTGAATGCGCTGGCGGAAAAACGGGGGCAAAAGCTTTCGCAAATGGCACTGGCCTGGATCCTGCGCCACGATGCGGTGACATCCGTGCTCATCGGCGCAAGCAAAACCGGACAAATTGATGATGCTGCAGGCATGCTTGAAAATCGTCATTTCTCCGCAGAAGAGCTGAAGACGATAGAAGCGATCCTGTCCAGTTCAGATTAAAAACACTTTTAGCAAAAAGTGCTCTCGTTCATGATTTAGGAGTTGAGGCGATGAAACGAATGTTTACCAACTCGTAAAATTGCGTTAACAGGTCGCACAGCGGCCCCGATCGTGAAGGAGAAGAGTATGTTCAGGTCACTGATTCTTGCAGCGGTACTACTGGCTTCGGCCCCGCTGGTCGCCAATGCGGGCGAAATCACCCTGTTGCCATCGATTAAATTACAAATTGGCGATCGTGATGACTACGGCAGATACTGGGACGGTGGCTACTGGCGCGACCGTGACTACTGGCACCGACATTATGAGTGGCGTAAAAACCGCTGGTGGAAACACGATAACGGCTATCACCGTGGCTGGGATAAGCGTAAGGCCTACGAGCGCGGCTACCGCGAAGGCTGGAACGATCGTGACGACCGCCGTGGCGGCAGGGGGCACGGAAAAGGCAGAGGCCATGGTCACGGCCATCACCATTAACAGCAAAAAGGAGCCTCACGGCTCCTTTTTCTTTTACAGGCCTGCTGCTGTGCCTATCAGCAACCACATGTTTAACGCCACCACCACGACCACAATGGCCCACCCGGCGCGTTTCACCCACGTCGAATTCACCAGATCGCCCATCAGCGATTTGTTGCTGGTGAATATCAGTAGCGGCACCAGCGCCAGCGCAATACCGAAACTCAGCAGCACCTGACTCATCACCAGAATGCGGGTCGGATCCAGCCCCATCAGAATTACAATAAAGGAAGGCAGCATCGTTACCGAACGGCGAACCCACAGTGGAATATGGAAACGTACGAACCCCTGCATCACCACCTGCCCGGCCAGTGTCCCCACAACCGTAGAGGAAAGTCCCGCAGCAACCAGGCTTAAACCAAAAATAGTGGCAGCGGCATGGCTCAGCAACGGCTCCAGCGTCAGGTACGCCTGGTCGAGATCGGCAACCCCGGTATGCCCGTTAAAGTGAAACGCGGCGGCGGCAGTCGCCATCATCGCCAGATTCACAAATCCGGCAATGGTCATCGCAATTGCCACATCCCATTTCGAGGCGGAGTAGCGCTCTTTACTCGTCCCGCCGTGCAGATTTTGGGTTAAAGAAGAGTGCAGATAAATTACGTGCGGCATAATGGTCGCCCCCAGCACCCCGGCGGCCAGAAATACGGCTTCAGAGGTGGGTAACGACGGGATCACCATCCCTTTCGTCAACTGCACCAGATTTGGCTGGGAGAAAATCAGCTCAACAATATAGGCGGCAGCGACGAACAGCAGCAGGCCGCCGATGACTTTCTCCAGCGGTTTTTGTCCCCGCCTCTGGAGCATCAAAATAAGGAACGTGGCGATACCGGTCAGCACGGCGCCCTGTAGCAGGGAGACGCCCAGAATAAGCTTAAAGCCGATCGCCGCCCCGATAAACTCGGCGAGATCGGTGGCCATGGCGATAATTTCCGCCTGGACCCAGTAAAACCATACCGCCGGACGCGGATAGTGATCGCGGATTTGCTCCGCCAGGTTTTTCCCGGTGGCAATACCCAGCTTCGCGGAAAGCATCTGAATCAGCATCGCCATCAGGTTGGCCCACACCACAACCCACAGCAGCTTATAGCCGAAACTGGCCCCGGCCTGAATATTGGTCGCAAAATTACCCGGATCGATGTAGCCAATCGCGGCAATGAATGCAGGTCCCATTAATGCGAACCGCAGCTTGCGTGCCGCCCTGCCGCTGCTACTCTCTACGCGACTATTCGTCATTTCTGCCTCTGGAAATATAGCCTGTGCTATGTTTTATGCTATCAAAATGAGAATGATTATCAAGTTCATTTGTAATGGTTAACATGATTACTCTGATAGCCAG
Source organism: Enterobacter cloacae complex sp. XAL002 (assembly GCF_049236805.1). Lineage (NCBI taxonomy): Bacteria > Pseudomonadati > Pseudomonadota > Gammaproteobacteria > Enterobacterales > Enterobacteriaceae > Enterobacter > Enterobacter cloacae complex sp. XAL002. The sequence goes on from NZ_JBMKJN010000011.1 coordinate 111,229, forward strand.
GGACAATGGACAGGCAGGTGGAGCAAGGTCACAGAATGTGAAAATGCGCAGACATTTGTGAAGCGTAGCACACAAACTTAACTTTTCACTCATTTACCTAACATAACAAAAATGTATTGTTGATCACTATTTTTGAGACTCGTCACAGGATGTAACTATAGTGTGGGCTTGATCTCGTTTTCTTTGTGCTTGTTACATAGAATGTGCACGGAAATTAAACCTGCCTCATATTTGGAGCAAATATGGACCGCGTCCTTCATTTTGTCCTGGCACTCGTTGTCGTTACTGCACTCGCATTGCTGGTCAGCACTGACCGCAAAAATATTCGTATTCGCTATGTTGTCCAGCTGCTGGTCATTGAAGTTTTACTTGCGTGGTTCTTCCTGAACTCCAACGTAGGCCTCGGCTTCGTGAAAGGCTTCTCCGAAATGTTCGAAAAACTGCTCGGATTTGCCAACGACGGGACTAACTTTGTCTTTGGCAACATGAACGATCAGGGTTTGGCCTTCTTCTTCCTGAAAGTGCTCTGCCCTATCGTCTTCATCTCTGCCCTGATCGGGATCCTCCAGCACATTCGTGTTCTGCCGGTGGTTATCCGTGCAATCGGCTTCCTGTTATCGAAAGTTAATGGCATGGGCAAGCTGGAATCCTTTAACGCAGTCAGCTCGCTGATCCTGGGTCAGTCTGAGAACTTCATTGCGTATAAAGATATCCTCGGCAAGATGTCCCGTAACCGCATGTACACCATGGCGGCGACAGCAATGTCTACCGTTTCCATGTCTATCGTGGGCGCGTATATGACTATGCTGGAACCTAAATACGTGGTTGCAGCGCTGGTTCTGAATATGTTCAGCACCTTTATTGTTCTTTCGCTGATTAACCCGTACCGCGTGGATGCCAGCGAAGAGAACATTCAGATGTCAAACCTGCACGAGGGACAGAGCTTCTTCGAAATGCTGGGTGAATACATTCTGGCGGGTTTCAAGGTTGCGATTATCGTTGCCGCGATGCTGATTGGCTTTATCGCACTGATCGCTGCGCTGAACGCCCTGTTTGCGGCCGTACTTGGTATTTCGTTCCAGGGTATTCTGGGCTATATCTTCTACCCGGTCGCCTGGGTAATGGGTGTGCCCGCTCACGAAGCGTTGCAGGTGGGCAGTATCATGGCAACGAAACTGGTATCCAATGAATTCGTGGCGATGATGGATCTTCAGAAGATTGCCAGCACGCTCTCCCCGCGTGCGGAAGGGATCCTGTCCGTCTTCCTGGTCTCCTTCGCGAACTTCTCTTCCATCGGTATTATCGCTGGTGCGATTAAAGGCCTGAACGAAGAGCAAGGTAACGTCGTTTCTCGCTTTGGCCTGAAGCTGGTTTACGGTTCAACGCTGGTGAGCGTCCTGTCTGCCTCTATCGCAGCATTGGTGCTGTAATCCATACCGCTCAATGAAAACCGGGAGCCATCGCTCCCGGTTTTTTTATGTCTCCAGCGCCGTCAGGGGCAGTGGTTTACCAATCAAATAGCCCTGCAAATAATCAACGCCGTATCGCAGCAACATCTCGCGTTGTTCAGCCGATTCCACATATTCAGCCACCACACAAAGCGATTTCGTTTTTGCCATGTTGCAAATGGACTGCACGATCATCGCATCCATGCTGTCGGTGCAGATATCTTTCACGAAGCAGCCATCGATCTTAATGATATCGGCCTCCAGTCGCTTCAGGCGCTCAAAGTTGGCATAGCCGGTACCAAAGTCATCGATAGCAATGCGGAAGCCATAATCCCGCAGCTGCTGGATATTGTTGATGCTGCTTCCCGAGTCAGAGAAAGCCTGTTCCTCGGTGATCTCAATGACGATATCTTGCGGTGCAACGGCGTAGCGTTCAAAAAGCGCGATGATCTCAGCTGCAATCTCGTTCTGCATCAGCGTCAGCGGCATCAGATTAACGGAGAACCGCGTTCCGGCCCGTCCGGATGGATGACTGCGCATCCACATCAGCAATTTTTCCACCACGTTCAGGTCGAATCGGTGGCTCAGGTTGAACTGAGCAATCAGCGGAATAAAGCGGTCAGGGGTGATGATCTCACCATCACTTTCAAGACGCGAAAGGATTTCAAAGTACCCTTCTCCGCGCGCGTTGTGAATTGGCTGCGCGTAAAGATGGAGACCACCGATATCAAGGGCGCGTTTTATACGGGCCAGCATTAGCACCCTGTCCGTCGTATGACCAGAAACATCATCCAGACTGTTGGTTAACGCAAGGACGTTATGCCCGGAACAGGACTGCTCCGACAGCCAGCTCAACTGACCCAGCGTGTGATGCACGCTTTCTCCATTTGGCACTTCCCCCCAGGAGGCACCAAACTCAATGTCGAGCTCAGTCTTGTTCCAGATAATTTTACGGCTGTTCAGATGGTCAACCATAAATTGCAGACGTTCAGCCGTGCCCGGTCCCAGCAAGACCAACATCAGTTCACTGCCTGGTAACTGGAAGAGCTTCTCGTCTTTTTGCAATAACGGCTGCAGCGACGCGGTGATCATCTTTTTACAGTGCACGCGCATGAGGATGCCGTAGTGACGGCTCAGGAATTCCAGATTATCCAGACGCAAGCAGCAGACTTTGGCCTCAGGATGATGCTGTAGAAAAACTTCTAGCGCACGAATGTTAGGCAGACCGGTGAGCGGATCGGTAAGCGCCCTCTCCTGCCACCCCTGTTTCAGCCATTCACTTTTCTGATAGATCTGCGACATGTAAAGCAGGCAGATAGCGAAAGAGATGAGTACCGACAGAATAAAGGAGAGCGAGTGGCCCGATTCAACGCCATTGAGAAAATTATAATTATAGGTCAACAACATGAGCGCTGAGGCTGCCCAGAATAAAGAGATGAGCGCATAGCTCAAACGACCAATACCCAGGGTAAAAAGAATGAAAACGGTCGGCATCAAATAACCCGCAATAAACTGCGACTCAAAAGGCGCGCATAAAATAGCGATCATTGAGACCAACAGCATCAGCCACATAACGATAAATAACGCTTTTTTGTTGCAAAAGAGGGGCTTCACGCTTCGCCGCCAGAATGTTCGGGCATAGCGAGGATTAATAATCATTCTTAATGGATAATAGAACATCATGGTGAAAATCAGGGCGGCGCAAATCAGACTCTGAATATCGATAACGTTATAAATTGCAGAGCCTTCGCCGAAATAGGAGGAGATTGTTACCGGGAAATCAAATAAATACCCCGCCAGATACATCGATAATTTGATGCCCACAGGCACCATAAATCCGAGCCATAAAATACGTATACCAATGTACTTATTCGGCATGCTGTGGCGCCAGCGCTTGCCCAGCATCAAACGGATAACGCCACAGGCGGCGAAGACGGAAAACGTCTGACAACATAATAAAACGATAGATTGTAGCGGGGCTAAATCAAAGTAATAAGCATTAGTAACACTAAAACTTAGCAACAAAGGAATGATTGCCCGTCGTCCAAATAACAACACGATGGCGAGCATGGCGCTTAAGGGCAGCCACGCTAAATAAACATCATTTTCGTTAACGATAGCGCGCGGAGAGATATAACGGGAAAAGGGGATCGCAATCAGGCTTAGCGCCAGGGCAATCATAAATATTTTTACATTATTGTAAATTTTTCTATTCATTAATCCGGGTAATCTATTTAACCATCGTCTTATTGACCGGATCGATAATAGGTTTATTAATTGGACGAATCAAGTTTAGGTCTATTTATGGACTTATTTATTGATTTGGATTGAGGTGAGGTATAGAAAATGACGTTAATTGCAACAAAAACAGTCTAAATATTTTACAAGATATAAAAAACCCCCGTCTGACGACGAGGGTTTAAATTTTGGTGGAGCTAAGCGGGATCGAACCGCTGACCTCTTGCATGCCATGCAAGCGCTCTCCCAGCTGAGCTATAGCCCCACATGTTACTTTACCTACCGTACTCTGTTGGGTTCAGAGTTTGGTGGAGCTAAGCGGGATCGAACCGCTGACCTCCTGCATGCCATGCAGGCGCTCTCCCAGCTGAGCTATAGCCCCATCGTAAAGCTGTCATGTTGACGGGCGGCATAATATGAATTCCGCCGCACAGTGTCAACGGCAAATTCAACCTCAGCCTTTCAACCGCCGAAAAATCATGCAAATGAATCACTTTGCGAGTCTGCTCGCAGCCAGGAGTTAAGCTTGTCACGTTTTCACGTAAAACGGTGCTATAAAATGAACCACTAATTAACCCCACAGATATTCAGGAAATTGTATGATCAAGGAACGAATGACGCCAGAAGAGTTAGCCCTGCTGACTGGCTATAGCCGACAGACCATCAATAAATGGGTACGCAAAGAGGGTTGGATTACATCGCCAAAACCAGGCGTTCAGGGCGGCAAGGCGCGTCTGGTACACGTCAATGAAAAAGTGCGCGACTTTATTCGCAGCGCACGCAGGGTAACAGAGTCGCCGGAAATGCCAGAAAAGGCGTACCACGAAGGCTCGCTTCACGCCCTGCTCCTGACGCTGGCGAATGAAATGACGCCGGATGAGCAAAAGCAGATGACATCTCTGTTACTGCGGGAAGGGATTACCGGATTGTTACAACGCTTAGGGATTCGCGACCAACGCTAATATGAAAAGATTACGCAGCAAAATGACCACGGAAGAGCTGGCGGACAGTCTGGGCGTCGCCCGACAAACCGTTAATCGCTGGATACGACAGAAAGGATGGAAAACGGAGGGTATCAACGGTGTAAAAGGCGGAAGAGCGAGGGTGATATGTATTGATGCGCACGTTAAGGAGCACATCATTAGCCTTCCCGCCATTCGTAACAGTCGGGCTGTTTACCATGCGGCAGAAAGCCCTTCACTCTATGGCGTGGCGACCTCATCCAGCCTGCTTCCACAAATTATCGACTCGCTGGAAAACATGACAACTGTCGAACAGGAACGTTTGCACAAGCTGCTCGCTCGCGAAGGTTTGCAGGGTTTTCTCACGCGTCTTGGTATTGCTGAATAACAGACATAAAAAACGGCAGGTTACCCTGCCGTTATTTGTATTTCACGAGCATTACTGCTGGCTTTCGCGCTCAGCAATAAAGCCCAGCGCCTTGTTGATACGCGCAACGCTACGTGATTTGCCAATGGCATGAACGGTCACGTCCAGCGCCGGAGACTGGCCTGCCCCCGTCACCGCAACGCGCAGCGGCATACCGACTTTACCCATGCCAATTTCCAACTCATCAGCGGTTGCCTGAATCGCGTGGTGAACATTTTCTGCAGTCCATTCGGTAATGGCTTCGAGTTTATCTCGCACCACTTCCAGCGGCTGACGCGCAACCGGACGCAGGTGTTTCTTGGCCGCGTCGGCGTCGAACGCGTCAAACTCTTCATAAAAGTAGCGGCAGCTCTCGGCGATCTCTTTCAGCGTTTTGCAACGCTCGCCAAGCAGCTTCACCAGATCCGCCAGTTCAGGGCCCGTACGGGTATCGATGTTTGCCTGCTCAATGTGCCATTGCAGATAAGTCGCCACATACTCTGGCTGCATGGTATTGATGTAGTGATGGTTCAGCCACAGCAGTTTGTCAGTGTTGAACGCGCTGGCTGATTTGCTTACCGAGTTCAGAGAGAAAAGCTCGATCATCTCTTCGCGGCTGAAGATCTCCTGGTCACCATGAGCCCAGCCCAGACGCACCAGATAGTTCAGTAGCGCTTCCGGCAGATAGCCGTCATCACGGTACTGCATCACGCTCACCGCGCCATGACGTTTGGACAGCTTTTTACCGTCGTCACCGTTGATCATCGATACGTGCGCATACACCGGTACAGGCGCGTTCAGCGCTTTAAGAATGTTGATCTGACGCGGGGTGTTATTGATATGGTCTTCACCACGGATCACGTGAGTGATTTCCATATCCCAGTCGTCCACAACCACGCAGAAGTTATAGGTTGGCGAGCCGTCAGTACGACGAATGATGAGGTCATCCAGCTCCTGGTTGCTGAATTCGATCGGGCCACGGATCTGGTCATCAAAGATAACAGAGCCATCCTGCGGGTTAGCAAAACGCACTACGCAAGGCTCATCAGCAGCATGCTCGCTGTGGTCATGACGGCAACGACCGTCATAACGCGGTTTTTCGCCTTTTGCCATTTGCTCTTCGCGCAGCGCATCCAGACGCTCCCTTGAGCAGTAGCACTTATAGGCCGTGCCTGCGACCAGCATCTCGTCAATTACGGCGTTATAGCGGTCAAAACGTTTGGTCTGGAAGTATGGGCCTTCGTCCCACTCCAGATTCAGCCAGTTCATCCCATCCATAATGGCTTCAATTGCTTCCGGCGTTGAGCGCTCCAGGTCGGTGTCTTCAATACGCAGCACAAACTCACCTTTGTTGTGGCGTGCGAAAAGCCAGGAGTAGAGAGCAGTACGTGCACCACCGACATGCAGATAGCCTGTCGGGCTCGGCGCGAAGCGAGTTTTGATTTTCATGAAATGGCCTTACGTTATAAAGATGCCGGTAATCGGCAAATCCTGGGAAGAAAACAATGGGCAATATTCTATCACTGTGGGCCGATTCCTCAATGTCGATCACTTTATCCGGTTCGAGATTGCTGTTTTTGTTTAGAAATCATGCACCACAGTCCGTTTTGCGATCGTTTTGACTAATTTTACGACGAACGAATAAAAACTTTAGAAAATGCGTTGACTCATTTTCAACTCTCCCTATAATGCGACTCCACACAGCGGGGGTGATTAGCTCAGTTGGTAGAGCATCTCCTTTACACGGAGGGGGTCGGCGGTTCGAGCCCGTCATCACCCACCATCTACTTCGGTAGACTCGCAGTGTAGATAAGAATTGAGATTGGGCGATTAGCTCAGTTGGTAGAGCATCTCCTTTACACGGAGGGGGTCGGCGGTTCGAGCCCGTCATCGCCCACCATTCTCACCTTATCGTAGCAGTTCCGAAATGGGCGATTAGCTCAGTTGGTAGAGCATCTCCTTTACACGGAGGGGGTCGGCGGTTCGAGCCCGTCATCGCCCACCATTTCGGGTCGTTAGCTCAGTTGGTAGAGCAGTTGACTTTTAATCAATTGGTCGCAGGTTCGAATCCTGCACGACCCACCAATGTAAAAAAGCGCCCTAAAGGCGCTTTTTTGCTATCTGCGATATAGCACATCCCCATTGCAGCCAAACCGCTTGTTTTACTCAAGCTCACGCCTTCTTTGCCGATACCTCTATTTTATGGCGAAAAGGATCTCAATATGACAACTCTTAAGCCCGTTTCTCTGTCGGCGATGGAAATCGGCAGCGTAGATAACAGCTCCGGCGGAAACGACATTGCTTCCCAGATCACCCGTCTGACCAAACAGATAACGAAAGTCACTCAGCAACTTAAAGAAGTCGCCATGGGTGATGCCACAGCGGAAGAAAAGCAAAAGCAGCAAGAATTGCTCGAATCTCAGCTGGCTATGTTGCAGGCACAGCTGGCGCAATTGCAGCGTCAGCAGGCAGAAGAGGCGATGCCAAAACAGGAAAGCGGTCAGGCTGTGGCGGAAGGCGTCAATAAACCCTCCGCAGAACATCAGATTGATATCTATATCTGATCATTGGTTTCATTAAAAAGTGGATCGCGCGTGCGGGCCTCCATCAGACGCCTGGCCTGCATACGCACCACATCCCAGCAGGCGTGTGCCGCTCCGGAAAGAGACCTGTTTTTACGGCGTACCAGCATCAGCTGGCGTTCGACACAGGGTACGAAACGCTTCACCGTTAAACGACTCCCCTGCGGCAGTGGCAGCGCCAGCGCCGGCAGAACGCTGATGCCAATCCCCGCTTCGACCATCGGGAAGAGCGTGGCAGGATGCCCAATCTCCTGCACAATGGTTGCCTTTACGCCCTGTGCGGCCAGTGCGGCATCTATCAGCGGGCGGCTACCTGATGCATAATCCTGTAACACCAGGTTTGCCCCCTGTAAGGCTTGCCAGGCCACCTGCGACAGCGATGCCAGAGGATCATCATCGCGGCAGAGCAATAAAAAGGGTTCCGAGAGTACCACTTCACATTCCAGGTCGCTTACCGCTCCGGGATCGATAACAATCCCGAAATCCACATCCCCCTGACGAATACTCTCCAGTACCCAATGCTGCGGCCTGTCGTGCAAAACAAAATCGATATCCGGATAGCGGTGATTACTTTCAGCGATGCACTGGGGAATAAGATGCGCCGAAATCGTCTGGCTCGCCGCCACTCTCACGGTACCGGAAAGCTGTTGTCCAAGCCGTCCGACGTCTCTCAGCGTACTGTTCAGTTCATCCAGCAGCCTTTCCAGACGCGTTGCCAGCTGATGTCCCGCTTCGGTGAGCACCACTTCGCGCGTCGTGCGGTCGAGCAGTTTCACGCCGGTTTGAGTTTCCAGCTCTTTCACGCTATGGCTCACCGCCGACTGGCTGAGGCCAATCATCTCCCCTGCCCGACTGAAGCTGTGGGCCTGCGCGACGGTGACGAAAACACGAAGCTGACGTAGTGAATAATTCATCTGTTTAATTCATGAATGGATGCAATAAATCAATTTTATTTCTCAAAGGGAAGAAAGCACAATAGCGGCATCTGTTTTCAGGAGTGATTATGAAACTTTTTCGTATCCTTGATCCGTTTACGCTGACCCTGATTGGTGTCGTCTTGCTGGCCTCGTTCTTCCCGGCGCGGGGCGGTTTCGTTCCGGTCATTGAAGGGCTGACCACGGCAGCCATTGCCCTGTTGTTCTTTATGCATGGCGCCAAACTCTCCCGGGAAGCCATTATTGCAGGCGGTAGCCACTGGCGACTGCACCTCTGGGTAATGTGCAGCACCTTTATCCTCTTCCCTGTTCTGGGCGTGCTGTTTGCCTGGTGGGCGCCGGTGAATGTCGATCCGGCACTCTATACCGGTTTCCTTTATCTGTGCATTTTGCCGGCCACCGTGCAGTCTGCTATTGCCTTTACCTCGCTGGCGGGCGGCAACGTCGCGGCGGCGGTCTGTTCTGCTTCGGCTTCCAGCCTGCTCGGGATCTTTGTTTCACCGCTGCTGGTCGGTCTGCTGATGAACATGCATGGTGCAGAAGGTAATCTGGAGCAGGTGGGTAAAATTTGTCTGCAACTGCTACTGCCGTTTGTGCTCGGACACTTATCCCGCCCCTGGATTGGGGCGTTTGTGGCGAAACACAAAAAATGGATCGGGAAAACGGACCAAAGCTCCATTCTGCTGGTGGTTTACACGGCCTTCAGCGAAGCCGTGGTGAACGGCATCTGGCACAGGGTGGGCGCAGGATCGCTGCTGTTTATTGTGGTGGTAAGCATTGTTCTGCTGACCATTGTGATCGCGGTTAACGTCTTTGTGGCCCGCAAATGCGGCTTCAATAAGGCCGATGAAATCACCATCGTATTCTGCGGATCGAAAAAGAGCCTGGCCAACGGGATCCCGATGGCCAATATTCTGTTCCCGACGTCGGTCATTGGGATGATGGTACTACCGCTGATGATTTTCCATCAGATCCAGCTGATGGTGTGTGCGGTACTGGCGCGGCGTTACAAGGCACAGACTGAAAAGCTGGCGCAGGAAGAGACCCGCGCCGCGAAAGTTTAAGGACGTTTCAGGGGCTGCACCAGCTGGGTCAGCCCCTCTGTTTTGATCAGTAATGTGATAGCCATCAGCTCGCCAAGACGCCCGGCAGGAAACTCATCCTTACGGGCAAACCACAGCAGATATTCTTCCGGTAAATCAATCAGCCTGCGGCCCTTATATTTACCGAACGGCATCTCCGTATTGGCGATCTCAACGAGCTGCTCTTTTTCCACATCACTCTCCTAACAGGCGCATCATTTCCGCTTCATCGATCACCTCGATGCCGAGCTCCTGCGCTTTTGCCAGCTTCGAACCGGCCGCTTCCCCGGCGATCACCAGGTCGGTTTTCTTTGACACGCTTCCCGCCACTTTTGCCCCAAGCGCCACCAGGCGCGCTTTCGCGTCATCACGCGAGAGCTGGCTCAGACTGCCGGTCAGCACCACCGTTTTACCGGCAAACGGGCTGTCGATCTCTTCTGCATTAACCACTACCGGTGCGGGCCAGTGAATGCCCTGTTCCAGTAATTTACCGATCACTTCACGGTTGCTCTCTTCGGCGAAGAAGTTGAAGACGTGGGTAGCGACCACTATACCAACGTCAGGGACTTTCTGTAGTTCGTCGATGGTGGCTTTCTCAAGAGCCTCCAGCGTGCCGAAATACGCCGCCAGCCCTGCCGCCGTCGCCTCTCCGACTTCACGAATGCCTAGCGCGTAAAGGAAACGGGCAAAGGTAGTATTTTTGGCCGCCTCAAGCGCATTGACCACGTTCTGGGCAGATTTCGGCCCCATACGATCAAGACCGGTCAGCTTACCTGCCGTCAGGGTAAAGAGGTCCGCTGGCGTATGGACATACTCTTTCTCAACTAACTGGTCGATGATCTTGTCACCCATTCCGTCGACGTCCATCGCCCGGCGGGAGACAAAGTGCTTCAGGGACTCTTTACGCTGCGCGCCGCAGATTAACCCGCCCGTACAGCGCGTTACCGCTTCACCTTCCACGCGCTCAACGTCCGAACCACATACCGGACAATGGGCAGGAAACTCGATGGCACGGGTATCGGCAGGACGTTCTGATTCCACTACGTTAACCACCTGCGGGATCACATCGCCCGCGCGGCGAATCACCACTTTGTCACCAATTCGCAGCCCCAGACGGGCAATTTCATCGGCGTTATGCAGCGTAGCGTTACTGACCAGCACGCCAGCCACCTGCACAGGCTCCAGACGCGCCACAGGCGTAATCGCACCCGTACGTCCTACCTGAAATTCCACGTCGCGAACGAAGGTCATCTGCTCCTGCGCCGGGAACTTAAAGGCCACTGCCCAGCGTGGCGCCCGGGCAACAAAACCCAACTGTTCCTGCAATGCCAGGGAGTTAACCTTGATCACTACGCCATCAATATCAAACCCAAGCGTGGGACGATCTTCTTCAACCTTGTGATAGAACGCCAGCACCGCCTCTGGAGAGTCGCAAAGCTGCACGCGGTTGCTTACCGGCAAACCCCACTCTTTGAACTGCATTAAACGACCCAGGTGGGTATCCGGCAGGTCACCGCCTTCCAGGATCCCGACGCCGTAGCAGAAGAAAGTAAGCGGTCGCTTCGCGGTGATACGCGGATCGAGCTGGCGCAGCGAACCTGCCGCCGCGTTACGCGGGTTTGCAAACACTTTACCCCCGGTACGACGCGCTTCTTCATTGATCTTCTCAAACCCCGCCTGCGGAAGGAAAACTTCCCCGCGCACTTCCAGCCGCGCAGGAATATTATCGCCACGCAGCTTCAGCGGGATCGCACGAATGGTGCGCACATTGGTGGTGATGTCTTCCCCGGTGGTGCCGTCGCCGCGCGTTGCGGCACGTACCATCACGCCGTTCTCATAAAGAATGCTGACGGCCAGACCATCCAGTTTTAGCTCGCAGCACCAGCTAAGATTGTCGACGCTCTTCAGGCGATCCTGCACGCGCTTGTTGAAAGCCAGAAAACTCTCTTCATCAAACACGTTATCCAGCGACAGCATCGGCACTTCGTGGCGCACCTGGCTGAAAGCACCCAGCGGTTCCGCGCCGACGCGCTGCGTTGGGGAATCGGGCGTAATCAGTTCGGGGTGCTGCGCTTCCAGCTCGCGCAGTTCACGCATCAGGCGGTCATATTCCGCATCCGGCACTTCCGGTGCGTCCATAACATGATAGAGATATTCATGATGGCGAAGCGTGGTTCGCAGTTCAGTAAGTTGTTGTTCGATTGAGTCCATATCGCACCATCAATGAGAAAAACCCCCGACAGGCGGGGGTTGAGGAGGAGTTGAAGTAAACGCGACGATTACGCGTTAGCTTCCTTAACTTCGCGGATGCGGTCCTGATATTCGCGCAGTTTCTGCGGCGTCATCATACGACGCTGATCGTCGAGCACAACACCGCCCACTTCGTCGGCGATGTGCTGAGCGGACTGTAGCATCAGCTTAAAGTTTTGCAGCTCGTCACCGTAGGACGGCACCTGCATAAAGATCGTAACCCCAGGCGTGACGAAATCACCGGTCATTTCCGGGTCAAACGTGCCTGGATTGACCATATTGGCCAGGCTGAACAGCGCCGGACCGCTGCCGTCAGGACTCAGGTGGCGATGGAAAATATTCATGTCGCCGAACTTGAAGCCTGCCTGTTGGATGCTGTTGAGCAGCACGTCACCGTTCAGATGGGTGCCATGATGAGCAGCCACATTCATGATGATTACCGCTTCTTTACGCTGCGGCTTTTCAACAACCGGTTCTGGCTCAACAACAGGCTCTGGCTCAACGCGCGGAGCGGGCTGTGGCGCAGGCGGTGCAGATTCAGGCTGCGGTTGTTCTACCGGCTGCGGCTGTTGCACTGGCTGTGGCTGATGCACTGGCTGTGCAGGCTGTTGCACAGGTTGCTGCTGTACAGGCTGTGGCGCAACGGGCTGCTGTTGCACAGGCTGCTGCGACGGATGACGAACAGGTTCTTCCACTGGCGGCGGCGCTGGCTGGCGCGGCTGGGCAGAGGCATACGGTGGTTGATACTGGTGCTGCGGAGCGCGGGGAGCTTCATGCTCTCCATGCGCTGCGCCGGGCGCAGTATTGACCCGATGAACACGAACTTCACCCACGCCGTCGTCGTCAAGACCGTCGATGTCGTCTTCAACGTCATCGTCTTCGCGACTGGACTTCATGCGCTTCAGTGGACGATCGCGAAACATAGAGGAACGCTCTTTACGGCTGGTCCAGAAACCATGTACCAGTAAAGCGATTATGGCGATCGCGCCAACAATGATTAATATCAGACGCAAATCCTGCATCATTATATTCTCTGTTGTTCTAACACCTTGCCACCACGGCAAACATTTACTCACTAAGAGTATTTGCCGTTTACGTCAAGTGCAAGTGTATGCAGAGCATTCACAGCATAAAGATGAACTAAATCGTGCTTTTTGCTGGTTTTTCGAACATTTCCGAACTGGTCATTGGCCCGTAACTGGATAATATAGGCGGGCAATTCCACTGGTTGTGTAAAAAGGAGTACAGCCTGGTATGGTTTCAACATCTTCTTCTGCCCCACGTAGCGGGGTCTGGTACTTTTCTCAGGGCTGGAAACTGGTCTCCCTGCCGGGCATTCGACGCTTCGTTGTTTTGCCGTTACTGATCAACATTATTCTGATGGGGGGCGCGTTCTGGTGGCTGTTCACCAGACTGGAAAGCTGGATCCCTTCCCTGATGAGCTATGTGCCGGACTGGTTACAGTGGTTGGACTACCTGCTCTGGCCGATTGCGGTTATCTCCGTGCTGCTGGTTTTCGGCTATTTCTTTTCGACGATAGCTAACTGGATAGCCGCGCCGTTCAACGGTCTGCTGGCCGAACAGCTGGAAGCGCGCCTGACCGGTGCGGCGCCGCCTGACACGGGCGTACTGGGGATCGTGAAAGATGTCCCCCGCATCATGAAGCGCGAATGGCAGAAGTTTGCGTGGTACCTGCCGCGGGCGATTGTGCTGCTCATCCTTTATTTTGTACCCGGGATCGGCCAGACGGTCGCACCCGTGCTGTGGTTCCTGTTCAGCGCCTGGATGCTTGCTATCCAGTACTGTGATTATCCGTTCGATAACCACAAAGTGCCGTTTAAAGAGATGCGCACTGCCCTGCGCACTCAGAAGGTTGCCAATATGCAGTTTGGTGCCCTTACCAGCCTGTTCACCATGATCCCTTTCCTGAATCTGTTCATCATGCCCGTTGCCGTTTGCGGCGCGACGGCGATGTGGGTGGACTGCTACCGTGCTAAGCACGCGTTATGGAAGTAATGCAAAAATGTGTAAAAGAGGGGTGGCTTATGCCGCCCCTTATTCCATACTGATCCCCATTATTTCCTTGCAGCATATAGATATGCGATTTCCTTACTTCCCCATACCTGTTCAACAGGTATGCTGGGTCGGTATCCCAATTTCATACAGTTAAGGACAGGCCATGAGTAAGATTTATGAAGACAACTCGCTGACTATCGGTCATACGCCCCTGGTTCGACTGAACCGTATCGGTAATGGACGCATTCTGGCGAAGGTGGAATCTCGTAACCCAAGCTTCAGCGTTAAATGCCGTATCGGTGCGAATATGATTTGGGATGCTGAAAAGCGTGGCGTGCTGAAACCTGGCGTTGAGCTGGTTGAACCCACCAGCGGCAATACCGGTATCGCCCTGGCCTATGTTGCGGCGGCGCGCGGCTATAAGCTGACGCTGACTATGCCTGAAACCATGAGCATTGAGCGCCGTAAGCTGCTGAAAGCGTTGGGTGCGAATCTGGTCCTCACGGAAGGCGCGAAAGGCATGAAGGGCGCGATTCAGAAGGCCGAAGAAATCGTCGCCAGCGATCCTGCAAAGTATCTGCTGCTCCAGCAGTTCAGCAACCCGGCCAACCCGGAAATTCATGAGAAAACCACCGGCCCGGAAATCTGGGAAGATACCGACGGTCAGGTTGATGTGTTTATCTCCGGCGTAGGCACCGGCGGTACGCTGACCGGGGTGTCTCGCTATATTAAAGGCACGAAAGGTAAAAAAGATCTGATTACCGTTGCCGTTGAGCCAACCGACTCTCCGGTTATCGCTCAGGCGCTGGCAGGCGAAGAGATCAAACCAGGTCCGCACAAAATCCAGGGTATCGGCGCTGGCTTTATTCCAGGCAACCTCGATCTGAAGCTGATCGATAAAGTGGTCGCAATCACCAATGAAGAAGCCATCTCCACGGCGCGTCGCCTGATGGACGAGGAAGGCATTCTGGCGGGTATCTCTTCCGGTGCGGCGGTTGCTGCAGCTCTCAAACTGCTGGAAGACGAAACCTTTACCAACAAGAATATTGTGGTTATCCTACCGTCTTCGGGTGAGCGTTACTTAAGCACAGCACTGTTTGCCGATCTGTTCACAGAGAAAGAACTGCAACAGTGATGCCAGCATGTTAAAAACGCGTAAAAAAGCACCTTTTCAGGTGCTTTTTTGTGGCCTGCTTCAAAGTTTTACCCCTCCTGGCATTGCTTCACCCCGTTGGGTCTGGTATTTAAACCAGCAATTATTTTGATGCGCGAAATTAATCGGTGAACGAAATAGCGCTGCTGAATCGATTTTATGATTTGGTTCAAGTCTTGCTTTCACTGCATAATGTTTAATGACGATTGAAACGTCAGCGCTAACTATACAGGCTAAAGTTAAGTCGCCAGGCTAGACTTTAGTTCCACAACACTAAACCTATAAGTTGGGGAAATACAATGTTCCAGCAAGAAGTTACCATTACCGCTCCGAACGGTCTGCACACCCGCCCTGCTGCTCAGTTTGTTAAAGAAGCGAAAGGCTTCACTTCTGAAATCACTGTGACTTCCAACGGCAAAAGCGCTAGCGCAAAAAGCCTGTTCAAGCTGCAAACTCTGGGTCTGACTCAGGGTACCGTTGTTACCATCTCCGCTGAAGGTGAAGACGAGCAGAAAGCAGTTGAGCATCTGGTTAAGCTGATGGCTGAACTCGAGTAAGTTTACCGGGTTCTTTTCAATATCAGTCACAAGTAAGGTAGGGTTATGATTTCAGGCATTTTAGCATCCCCGGGTATCGCTTTCGGCAAAGCATTGCTGCTGAAAGAAGACGAAATCGTCATTGACCGGAAAAAAATTTCTGCCGACAAGGTTGATCAGGAAGTTGAACGTTTTCTGAGCGGTCGTGCCAAGGCATCTGCGCAACTGGAAGCGATTAAAACTAAAGCTGGCGAAACTTTCGGTGAAGAAAAAGAAGCCATCTTCGAAGGGCACATTATGCTGCTCGAAGATGAGGAGCTGGAGCAGGAAATCATAGCCCTGATTAAAGATAAAGGCATGACGGCCGACGCGGCTGCGCATGAAGTTATCGAAGGTCAGGCAACTGCCCTGGAAGAACTGGACGATGAATACCTGAAAGAGCGTGCGGCTGACGTACGTGACATCGGTAAGCGCCTGCTGCGCAACATCCTGGGTCTGGCCATCATCGATCTGAGCGCGATTCAGGACGAAGTCATCCTGGTTGCCGCTGACCTGACCCCGTCTGAAACCGCACAGCTGAACCTGAACAAGGTGCTGGGTTTCATTACTGATGCAGGTGGACGTACCTCCCACACCTCTATCATGGCGCGTTCTCTGGAGCTGCCAGCCATCGTGGGTACCGGTAGCGTCACCTCGCAGGTGAAAAACGACGACTATCTGATTCTGGATGCCGTAAACAACGTGGTTTACGTCAACCCAACTAACGATGTGATCGAGCAGCTGCGTTCCGTTCAGGAGCAGGTTGCTACCGAGAAAGCGGAACTCGCTAAACTGAAAGATCTGCCAGCCATCACGCTGGACGGCCATCAGGTTGAAGTGTGCGCTAACATTGGTACCGTACGTGACGTTGACGGCGCTGAGCGCAACGGTGCGGAAGGTGTAGGTCTGTATCGTACTGAATTCCTGTTCATGGACCGCGACGCCCTGCCAACGGAAGAAGAGCAGTTTGCAGCGTACAAAGCGGTTGCGGAAGCGTGCGGCTCGCAGGCCGTTATCGTCCGCACCATGGATATCGGTGGCGACAAAGAGCTGCCGTACATGAACTTCCCGAAAGAAGAGAACCCGTTCCTGGGCTGGCGTGCCGTACGTATCGCCATGGATCGCAAAGAGATCCTGCGTGACCAGGTTCGCGCTATCCTGCGTGCATCCGCTTTCGGTAAGCTGCGCATCATGTTCCCGATGATCATCTCTGTTGAAGAAGTGCGTGCACTGAAGAAAGAGATTGAAATCTACAAGCAGGAACTGCGTGACGAAGGTAAAGCATTTGACGAGTCAATCGAGATCGGCGTGATGGTGGAAACACCGGCAGCCGCGACCATTGCACGTCATTTAGCCAAAGAAGTTGATTTCTTTAGTATCGGTACCAATGATTTAACGCAGTACACCCTGGCAGTTGACCGTGGTAATGATATGATTTCACATCTCTACCAGCCAATGTCGCCGTCTGTACTGAATTTGATCAAGCAAGTTATTGATGCTTCTCATGCAGAAGGTAAATGGACTGGCATGTGTGGTGAGCTTGCAGGCGACGAACGTGCTACACTTCTGTTGCTGGGTATGGGTCTGGACGAATTCTCTATGAGCGCCATTTCCATCCCGCGCATCAAGAAGATTATCCGTAACACGAACTTCGAAGATGCGAAGGTATTAGCAGAGCAGGCTCTTGCTCAACCGACAACGGACGAGTTAATGACGCTGGTTAACAAGTTCATTGAAGAAAAAACAATCTGCTAATCCACGAGATGCGGCCCAAATTACTGCTTAGGAGATAAGTCTAATGGGTTTATTTAGTAAACTGTTCGGTGACAAAAGCAATAGCGACTCCGGAACTATTGAGATTGTTGCTCCGCTCTCCGGCGAGATCGTCAATATCGAAGACGTGCCGGATGTAGTGTTTGCTGAGAAAATCGTTGGTGATGGCATTGCTATCAAACCAACTGGCAACAAAATGGTTGCTCCAGTTGACGGTACCATTGGTAAGATTTTTGAAACCAACCATGCGTTCTCTATCGAATCCGATAGCGGTATCGAACTGTTCGTTCACTTCGGTATCGACACCGTTGAACTGAAAGGCGAAGGCTTCAAACGTATCGCGGAAGAAGGCCAGCGTGTTAAAGTTGGCGACCCTGTAATTGAATTCGATCTGCCACTGCTGGAAGAAAAAGCGAAGTCTACCCTGACTCCGGTTGTTATCTCCAACATGGACGAAATCAAAGAGCTGATCAAACTGTCTGGCAGCGTTACCGTGGGTGAAACCCCGGTTATCCGCATCAAGAAGTAATTCTTGCCGCACGGTAAAATGGCGCCTTCGGGCGCCATTTTTGTTTATGCAGGCAGAATAAGCTCGTCGTAGCCTTTCGACTGCGTATAGATCATCACGTCAGTCACCCTGTCGCCCGCCATGCGAATGGCGTCGGCCACGGTTTTACCGCCGACGATACCGCTCACCAGCTCCGAACAGAACAGATCCCCCGTCCCTTTCAGGTCCGTCTCAACGCGCGGGTGTGCGCTTACGGTAACGCCCTCCTCGCTCACCAGCACGACGTGGATATTTTGCGGATCGTCAGCCACTGGCGCGCTGGTGATCGCCACCCATTTAAGCGTGTCAGACAGCAGCCCCTGCGCGGCGGCAATGGCGCTCTCCGGAGTACGGCACGGTTTGCCGCTCAGCACTTCCAGCTCAAACACGTTGGGCGTAATGCCTTGGGCCAGCGGGAGCAGGTGCTCACGGTAGGCTTCAGGAATATCCGGCTTCACGTACATCCCGCTGTCGATGTCTCCGATTACCGGGTCGACCAGCACCAGCAGATCGGGATGTTGCACTTTGATCGCCTTCAGCCACTGCGCCAGCAGCACGATCTGGCTGGCGCTGCCCATATAGCCGGTAGTGACTGCTTTAAGCTCGCGCAGGATCTCGCGCTCTTCCAGCGCCTTCAGGTAGCCGCTGAACCACTCGTCCGGGATCACCCCGCCGTAGAAGGTGTCGTAGTGTGGCGTATTGCTGAACAGCACCGTCGGCACGGCGGTAACGTTCAGTCGATGGGTGCGAATATTTGGCACCGCGATGCTGTTTCCCACACTGCCGTACACCACCTGCGACTGAACGGCGACAATATCGGTTTGCTGCGCCCGGGTGTTATCCCGGAATAAAATCATCTCCATGACGCTTAAATCCCCGCCCCCTGCGAATAACTCTCTTCACCAAAGACGCCGGTCGACAGGTAGCGATCGCCGCGATCGCAAATAATCGCTACCACTACTGCACCCGGGTTTGCCTTAGCCACCCGAATCGCCCCCGCTACCGCGCCACCCGAACTGACGCCGCAGAAGATGCCTTCACGCACGGCCAGCTCACGCATGGTATTTTCCGCCTCGCGCTGATGAATATCCAGCACCTGGTCCACAAGCTGCGCATTAAAGATGCCCGGCATATACTCCGCGGGCCAGCGGCGAATGCCCGGAATACTGCTTCCCTCTTCCGGCTGGAGGCCGACAATCGTCACCGGCTGCTCCTGCTCGCGCAGAAAACGTGACACACCGGTGATCGTGCCCGTGGTCCCCATGCTGGAGACAAAGTGGGTGATGCGCCCGCCGGTTTGCTGCCAGATTTCCGGGCCGGTGGTGGTGTAGTGCGCGTACGGGTTGTCCGGGTTATTAAACTGGTCGAGCAGCTTGCCTTCCCCGCGCTCCGCCATCGCTAACGCTAAATCTCGCGCCCCTTCCATACCCTGCTCTTTGCTCACCAGAATCAGCTCGGCCCCGTAGGCACGCATGGCGGCACGGCGCTCCTGGCTCATGTTATCCGGCATCAGCAGCTTCATACGATAGCCTTTCAGGGCGGCTATCATCGCCAGTGCGATACCGGTGTTACCGCTGGTGGCTTCGATCAGCACGTCGCCGGGCTTTATTTCGCCGCGCTTTTCGGCCTGAACAATCATCGACAGCGCCGCCCGGTCTTTCACCGACCCCGCCGGGTTATTGCCTTCAAGTTTGACCCAGATTTCGCTGCCGTTGTCACACCCCATGCGCTGAAGTTTGACCAGAGGGGTGTTGCCGATGGTGTGTTCGAGTGTATTCACGATTTTTACTCAATAAAAAGCCCGGTAAGCATCACGCCACCGGGCGAAAAACATACTCAATAACCTATCAGGCTGACTCCGCCAGAGCAATATCCTCGCGCGTCTCGATGCGCTCGTTGCCATGATAAATGCGCGCGTGTTGCAGCCCCACAAACAGGCGTTCCCCCCGGTGCGGCGGCTCGTCGTCACGCATAACCACGGTCAGCGGCTCGGTGTACCAGCCCAGGGGCTGTACCACTAATTGGGTGTAGTGACCTTTAGGGCTAGCTTCCAGCACCTGCACCGGAAGCGGTGAGTCCAGGCTGGTACGGCGGCTGACGTCCACTTCCCACGGGCGCAGGAACAGATCCACCGGCCCCTGGTGCGCGGAGGTATACCCCAGCGGCCAGCGGTGCGCACCAACGTGGAACTGACCGCCGCGAATAGTACCCTGAAGGCGGTTTACTTCCCCCATAAACTCCAGCACAAAGCGGGTCGCCGGTTCACGCCAGAGTTGCTCTGGCTCGTCAACCTGCTCAATGTTGCCCTGACTCATCACCACCACGCGGTCGGCTACTTCCATCGCCTCTTCCTGATCGTGGGTCACGAAAACGCTGGTGAACTGGAGTTCCTCATGAAGCTGACGCAGCCAGCGGCGGAGCTCTTTACGCACCTGCGCATCCAGCGCGCCAAACGGTTCGTCCAGCAGCAGGATTTGCGGTTCCACGGCTAACGCACGCGCCAGCGCCACGCGCTGTTTCTGCCCGCCAGAAAGCTGTGCCGGGAAGCGGTCCGCCAGATGAGCCAGCTGCACCATCTCCAGCAGTTTGGTCACTTTCGCTTTGATGGCGGCCGCATTCGGACGCTCACGACGCGGCAGTACGGTCAGACCAAACGCGATGTTGTCGAATACCGTCATGTGGCGGAACAGGGCGTAGTGCTGGAATACAAAACCCACTTTACGGTCGCGGGCATGCAAACGGCTTACGTCCGTACCGTGGAAGCGGATATGTCCGCTGGTCTGGTGCTCAAGCCCGGCGATAATACGCAGCAGCGTGGTTTTACCGGAGCCAGACGGCCCCAGCAGCGCCACCATTTGTCCGGAAGGGATATCCAGCGAGATATCATTCAGCACCTGGGTGCGACCAAAAGACTTCTTAATATTGGCAATCTCAATGCTCATGATTTCCCTCCTGATGCTGACGTTTTTCCTGATTCTCTAAACGCCACTGCACCACACTCTTCAAAAACAGGGTCAAAATCGCCATCAGCGTCAGCAACGCTGCGGCAGTAAAGGAACCGACGGTGTTGTAGTCCTGTTCCAGTAATTCAATCTGTAACGGCAGCGACAGGGTTTCGCCGCGAATCGAGCCGGATACCACCGACACCGCGCCAAACTCACCGATCGCACGGGCGTTGGTCAGCACCACGCCGTAAAGCAGTGCCCAGCGGATATTCGGCAGCGTGACGCGGCGGAACATCTGCCAGCCGGAAGCGCCGAGCAGCACCGCGGCTTCATCTTCATGGCTGCCCTGGCTGAGCATCACCGGCACCAGCTCGCGTACCACGAACGGACAGGTGACAAAGACGGTCACCAGCACCATCCCGGGCCAGGCGAACATGATCTGCAGGTCGTGTTCATCCAGCCAGCCGCCCAGCGGGCCATTGGAACCGTAGAAGAGCAGATAAACCAGACCCGCCACCACCGGTGACACCGCAAACGGGATATCCAGCAGGGTCAGCAGCAGCTGACGCCCCGGGAAGTTAAAGCGCGTTACCAGCCAGGCCAGCAATACGCCAAACACCAGATTCACCGGGACGGTGATCAGGGCAATCATGACCGTCAGCCAGATGGCGTGGAGCATGTCCGGATCGGCCAGGTTTTGCAGCGCGGGCATAATCCCTTTGCTGAAGGCCTGAACGAAGATGTACACCATCGGCACGACGAGAATGAATGCGGAGACCAGCACGCCGGTACCAATCAGAAACCATTTGCCCCAGTTGATGCGGGGCGCGTCATAGCGCTTCAATTGCGTAACTTCCGCCATCAGTGACCTACCACACGTCGACCAAAGCGACTTTGCAGAGTGTTAATCGAGAACAGCAGTAGCAGCGACGCGGCAAGGATCACCGAGGCAATCGCACTCGCGGCCGGATAATCAAACTCCTGCAAACGGACAAAAATCATCAGCGAGGTTACTTCAGTTTTCCACGCGATGTTCCCGGCGATAAAAATGACCGCGCCAAACTCACCGAGGCTGCGGGTAAAGGAGAGCGCGATACCCGCCAGCAACGCCGGAGAGAGTTCCGGCAGCACGACCTTGCGAAAACTCTGCCAGCGCGTGGCGCCGAGCGTTTCTGCGGCCTCTTCGTATTCGGGTCCTAACTCTTCCAGCACCGGCTGCACGGTACGTACCACAAACGGGATGCTGGTAAAGGCCATGGCCACCGCGATACCGAGCCAGGTATAGGTCACTTTGATATCAAACTTAGCCAGCCACTCACCGTAAAAGCCGTTCACGGAAAACAGCGACGCCAGCGTCAAACCGGCAACCGCCGTCGGCAGGGCAAACGGCAGATCCATCAGCGCGTCGAGCAGGGTGCGGCCCGGGAAGCGATAGCGAGTTAAGATCCACGCCATCAGCAGGCCAAACACGCCGTTAAAAATCGAGGCCACGAACGCAGACAGCAGGGTGACCTTGTAGGCCGCCACCACCTGCGGGTTAGTAATCACTTCCCAGTACTGGGACCAGCTCATCTCAGCGAGCTGCATCACCAGCGCGCTGAGCGGTAATAACAAAATCAGACAGACGAACAGCAGGCTGGTCCCGAGGCTTAAGGTAAAGCCCGGCAGCACACGTCTGGAGGATACTGCAAACATTACTTACGCCCCGCTGCCAGCAGTTTGTCCAACTCACCGCCGCTGACAAAATGCGTTTTCATGACCTCAGGCCAGGCGCCGAAATGATCTTCCACGCGGAACAGCTCGGTCTGCGGGAATTTGTCTTTCAGCTTGCTCATCACGTCCGGGTTGTTGACACGGTAGTAGTAGTCGGTGATAACGGTCTGCGCCTGCGGGCTGTACAGATAGTTCAGGTAGGCTTTCGCCGCCTTTTCTGTGCCGTTAGCCTTAACGTTTTTATCCACCCACGCTACCGGGAACTCGGCCAGAATGTTCGTTTTCGGGATAACCACTTCGAAGCCCTGCGCTTCGTACTGTTTACGAATATTGTTCACTTCGGATTCAAAGCTGATCAGCACGTCGCCCAGCCCGCGCTCGGCGAAGGTGGTGGTTGCGCCACGACCGCCGGTATCAAACACCTCGACGTTTTTCAGGAACTGGGTCATAAACTGTTCGGTTTTCGCTTTATCGTTACCGTCAGCTTTGTCCGCCGCGCCCCACGCCGCCAGATAGGTGTAACGTGCGTTGCCGGAGGTTTTCGGATTCGGGAAGATCAGCTTTACGTCTGAACGCACCAGGTCGTTCCAGTCGTGGATGTTCTTCGGGTTGCCCTTGCGCACCAGGAAGCCCATGGTGGAGTAAAATGGCGAACTGTTGTTCGGCAGGCGGCTTTGCCAGTTCGCCGGGATCAGTTTGCCTTTGTCGTGCAGGATCTGCACGTCCGTGACCTGGTTGTAGGTCACCACGTCCGCTTTCAGCCCCTGCAAAATGGCCAGCGCCTGCTTGGATGAGCCAGCGTGCGACTGCTTGATGGTCAGCTTGTCGCCGTTGTTCTCTTTCGCCCACTGCTGTTCAAATGCGGGATTAAGGGCGGCAAACAGCTCGCGCGAAACATCATAAGAACTGTTCAGCAACTCGGTTGCCTGCGCCTGCGCCACCAGCAGTAAACCTGCCAGTGCCAGCGATCCTTTTTTCAGTACAGTAACGGCCATTGCGCACCCTTATAAATGTGATGACTATCTTATAGTCATAATATTTATAACGGAGTCTAAAGGAGTAACGGTTTTATATACCGTTTGGTGATTTAGAAGCAGAAAAGGGAATAAGAGTTGCGGGAGAAATTGCCGGGTGGCGCTCACGCTTACCCGGCCTACGAATGGAGAGCGATTTACAACGCCAGCAGGCGCTCAACGGACGGCGCAAAGTAGTAGCCGCCGGTCACCGGGCGGGTGAAGCGCAGCATGGCGTCACGCTTACCGTCGGTATCGCCAAACATGCTCAGCAGCTGCTGTTCGATGTTGTAGAGGCGTGCGCAGTAAGCGCAGAAGTACAGGCCGTGCGTACCGCTCGCGGTGCCGTACGGCAGGCTCTGGCGAACAATCTTCAGCCCCTTACCGTCTTCTTTAAGGTCAACGCGGGACAGGTGGGAAGTGACCGGACGCGCATCGCCGTCAATCTCTTCATTGGCATCTTTGGTACGGCCAATCATCATCTCCTGGTCATGCACGCTCATGCGGTTAAGCTGCCTGAGGTTATGCTCCCAGCGCTGGACGAACACATAGCTGCCGCCCGCGTCCACGCCATCCTTGATTACAGCCACCTCGCGACGCGTCTCTTCCCCGGCCGGGTTTTCGGTGCCGTCGACGAAGCCGCTCAAATCGCGCTCTTCCACCCAGCGGAAACCGTGGATCTCTTCCTGCACGTCGATACTGTCACCAAAGGCCTCAATCGCAGCCTGAGCGACAGAAAAGTTCACGTCGTGACGCAGGGAGAGGATATGGATCAGAACGTCATACTGGGTGGCGGGCGCAAGACCTTTGCCATAAGGAATAAAGTCTTTCAGCTCTTCTGCGCCTTCGCCGCCGCTCAGATGACGCCAGACGGTGCTGCCAAAGGCAACCACCGCGCCCAGATGGGCTTCGGGGAATTTGGCCTGGAAGGTGGCCAGTTTATCAACGAAAACTTTGCTGGCCGCGCGCAGGGCATCCACGTCCCCTTTGACGTTGGCTTCAATCCAAATCGCCGCCCGGCAATGTTCTGGCAAAATGCCACTCTGAACCTGAGACATCGCTCCTCCTGAAATAAAGATGCCACGACAGCGTGGCATTGATGGCGGCTATTATACCCGGATTTCAGCGAGGCGGCTTGCTCAGGCGCAAATTACTGCTGCCAGATAATTTTGCTCACTTTCCACTTTTTCAGGGTGTCGTCAGACGGCATTAACCCTTCCGGACCGTTCCAGGTGCCGCTGAACACATAGCTAATATGCTGGCTGCCGTCGGCCTTACACTCGACCGCCACGCTCTCCTCCGATGGCACACTGGCGCAGTGGCCAAACGCTTTCTGATAGAGTTCGCCAAACGGCGTTCCCACCTTCACGCCACCTGAGGTCGGGATCTCTTCATCCATCACCGCAATGCGGTTGACCGTACCTTTATCGCCGTTGATGACCATTGCCACCTTGTCATCTTTCAACGCTTCGAAATAGCGCACGATGTTGCCGTTCTCGGTTTTCATGCCGCTGCGCAGGCGATAATCACTGCCGATGGCATCCTGAATGGCATCCTGATCCAGCGCCGTCGAGGCGGTGATTTTGCCCACGCCCTGCTCGGTCACTTCCATTGAGGAGCCAAACCAGTTCCACGGATAGGCCGCAGACCAGTTGATGGATGAGAGCGTGGAACAGCCGGTTAACGCCAGCGGGAGAGCGCATAAAAGTAAACGCAGCGATTTCATTGAGACGTCCTTACGTAGTAAATCAACGCTTGTTGGAGTGCAGTATCGACAAAAAGTGCCGTTTTAATCTGGCTCATGCGTAAAACAGGCGCGTAGACGGGGATTCGTGTCCAGCCACAGCAGCGCGACAATATCCGCCACCACCAGTGCAATCCCGATACCCGAAAGCGGCTCGCCGTACAGCCAGAGCAAGGGTTGCCAGACCAGAAGCACAAACTGCGCCAGGATCAGCAGCCAGCGAAGCGCGCGCCAGAAGCGCGGAATGGCTTGCCGCCGTCCGCTGCACAGAAACGCCAGGACCGCCGGTACGCCTGGCAGTAACCCCAGCCAGAACGCATCGTGATCGGGATAAAAGAGATTCAGTAACGTATCGCCCTGCCCGCGCGACGCGCCAGCCATCACGAACAGCACCCAGGTTCGGGCCTGCAACAGCAGAACGCACCAGAACAAAAAAGGCAGACGCAGACGACCGTGAACGTCGTAGTCGCCAGGGTGGAACTCAGTACTCTTCATCTTCGATCAGGCGCTTACCCAGCGTCAGTACATCCGCGTGCTCGTAGCCCAGACGTTCATACATGCCCAGCACCACGTCGTTATCTTCCCGGACCATAATCTGGATTTTCGGGCAGCCACGGGCGATCAGTTTCTTTTCCAGACGGTTAAGCAGCGCGTTGGCGATGCCGCGCGCGCGGTATTCCGGGTGCACGCCCAGATAGTAGGCCGAGCCGCGGTGGCCGTCGTACCCACCCATCACCGTCCCGACCACTTCGCCGTTGACCTCAGCGACCAGAAACAGACTGACGTCGTGATTCACCTTCCGTTCGATGTCCATTTCCGGATCGTTCCACGGACGCAGCAGATCGCAGCGCTCCCAAAGGGTGATCACCTCTTCGAAATCTTCCTGGCGAAAAACGCGTATCTCCATGGTATTAACCGCCTTTTCGGGTTTAAAAACAGTGATTATGGCGTGAACAGGGCGTTTAGCCAATAACCGGGGAAAAACTCGCCAAAATTTGGCATAATGTCACTTTGTCACGTATTGAAATGAAAAGTAAAACAATTCTCAATAAGGACTGTCGTAACGGGAAACACGATACGATATAACACCAGGACCCCAATTTTTACAATTCAGGCCGCATGAGCACATTCAAACCATTAAAAGCACTCACATCGCGTCGTCAGGTTCTCAAAGCGGGGCTGGCGGCCTTAACGTTATCGGGTATCGCAAAGCAGGCTCAGGCAAAAGAAGAGAGCACGCTTAAAACCAGTAACGGACACAGCAAGCCGAAAACCAAAAAAGCTGGCGCAAAGCGTCTGGTCATGCTCGATCCGGGCCACGGCGGGATCGACACCGGCGCCATTGGCCGAAACGGGTCGAAAGAAAAACACGTCGTGCTGGCAATTGCAAAAAATGTACGCGCAATTTTACGCAGTAACGGTATTGACGCCCGCCTGACGCGCACGGGCGACACGTTTATCCCGCTGTACGATCGCGTGGAGATTGCCCACAAGCACGGCGCAGATCTGTTTATGTCCATTCACGCGGATGGCTTCACAAACCCTTCCGCCGCAGGCGCCTCGGTATTTGCGCTCTCCAACCGTGGCGCCAGTAGCGCCATGGCGAAATACCTCTCCGATCGCGAAAACCGGGCGGATGAAGTGGCCGGGAAAAAAGCCACCGACAAAGACCATCTGTTACAGCAGGTTCTGTTTGATCTCGTGCAGACCGATACCATCAAAAACAGCCTGACGCTCGGCTCGCATATCCTCAAACGGATTAAACCCGTGCACCGTCTGCACAGTAAAAGCACCGAGCAGGCCGCGTTTGTGGTGCTGAAGTCACCGTCTATTCCGTCCGTGCTGGTGGAAACCTCGTTCATTACCAACCCGGAAGAAGAGCGTTTACTCGGCACTAAGGCGTTTCGTCAGAAGATCGCGAACGCCATCGCCTCCGGGGTCATCAGTTATTTCAACTGGTTCGATAATCAAAAAGCGCACTCCAGGAAACGTTGATGAAACCGAATGCACAGCTGGTCAAAACTTTCCTGATGCAGCTCCAGGATGCGATTTGCCAGAAACTGACCGCCGCAGACGGCGGTGAATTCCAGGAAGACACCTGGCAGCGCGAAGCGGGCGGCGGCGGGCGCAGCCGCGTGCTGCGTAACGGCGGTATTTTTGAACAGGCCGGGGTCAACTTCTCCCACGTCCACGGTGATGCAATGCCAGCGTCCGCCACGGCGCATCGGCCTGAACTGGCGGGCCGCAGCTTCGAGGCGATGGGCGTATCGCTGGTGGTGCATCCGCATAACCCGTTTGTGCCAACCAGCCACGCCAACGTGCGCTTTTTCATCGCGGAAAAACCGGGGGCCGATCCGGTCTGGTGGTTTGGCGGCGGTTTCGACTTAACGCCTTACTATGGCTTTGAAGAGGATGCCGTGCACTGGCACACCACCGCGCGCGATCTCTGCATGCCGTTTGGCGAAGACGTTTACCCGAAATACAAAAAGTGGTGCGATGATTATTTCTATCTGAAGCATCGCGACGAGCAGCGCGGCATCGGCGGGCTGTTCTTTGACGATCTCAATACCCCGGATTTTGATACCGCGTTCAGCTTTATGCGCGCGGTGGGTGAAGGCTTTACCGACGCCTATCTTCCGATTGTCGAACGCCGCAAAGACACCGACTACGGCGTGCGCGAGCGTGAGTTCCAGCTCTACCGTCGCGGGCGCTATGTGGAGTTTAATCTGGTGTGGGATCGCGGGACGCTGTTTGGCCTGCAAACCGGCGGGCGCACGGAGTCCATTCTGATGTCGATGCCGCCGCTGGTGCGCTGGGAATACAGCTACGCGCCAAAAGAAGGCAGCCCGGAGGCTGCCTTGAGTGAGTTCCTTAAAGTACGCGACTGGATTTAACTGCCGGATGGCGCTGCGCTTATCCGGCCTACTCAATCCGTAGGTCGGGTAAGCAAACGCGCCCTTACAGCGGCTGCGTCTGCGCCTCAACCACCGCCAGTGCCACCATGTTGACGATACGACGCACGGAGGCAATCGGCGTTAACACATGTACCGGTTTTGACACCCCCATCAGTACCGGCCCGACGGTCACACCTTCAGAACTCGACACGCGCAGCAGGTTATAGCTAATACGCGCCGCTTCCACGTTCGGCATAATCAGCACGTTCGCCGAGCCTTTCAGCGGACTGTCCGGCATACGTTCATTACGAATACTCTCCACCAGCGCGGCGTCGCCGTGCATCTCGCCGTCGATCATCAGCTCCGGCGCGCGCGCTCGCACCAGGTCCAGCGTCTGGCGCATTTTGCACGCCGCCGCGGATTTGGATGACCCGAAGTTTGAGTGCGACAGCAGCGCCACTTTCGGCTCGATACCAAAGCGGCGCACGGTTTCCGCCGCCATCACGGTGATTTCCGCCAGTTCGTCCGGGGAGGGATCGTCGTTGACGTAGGTATCGGCGATAAAGGTGTTACCGCTTGGCAGCAGCAGCGCGTTCATTGCGCCGGCAGTATGGACGCCCTCGCGATAGCCGAAGATCTCCTGTACCACGCTGAAATGCTCATGGTACTCGCCGATGGTGCCGCAGATCAGCGCATCCGCCTCACCGCGATGAACCATGATCGCGCCGATCACCGTGGTGTTGCTGATCACCGCCCGCTGCGCCTGCTCCTGGGTGATCCCGCGACGCTTCATGATCGAATAGTATTCGTTCCAGTACTCTTTGAAGCGCGGATCGGATTCGTTGTTAACGATCTCAAAGTCCACGCCCGGCTTAATTTGCAGGCCGAGCTTCTGAATACGCATCTCGATCACGCTCGGACGACCAATCAGGATCGGTTTCGCCAGCCCTAAGGTGATCAGCTCCTGCGTGGCATGCAGCACGCGCGCCTCTTCCCCTTCCGCCAGCACCACGCGCTTCGCGTCGGCGCGCGCCTGGGAGAAGATCGGCTTCATAAACAGGTTGGTTTTGTAAACGAACTCGGTGAGTTTATCGACGTAGGCATCGAAATCTTCAATCGGCCGCGTCGCCACGCCGGAGTCCATCGCCGCTTTGGCCACCGCTGGCGCGATCTTCACGATCAGACGCGGGTCAAATGGTTTAGGGATGATGTAGTCGGGGCCGAAGCTCAGATCCTGATCGCCGTAGGCGGAGGCCACCACTTCGCTCTGCTCGGCGTGCGCCAGCTCTGCGATAGCATGAACGGCAGCCAGCTTCATCTCTTCGTTGATCGCCGTAGCGCCGACGTCCAGCGCCCCGCGGAAGATGAACGGGAAGCAGAGCACGTTGTTCACCTGGTTCGGGTAGTCCGAACGTCCGGTGCAGATGATAGCGTCTTCACGCACCGCCTTCGCCAGCGGCGGCAGAATTTCCGGCTCCGGGTTCGCCAGGGCCAGGATCATTGGCGCGCGCGCCATCTTCTGCACCATCTCCTGGGTCAGCACTTTCGGGCCTGAACAGCCGAGGAAAATGTCAGCACCGTCAATCACGTCTTCAAGCGTGCGCTTGCCGTCGTCTTCCACCGCATAGGCCGCCTTGGTTTCCGCCATGTTTGGCTCGCGGTCTTTGTAGATCACGCCCTTGGAGTCGCAGACCACAATATTGTGCTTCTGCATGCCCAGCGCCACCAGCAGGTTCATACAGGCGATGGCCGCGGCGCCTGCGCCGGAGACCACCATGCGCACGTCGGAGAGATTTTTCTCTACCACGCGCAGGCCGTTCAGAATGGCGGCGGTACTGATAATCGCCGTGCCGTGCTGGTCGTCATGGAACACGGGAATGTTCATACGCTCGCGCAGCTTCTGCTCGATATAGAAACATTCCGGCGCTTTGATGTCTTCCAGGTTGATGCCGCCGAAGGTCGGCTCCAGCGCCGCCACCACGTTGATGAATTTATCCGGATCCAGTTCGTCCACTTCGATATCGAAGACGTCGATACCGGCAAATTTCTTAAACAGAACGCCCTTCCCTTCCATCACCGGCTTACCAGCCAGCGCACCGATGTTCCCTAACCCCAGCACCGCCGTACCGTTAGAGATAACGGCCACCAGGTTGCCGCGCGCGGTGTATTTGTACGCTGCCAGCGGATCTTTTTCGATTTCCAGGCACGGAGCAGCCACGCCCGGCGAGTAGGCCAGCGCCAGATCGCGCTGGGTCGCCAGCGGTTTGGTCGGGGATACCTGGATTTTACCCGGAACAGGAAACTCGTGAAAATCGAGAGCGCTTTGTTTTAACTGATCATCCATCTTGTTATTCCTTTCACGTTTCGGTCAAAAAGGGTGATGTCGACGTTCCTATGCACACCCTGGTGTGCCGCATAGTATCGCCGCAGGCAGGCTCCTAAACTTTGAAGGCTGCCAAACTCTCACCATTGCAGAATAAAAATTGTTATCAATTTATAACAGCCATGTTACCCGTCTCAGAAAGCAATGCCTCCCCCGTCTGCTATGCTTTTTTGTTAAGTCCATCATGATTTTCTCAGAAGTGTGAACTAACGCACTCGACTAACTCTTTTATTTCCAAGGAGTAATTATGAACCAGCTAGACGGCATCAAACAATTTACCACCGTGGTTGCAGACAGCGGCGACATCGAGTCGATTCGTCACTACCAGCCGGAAGACGCGACCACCAATCCCTCTCTGCTACTCAAGGCGGCCGGTCTTGCGCACTTTAGTCATCTGATTGATGACGCCCTTGCCTACGGCAAACAGCGCGGGAAAACGCAGGAACAGCAGGTCGCCGAAGCCAGCGACAAGCTGGCGGTCAATATCGGTGCGGAAATTCTTAAAAGCATACCGGGGCGCGTCTCTACCGAAGTGGACGCCCGCCTCTCGTTCGACCAGGAAAAAAGCATTAACAAGGCCCGCCGCATAGTGGAACTCTACCAGGAGCAGGGGATCGATAAGTCACGCATTCTGATCAAGCTTGCGTCTACCTGGGAAGGCATCCGCGCGGCGGAAGTGCTGGAGAAAGAGGGGATCCACTGCAACCTGACGCTACTGTTCTCCTTCGCCCAGGCGCGTGCCTGCGCCGAAGCGGGCGTGTTCCTGATTTCACCGTTTGTTGGGCGTATCTACGACTGGTATCAGGCGAAACAGCCAATGGATCCGTACGTGGTGGAAGAAGATCCTGGCGTAAAATCGGTGCGTAATATCTACGATTATTACAAGCAGCATCGCTACGAGACCATCGTGATGGGGGCCAGCTTCCGCCGCACCGAGCAGATCCTGGCGCTCGCGGGCTGTGACCGTCTGACCATCTCTCCTGACCTGCTGAAAAAGCTTCAGGAGAGTGAAGAGACGGTGATCCGCAAGCTGGTACCGACCTCTACCGTTCTGCCAAAACCGAAACCCATGACCGAAGCGGAATTCCGCTGGGAGCACAATCAGGATCCAATGGCCGTGGAAAAACTGGCAGATGGCATCCGCCAGTTCGCCGTCGACCAGCGCAAACTCGAAGATCTTCTCGCCGCCAAACTTTAACCTTGCCACGGAGTGAACTATGTCCCGTAAAGAGCTCGCCAACGCCATTCGCGCCCTCAGCATGGATGCCGTACAAAAAGCCAATTCCGGCCACCCTGGCGCCCCCATGGGTATGGCTGATATTGCCGAAGTGCTGTGGAACGACATCCTGAAGCACAACCCGACCGATCCGACCTGGTACGATCGCGACCGTTTTATTCTCTCCAACGGTCATGCCTCGATGCTGCTCTACAGCCTGCTGCACCTCTCCGGTTACGATCTGCCGCTTGAGGAGTTAAAAAACTTCCGCCAGTTGCACTCCAAAACGCCGGGCCACCCGGAGATCGGCTATACGCCGGGTGTTGAAACCACTACCGGCCCGCTGGGCCAGGGGCTGGCGAATGCTGTCGGCCTGGCGATTGCAGAGCGTACGCTGGCCGCGCAGTTCAACCAGCCCGACCACGAGATTGTCGATCACTACACCTATGTCTTTATGGGTGATGGCTGCCTGATGGAGGGGATCTCCCACGAGGTCTGCTCGCTGGCGGGCACCCTGGGCCTGGGCAAGCTGATTGGCTTCTACGATCACAACGGTATCTCCATTGACGGGGAAACCGAGGGCTGGTTTACCGACGACACGGCAAAACGCTTTGAAGCCTATCACTGGCACGTGGTGCACGAAATCGACGGTCACGATCCTGAGGCGGTGAAAAAAGCGATTCAGGAAGCGCAGAGTGTAAAGGACAAACCGTCCCTGATCGTCTGCCGCACCACCATCGGCTTCGGCTCGCCGAACAAAGCGGGTAAAGAAGAGGCGCACGGCGCGGCGCTGGGTGAAGAGGAAGTGGCGCTGACCCGCCAGAAACTGGGCTGGAAACACCCGGCCTTTGAGATCCCAAAAGAGATCTACAGGGCCTGGGATGCTCGCGAAACAGGTGAAAAAGCGCAGCAGGCCTGGAACGAGAAGTTTGCTGCCTACAAAAAAGCGTATCCGGAGCTGGCGGCCGAATTTAACCGCCGCATGAGCGGTGGCCTGCCGGAAGACTGGGAAGAGAAAACTCAGGCGCTGATTGAAAACCTGCAATCTAACCCGGCGAAAATTGCCACCCGTAAGGCGTCACAAAACACCCTGAACGCGATTGGCCCTGTCCTGCCCGAACTGCTGGGCGGCTCGGCGGATCTGGCGCCAAGTAACCTCACCATCTGGTCTGGCTCTAAATCCCTGAAGGAAGACATTGCCGGGAACTATATCCACTACGGCGTGCGCGAGTTCGGGATGACCGCCATTGCCAACGGTATCGCCCACCATGGCGGCTTCGTGCCGTACACCGCCACCTTCCTGATGTTTGTCGAATATGCCCGTAACGCGGCGCGTATGGCGGCCCTGATGAAGGCGCGGCAAATCATGGTGTATACCCACGACTCCATCGGACTGGGTGAAGATGGGCCGACGCACCAGGCGGTAGAGCAGCTGGCGAGCCTGCGCCTGACGCCAAACTTCAGTACCTGGCGTCCGTGCGATCAGGTTGAAGCGGCTGTGGGCTGGAAGCTGGCCGTAGAGCGCCATAACGGACCCACAGCGCTGATCCTGTCGCGCCAGAACCTGGCGCAGATCGAGCGCACGCCGGAGCAGGTGAAAAATATCGCCCGCGGCGGGTACATCCTGAAAGACAGCGGCGGTAAGCCGGACGTGATCCTGATTGCCACCGGTTCAGAGGTGGAAATCACGGTAAAAGCGGCCGAGAAACTGACCGCCGAGGGTCACGCGGTGCGCGTGGTTTCCCTGCCTTCAACGGATATCTTTGATGCCCAGGATGAGGCGTACCGCGAATCGGTGCTGCCTTCAAACGTCGCGGCGCGCGTGGCGGTTGAAGCTGGCATTGCCGACTACTGGTACAAATATGTGGGTCTGAAAGGGGCGATTGTCGGCATGAAGGGTTATGGTGAATCCGCCCCGGCCGATAAGCTGTTCCCGTACTTCGGCTTTACCGTTGAGAACGTGGTGGAGAAGGCGCTGAGCGTGCTGTAGTGCAGTCTTCGTGCCCGGTGTCGGCTACGCCTTACCGGGCCTACAAATCGCTAAAACGTAGGCCCGGTAAGCGACAGCGCCCTACCTGGTGATCCACAGCGTGGGCCAGGCATCTGGCCCATTCCAGTTATCGCAGCTTGGCTCTTCCGCGTAGCGCACCAGGCGGAAACGCTGGCCGTTAAAACGCCAGCGGGTCTGGATCCCACAGTCGCCAATCCCGCGTCCCAGTGCCAGCGTGGTCAGCTCGCGCGTTTTTTCATCGAAGCTGGCATTCATCAGCTCCATGTCGCTACTCTGGCTGGAAGGGGTAAACGGCAGACGCAATCTCACGCTTCTGGCAGCAAACGGTTTTTTACGCGACACCAGCCACGCCAGATCGACGGTGTTGTACGCCCCCGCCTCACAGCTGATGATCATCAGCGCTTTGTCATCGGTCAACGCGGTCACGCGCACTTCACGCCGGTTCGGATCGAGGGAGCACTGGCTGTGGTTCATGCGCCAGGTACCGTAATCCAGCAGATCGTTAAGTTCGTTATGCGTCAGCGGCGTTGGCGTGGGGTTCACCACTGCCACCTTTTTTAATGCCGGCGCAGGCGGCACGCTCAGCGGTGGACTATCCCCTTTTTTAATCCATGCCGTTTCACTTCCGACGCGTTTTTGCTGGGCATCAATAAACAGCAGCGCCGCTTTCAGACCGGCCAGAGAGATCGTCTGCTTCCCCTCGCGCAGGGTCAGCGCCTGCCCCTCCTGAATGGTTTTCAGAAACGTGGTGATGGTGCCCGTATCGTCTGTTTTAAGATGCCAGGGGGTTAACTGCCAGTGTTGCGACGTGAGCTGAAGCGGCACATTGTCGAGCAGCAGGCGCGGGGCAATGTCAGGCTCTTTCACCGGAGGCGTCGAAAGACCGCCGAGATCGATGCGCAGGCTGGCGTCCGTTTTTGCCCCCGCACTGCGGCTCAGCGTCATGACCAGACCGCGATGCTCGCCGGTGTTGCGCGCTACGCAGAAATTCTGGTTATTGCAGGTCACCTGCCAGTCTGAAAAAGACTGCTGCGCAGGCGCAGCCCACACCAAAGGTGCGGGAAGCACGCAAATGAAGAAGAGAAGAAAAACGCAGTAGCGCATGAACGGCACAGCCCCGGAAACGAATAGGTCAATCTGGGGCGTATCTTCGTGCCCTGGGCGGGCTGGCTCAATCGGATTTATCGGATAGATTTATCTGAAATACAACTTATCACGCTACCGACGCAGCATTCATCAAACCGCTGGTTTGCAGATACTGCAACAGGATCACCGCTTTACCGTCGCGGATCTCGCCGCTTTTCACCATGTCGACAGCCTGAGCGAAAGGCATTTCCAGCACTTCAATGTCTTCATCGTCCACGCCACCGCCCCGGTGCGTGCGCTGGGCATCGGTGTACTCCGCAATGAAGAAGTGAACCAGCTCGGTAACCCCGCCAGGGGACATAAACAGCTCAAAGACTTTCTGCACCGCCCCCACCTCAAAACCCGTCTCTTCAATGGCTTCTTTGCGGATACACACTTCCGGCTCATCGTCGTCCAGCAGACCTGCACAGGTTTCAATCAGACGTCCGTCCGCGTTGCCATTGACCCATGTCGCGATGCGAAACTGGCGGATCAGCACCACGCTTTGCTTTTCACGGTTATACAGCAAAATGGTTGCACCATTGCCCCGGTCGTAGACTTCGCGTTTATGGCGAATGACGTCCCCGCTCTTACGGGTGAGATCGTAAGTGATGTTACGCAGGACAAAGTAATTTTCAGATAGGATTTTGTCTTTAATAACGGTAATGTTCAGGGACATACGGGCTCCACGGCAAAATGAGTCTGTTTATACTACGCCGTGATGCCCGCTTTGTCGCCCGTCTGCGTTAATGCATGTTGCGCGGCGGCACGCCAAGCCAGTCCATGATCCCCTGCGCGGCATGGCGCCCTTCCGCCATCGCGGTGACCACCAGATCCGCACCACGTACCGCATCACCGCCAGCAAAAATCTGCGGATTCGAGGTCTGGTAACGATAACGGCTCTCCACGGAGGCCCTGATGCGCCCCCAGTCGTCGGTTTCAACGCCCTGCGCCTGAAGCCACGGCATGGCGTGCGGATTAAACCCAAACGCCATGATCACCGCATCCGCTGGCATGACAAACTCACTGCCCGCCACCGGGACAGGACGACGCCGCCCCTGCGCATCCGGCTCGCCCAGACGGGTGCGCAGCATCCGGATACCCTTGACCTTCCCGTCGTCATCCAGCGTGAGCTCAACCGGCTGGACATTAAATTCAAACGCCGCGCCCTCTTCTTTCGCGTTTTTAACCTCTTTCTTTGAGCCCGGCATGTTGGCCTCGTCCCGCCGATAGGCGCAGGTTACTTTCGCCGCGCCATGTCGCAGCGCGGTGCGCACGCAGTCCATCGCCGTATCGCCCCCGCCCAGCACCACCACGTTTAACCCCTGCGTGTCGATAAACGGCTCGTCTGCGGCAGGGTCAAGACCCATCACGTTCCGCGTATTTGCCACTAAAAACGGCAGCGCGTCGTACACGCCCGGCGCGTCTTCATGAGGGATACCTGCTTTCATGGAACGATAGGTCCCTACGCCGATGAACAGGGCATCGTAGTCGTTTTGCAGTTGGACCATCGACACGTCTTTTCCCACCTCGCAGTTCAGCTCGAAGCGGATACCCATCGCGCTGAATATCTCTCTGCGCCGCGCTAACAGGGATTTATCCAGCTTGAAGGCCGGAATACCAAAGGTCAGCAATCCGCCGATTTCTGGATGGCGATCGTAGACCGTCACACCGATGCCGCTGCGCACCAGTACGTCGGCACAGGCCAGCCCTGCCGGACCGGCACCAATGATGGCGACGCGCTTACCGACCGGTGTAACGTGGCTGACGTCCGGCGTCCAGCCCATCGCCAGCGCCCGATCCGAGATATATCGTTCGATATTACCGATGGTTACCGCCCCTGACGCATCCCGCAGGGTGCAGGCGCCTTCACATAATCGATCCTGTGGACAGACGCGGCCGGTAATTTCCGGTAAACAGTTAGTCTGGTGAGAAAGCTCAGCCGCACCGAGGATATCCCCCGCCCTGATCCGCTCAATCCACTGCGGAATATGGTTATGCAGCGGGCAGGTCCACTCGCAAATGCTGTGGTCGCCACATTTCAGGCACCGGGATGCTTCGCGCTGCGCCTGTTCCGGGCGAAACGGCAAGTAGATCTCGTTAAAATGGCCGGCGCGCGCGTCGGGGCTGAGCTTATCCGGCTCACCGCGCGACGGGGTGTTTTGCATCTGTTGCCGTTTGGTTTGCGGAGGGGCTGATTGAACCGCCTCGCTGTGCCACGGCAGCGCGTCCAGCCTTGCGCTGCGCTGTCGGCGCTGTTTAACCAGCTTATCCAGCACGGCTGGGGTGGCGAGCGTAAGCACCTCCGCCGGGCAGTTTTCAACGCAGGCCGGGCCTTGCGGCCTTTCCAGGCAGAGGTCGCATTTGTGCGCCGAGGCCTTTACGCTGTCGTTTTCAAGCGGGGTGATCAGCATGTCCATCGTGCCAAACGGGCAGGCCACCACGCAGGCTTTACAGCCAATGCATTTTTGTTGATTGACCTGTACGCTGTCGCTGTGTTGCGTGATGGCTCCGTTCGGGCAGCTTTGCGCGCAGGGCGCATTTTCACAGTGGTGGCAGGTCACTGGGCTTTTTCGCAAGCCAGAGGTAAGGACCGTAATGCGGGGATGAAAATGGCGCTCGCTCAGCGCGTGCTGCTCCCCGTTGTGCGCCATCACACAGGCAACTTCGCAGGCGCGACAACCGATACACTGTTGAGCGTTGGCCATAATAAAACGATTCATAACAACACCTGTTTTTGGTTCAATAACCTTATTCTTTATATTGTTATCGTATTTACCCACAGTGGCATGGCGACGCAATGTTCAAATGCCCAGGAAGGCGAACTATTTCCAGTGAACCTGTGGCAGATCAATTTAATTCAGGAAGCTGATGAGTGACCGTTAAACGCCCCGTATCGGGAAGCCTGGCTCGGGCTTTCTTTTCGATGATTGTCTTGTCCGTTCTGATCAGCGCCATTGCGCTGGTTACACTCGCCAGCAGCCAGCGCGACGCCGAGGCGATTAACATCGCCGGATCGCTGCGCATGCAGAGCTACCGCCTGGGCTACGAAATGCAGCGCGCCAGCCCGTCACTGGCAGAGCACCGCGCGGTCTGGCAGAAAACGCTGAGCGCGCCTGCGTTGCAGAAGCTAAACCGCTGGTATGTGCCAGAGGACGTCAAACAGCGTTACCAGCAGTTGCAGCTTGGCTGGCAGGAGATGGACACGCGTATCGCCAGCGGCGATACCGGGTGGTATCAGAGCCACATAGAGGATTTCGTGGGCCGGATAGATGCCTTTGTGCTGGCGCTACAGCACTACACCGAACATAAGATACAGCTGGTGATTTTCATGTCGCTGACGGGCGGCCTGGGCATCCTGCTGCTGGCGGTGATGACCCTGCGGCGCATCCGCCGTCAGGTTGTGCTGCCGCTGAATAATCTGGTGGCAGCGAGCGAGCGTATCGAACAGGGGCAGTTCGATACCCCCGCGCCGGATATTATGCTTCCCAACGAGCTGGGCCAGCTTTCCCGCGCCTTCAACCATATGTCGGCGGAATTACACACCCTGTACCGTTCCCTGGAGCACTCCGTTGCCGAAAAAACCCGCCACCTGAATGAAGCGCATCAGCAGCTTGAAATGCTGTTCAAATGCTCACAGGCGTTGAATACCGGGCAGATAGACAGCCACTGCTTCCGGCATATTTTGCAAATTGTGCATGACTATACGCAGATGAATTACCTGCAATTGCGCACCAGTGACGACTGGCAGCTTTACGAAGGACAGGAGTCCCCGGACGAGAAAATGCACAATTTACCGGTATTAATGCAGGACACCCTGTACGGCGAACTGCGCTGGCAAAGCGCGACCGGGGATGTTCCGCTGCCGCTCATGGAAAGCGTGGCGACGATGCTGGGCCGGGGGCTCTATTTCAATCAGGCGCAGAAACATTATCAGCAGTTGCTGCTGATGGAAGAGCGCGCCACCATCGCGCGCGAGTTGCATGATTCGCTGGCGCAGGTGCTCTCCTATTTGCGTATTCAGCTTACGCTGCTGAAGCATGCCGTGCCGGGCGACAATGCCCCGGCGCAGACCATCATTACGGACTTCTCCCGCGAGCTGAATAACGCCTGGCATCAGCTACGCGAGCTGCTCACCACCTTTCGCCTGACGCTCAACCACGCCAATCTTCCTGCCGCGCTACAGGAGTCTCTCGACGGTTTGCAAAGCCAGACCAGCGCGAAGCTGGTGCTTGACTGCCGTCTCTCATCGCTGGCACTGGACGCGCAAAAACAGGTGCACCTCTTACAGATTGTGCGTGAGGCAGTGCTGAATGCGATTAAACATGCCGACGCCAGAGAGATTGTGGTCAGCTGCGTCACCACCGCGGACGGTACTCACACGGTCACGATCCGTGACAACGGTATTGGTATCGGCGACGCCAGTGAACCGCCGGGGCATTACGGGCTGAATATCATGCGCGAACGCGCGGGACGGCTCGGCGGAACATTACACTTTTCTCAGCCGCCACAGGGCGGTACACAGGTCAGCGTGACGTTCCGGACACCTGCGGCGCAGGCTGAAAAATAGCGGGAAAGAAGGCGCGCTGAAAAAAGCGCATGATAATTTACATTATCTCCTTTATTTCTCCACGTTTGACCTGGACCTTACCGCTAAAGTTAGGCGGGCAATAAACAATAATGACGTGCAGCAAAACGAGGTCACATTTTAATGGCGAATTTTTTCATCGATCGCCCCATTTTTGCCTGGGTGCTAGCAATCCTGTTGTGTCTGACGGGTGTCCTGGCGATTACTTCCCTTCCTGTTGAGCAATACCCCGACCTCGCCCCCCCTAACGTGCGTATCACGGCGAACTACCCTGGCGCCTCGGCACAGACGCTGGAAAATACCGTCACGCAGGTTATCGAGCAGAACATGACGGGTCTTGATAACCTGATGTACATGTCCTCGCAGAGCAGCGCCACGGGCCAGGCGACGGTAACCCTGAGCTTTACGGCGGGCACGGATCCGGACGAAGCGGTGCAGCAGGTGCAAAACCAGCTGCAATCGGCCCTGCGTAAACTGCCTCAGGCGGTGCAGAACCAGGGGGTGACCGTGCGTAAGACCGGTGACACCAATATTTTGACAATCGCGTTTGTTTCAACCGTTGGCTCGATGGATAAGCAGGACATCGCGGACTACGTCGCCAGTAATATTCAGGACCCGCTCAGCCGTATCAACGGCGTGGGTGATATCGACGCCTACGGCTCGCAGTATTCCATGCGTATCTGGCTGGATCCCAACAAGCTGAACAGCGTGCAGATGACCGCCAAAGATGTCACCGACGCCATCGAATCGCAGAACGCTCAGATTGCCGTGGGGCAGCTCGGTGGTACGCCGTCCGTGGATAACCAGGCGCTTAACGCCACCATCAACTCCCAGTCGCTGCTCCAGACGCCTGAACAGTTCCGCAATATCACTCTGCGCGTGAATCAGGACGGTTCGGAAGTGCGTCTGGGGGATGTCGCCACCGTGGAAATGGGGGCGGAAAAATATGACTACCTGAGTCGCTTTAACGGCAATGCTGCGTCCGGCCTGGGGGTGAAACTGGCCTCCGGCGCTAACGAAATGGCGACCGCGCAGCGGGTGTTAGAGCGTCTGGATGAGCTGTCGCATTACTTCCCGCACGGACTGGAGTACAAAGTCGCCTACGAAACCACCTCATTCGTAAAAGCCTCCATCGAAGATGTGGTGAAAACCCTGCTCGAAGCTATCGCGCTGGTGTTCCTCGTGATGTACCTGTTCCTGCAAAACTTCCGCGCCACGCTGATCCCCACCATTGCGGTGCCGGTGGTGTTGCTGGGAACCTTTGCGGTGCTGTATGCCTTCGGTTACAGCATCAACACCCTGACCATGTTTGCCATGGTGCTGGCCATCGGCCTGCTGGTCGATGATGCCATCGTGGTGGTGGAAAACGTCGAGCGCATCATGAGCGAGGAAGGGCTTTCGCCCCGCGAGGCCACGCGCAAATCGATGGGACAAATTCAGGGTGCGCTGGTCGGTATCGCCATGGTGCTGTCGGCGGTATTTATCCCGATGGCGTTTTTTGGCGGCACTACGGGCGCGATTTATCGCCAGTTCTCGATCACCATCGTCTCTGCGATGGTGCTCTCCGTACTGGTGGCGATGATCCTTACCCCTGCTCTGTGCTCGACGCTGCTCAAACCGCTGCATAAGGGCGAACACCACGGTCAAAAAGGCTTCTTCGGCTGGTTTAACCGGATGTTTAACCGAAATGCGGCGCGCTATGAAGCGGGCGTGGGTAAAGTACTGCACCGCAGCGTGCGCTGGATGGTGGTCTATGTCCTGCTGCTCGGCGGCATGGTCTTCTTATTCCTGCGGCTGCCAACCTCGTTCCTGCCGCTGGAAGATCGCGGCATGTTTATCACCTCCGTACAGTTACCGAGCGGCTCGACCCAGCAGCAGACCCTGAAAGTGGTGCAGAAGGTTGAGAACTACTTCCATACTCAGGAGAAGGATAACGTGGTCTCCGTCTTCTCCACCGTCGGCTCTGGCCCTGGCGGTAACGGGCAGAACGTGGCGCGTATGTTTGTGCGCCTGAAAGACTGGGACCAGCGCGACAGCGATAGCGGCTCCTCCTTTGCCATCATTGAACGTGCAACTAAAGCGTTCAACAAAATCAAGGAAGCGCGCGTTTTCGCCAGCAGCCCGCCCGCTATCAGTGGCCTGGGCAGCTCAGCCGGATTTGATATGGAGCTTCAGGATCACGCGGGTGCCGGGCATGACGCGTTGATGGCAGCTCGCGATAAACTGCTCGAGCTGGCCGGGAAAGAGCCGCAGCTTACCCGCGTTCGTCATAACGGTCTGGATGACAGCCCTCAGCTACAGGTGGATATCGACCAGCGTAAAGCGCAGGCGCTGGGCGTCTCCATCGACGACATTAACGACACCCTGCAAACGGCATGGGGCTCAAGCTACGTGAATGACTTTATGGATCGCGGTCGCGTGAAAAAGGTCTACGTTCAGTCTGCTGCCAAATACCGCATGCTGCCGGACGATATCAACCGCTGGTATGTGCGCAATAACACCGGCGGCATGGTGCCGTTCTCGGCGTTTGCGACGTCACGCTGGGAGACCGGTTCGCCGCGTCTGGAGCGTTACAACGGCTATTCGGCGCTGGAGATTGTCGGTGAAGCCGCGCCTGGCGTCAGTACCGGTACTGCAATGGACATTATGGAAAAACTGGTTCAGCAGTTACCGACCGGCTTTGGCCTGGAGTGGACGGCGATGTCCTACCAGGAACGGCTTTCCGGCGCGCAGGCGCCTGCCCTGTATGCCCTTTCGCTGCTGGTGGTGTTCCTCTGCCTGGCGGCGCTGTATGAAAGCTGGTCAGTGCCGTTCTCGGTAATGCTGGTGGTGCCTCTCGGGGTCATCGGCGCGCTGCTGGCAACCTGGATGCGTGGCCTGGAAAACGATGTCTATTTCCAGGTCGGACTCCTCACCGTAATCGGATTGTCGGCGAAAAACGCCATTCTGATCGTCGAATTTGCCAATGAGATGAATGCCAAAGGTCACGAACTGATGGCCGCCACGCTGCACGCCTGTCGTCAGCGCCTGCGCCCGATCCTGATGACTTCTCTGGCGTTTGTGTTTGGCGTCCTGCCGATGGCCACCAGCTCCGGCGCAGGCTCCAGCAGCCAGCACGCGGTGGGAACGGGCGTTATGGGGGGAATGATTTCCGCGACGATTCTGGCTATCTATTTCGTACCGCTGTTCTTTGTGCTGATACGCCGTCGTTTCCCGCTGAAGGATAAGCCGGAATAACCCGTTGAAATAAAAAAAGGCGGCTTTACAGGCCGCCTTTTTATTGTGTGATTCTTTCACACTATGGTTATTTTAGTTAATTAAGTGCTCTTGCATTTCTTACCGGAAATTCATTTACGAAGCATGCCTTCGATAAAATCTTTCCAGTTCCCCAGTTCATGTTCAATCATAACAACCTCTCTTATTATTATGTGCATTCTACGAAAACGTATCATCATTGTGAAGCCACTTTAACCGATTGCTGTGATTGAGCCTCGCTGTGCAGGTAGGTTTAGGATCACTATGAGCGTTGCCGGGTAAATTTTATGTGACCTACAGCAATATTTTGAAATAGTCAGAAAAATGACAGCATTTTTAATTTCCCCCTGAGTTTATTGGCAATTTATACAGAGTGGACAACTATGCTTAAAAGATGGAACACTATTCAGCGTACAGCTGTTCGTTGAATTATGGAGAATTGTAAATCACGAAAAATTCCGAATATGTTATATTCCACTTAAGGATATATCTTCGAAAATATTGAACATTTAATCCACACAAGAACAAAAGGATTCACTATGGTTGTGATGTACGGCATTAAGAATTGCGATACGATTAAAAAAGCCCGCCGCTGGCTGGAAGCACACAACATCGACTATCGCTTCCATGATTACCGTGCCGACGGGCTTGACCCCGCGTTTCTCCATTCCGCCATCAACGAACTGGGCTGGGAAGCGCTGCTGAACACCCGCGGGACCACCTGGCGAAAACTGGATGAATCTCTCCGGGCCACGATCAACAACGCCGACAGCGCAGCCAAACTGATGCTTGAAATGCCGGCAATCACCAAACGCCCATTGCTCTGCAAGCCAGGTCAGCCTATGCTGCTGGGTTTCAGTGAAACCCTTTATTCAGATTTATTCGTTGAGGTGTAGTCTATGTCATGCCCGGTCATTGAGCTGACTCAGCAGCTTATTCGCCGTCCTTCCCTTAGCCCGGACGACGCAGGTTGTCAGGCATTAATGATTGAGCGCCTGCGTGCCATCGGTTTTACCGTCGAGCACATGGATTTTGGCGATACGCAGAACTTCTGGGCATGGCGCGGTCAGGGGGAGACGCTGGCGTTTGCCGGACATACCGACGTAGTTCCCGCAGGCGACGCAGACCGCTGGATCAACCCGCCTTTTGAGCCAACCATCCGCGACGGCATGCTTTTCGGACGCGGCGCTGCGGATATGAAAGGTTCCCTGGCTGCGATGGTCGTGGCGGCAGAGCGTTTCGTCGCCCAGCATCCGAACCATAAAAACCGTCTTGCGTTTTTGATTACCTCCGATGAAGAAGCCAGCGCCCACAACGGCACCGTGAAGGTCGTTGAGGCGCTGATGGCGCGCAATGAACGTCTGGACTACTGTCTGGTGGGCGAACCGTCCAGTACCGAAGTGGTGGGCGATGTGGTGAAAAATGGCCGCCGTGGATCCCTGACCTGCAATTTGACCATTCATGGCGTGCAGGGCCACGTTGCCTATCCGCACCTGGCGGATAACCCGGTACACCGCGCCGCGCCGATGCTGAACGAACTGGTGGGCATTGAATGGGATAAAGGCAACGAATTTTTCCCGCCAACCAGCATGCAAATAGCCAACATCAAGGCCGGCACCGGCAGCAACAACGTCATTCCCGGCGATCTCTTCGTCCAGTTTAACTTCCGCTTCAGCACCGAACTGACCGACGAGATGATAAAAGCGCGCGTGATTGCGCTGCTAGAGAAATACCAGCTGCGCTATACCCTCGACTGGTGGCTGTCTGGCCAGCCGTTCCTGACGCAGCGCGG
The DNA here is from genome assembly GCF_049236805.1 of Enterobacter cloacae complex sp. XAL002. Lineage (NCBI taxonomy): Bacteria > Pseudomonadati > Pseudomonadota > Gammaproteobacteria > Enterobacterales > Enterobacteriaceae > Enterobacter > Enterobacter cloacae complex sp. XAL002. The sequence goes on from NZ_JBMKJN010000011.1 coordinate 155,875, forward strand.
TAAACTGGTGGATGCGGTAGTGAACGCCATTGCGCACTATAATGAAATTAAGCCACAGCTGCTGACAACGGGCGGCACATCTGACGGACGCTTTATTGCCCGCATGGGCGCACAGGTTGTCGAACTGGGTCCGGTTAACGCGACGATTCACAAAATCAATGAATGCGTGAACGCTGCCGATTTACAACTGCTGGCCCGCATGTATCAACGTATTATGGAGCAGCTCGTCGCCTGACGGGTGCTTAAAGAGGATTAGCGAATGGACTGGCTTTCAAAGTACTGGTGGATTCTGGTGTTGGTATTTCTGGTAGGCGTGCTGCTTAACGTGATTAAAGATCTCAAGCGCGTTGACCACAAAAAGTTCCTTGCCAACAAACCGGATCTTCCGCCGCACCGTGATTTTAACGACAAGTGGGACGATGAAGACGACTGGCCGAAGAAGGACCAGAAGAAGTAATCGCTTTGTTTCCCCTCTCCCTAGGGAGAGGGGAAACCTCACATAAACTCGACGATATCATCATCATTCGGCTTACCGCCGCTGAGCGCTTCATCAAAGTAGTGCTTCGGTACGGTATAACGCAGATGATCGAGCGCGAACTGCATGCTGCGATCGTCAATGGCATGCCCCAGATCGTCCACGATATCCAGCGTCACATCCCCGCCCTCGCGCATCAGCGTCTCCTGGGCCGCAACCGCATGCGAAAGCTCAATTACCCGGTCTTCACCCCCATGAATGAGATGGATCGTGGTCTGCGTGGTCGCGCTTTGCGGTAACGTCGCAAAACGCCCGTTGAAGGCAATCACGCGGGACACCAGTCCGGGCTGCGCTTTTACGCTTTCCAGCGACATGATTGAGCCCTGAGAGAAGCCAATCAGCGCTGTTGCATTGGCACCTACGCCGCTCTGCTGCTGCCAGTAACGCACGATATCGATAAAGGCTGGCATAACGGCATCAATACGTGCCTGACGATTTTCCTCCGTCACGCCCTCGACGGAAAACCACTGCCGCCCGTCCGGACCGCAGGGCTCCACGCCGCCGATACTGACGATCAGCGCGTGTGGGAAAACGGGTGCAAACCAGCTGCCAATCTGTCCCATATTGACGGCATTGTCGCCCACGCCATGAAACAGAAGCAGTAGCTGTTTAGCAGGTGTATCCGGGCTTTGCACAACAAAATGGTCATGTTTCATGGCGATCTCCTTAATTGTTAAGCAGGATTTTACGCCTCTGCGGGGTAATGACCATGCCACTTTACTGAAGAAGTCATTGAAAAAATTGCCATTGCAAAATGTCGGCTTTCAGCCGCTGGCTACGGGAGTAATCAAGCCTTTCAAGCGCGTGAGCGGTTTCCTCGCGTAGCTTCGCCAGCAACGCTTTGCGCCCGAAATCGTGTGTATTCCCTTCCATTTTCCCGCGCAGCGCCGGGAGCGGCATATCCACGGCTAACAACAATCGCGTTAGCGCCGCAACCGAGGTTGAAAACGCCCGGTGCGCAAAGGCAAACCCCGCCAGCTCCAGCCAGTCGTCACTATTAAGGGTAGCTTCCCATGCATCCATCACCGGGATCTTTTCGCCATTCCAGGCCGACAGGACGCGCATATCACGACATAAACGCTGATGCGCCTCTTCGCAGAGCTGATGCCCCGCCTCGCTCAGCGGCAGCAACGCCATCGCCGTATAGCACCCGCTGCTGGCCTCCCGGTGGCTGCCCATTCGCACCAGCACAAACCCGCACTGCCGCCAGAAACGCCACAGCTCGTCGGTATAGCCAAAGCTGACCGAGAGATAATCTTCTCCGCTGGCACTGCGGATCAGCCCCTGGCCGATGCCTTCCCGCTGGCGATGAGGATGAACCGCAATACGGCTGACGCGTCGGCCTTTCAGCGTCGCCGCGAGAGGCGATCCGCCGTGCGCCGCCAGCGACTGTGCCACCAGATTTCCACGCGGCCGACGAAACCCCGCCCATACTGCGCGGCTAAGTTCAGGGGGTAACCCCCCCTCCTCCACCAGCCAGAGCGCGCCAGCGATCTCCGCGCCCGCCTGAGCAACAGCAAAGTGCTGGCCGGGGGCGTCCATCATCCGGCGTAAATCGAGGGGGGACGTCCGGTAGTGCGCGGCACACAGCAGTTCATACACGCCTGCCCCGCGCGCCGGATCGCTCTCCCACACCCCGGGCGCCAGCGACGTTAAACTTACCTCCCCTGCCGGTTTGCGATCGATAAGCGCATCGTCGAACAGCAGCGCGTTCGCCACGATTCGCTCAAGAGGACATCCGGCAGCCCAGCGTACAGGAGTTGATAAGGTATATCGCCGCAGACCGCTGAACCGGGCGCAGAACTTCAGCAGGAATCCCCTGCCCGTGCCTTCATAACCCTGCACCGTAGTGGTCAACAACACGCGGGGAAAGCGCATCGTCAGTTTCTCGAGCAGCGGGCCGGGGATGGCGGCCGCCTCATCGACAATCAGCCAGTCAGCTTCTGTTGTGGAGGCCAGCAGCGCATCCGGGGCCATAAAGTGAAAATGTTCCCCGGCGAAACGCGCGATGACATCCGTCGCCCCTTTTGCCGGTGCGGTCACTACAGCACTACCCTGAATGCCGTTGAGCAACATGCCCGCCAGGGCGGACTTTCCTCGTCCGCGCGGGGCCGTCACGGCAGCCACGCCAGCAGGCATGGTCAGAAGCGCGTCGAGGATCTCAGCCTGCTCGCGCTGCGGTTCACCGCTGGCGGACTGCCAGGCGGGTAAATCTGGCGCAACGGGAAGGCACAGAGGACGATGTTGATGCCAGACGATAGCATCTGAATCGGCGGCCAGCGTCCGGCAAAAATGGTAAACAAAGTGCGGGGTGGCGATCGGCTCGGCGCTGTCGCTCCAGCGTAGAGAATCCGCGTCGGGCCTGTTAGCCCAGACGGAGAACGGCGGCACCAGCAGCACCAGAAGGCTTCCGGCGCGCAGGGTCCCGCTGAGGGCGGCGAAGGCCGAGACGTCAAACCCGCGACGCGCGTCAAAAACGGCGTGCAGATATTCACGTCCCAGCAGGCCGCTGATGGCCTTAGAGGGGTTTTCCTCCAGCCACAGCCAGTCTCCTGGTAACGTATCGCGCAGGATGGTCGCCTGGCTCAACGTCCACGCTTCATCGCCGCTAAGCACCACCAGCCGGCGGTGCCCGGTACGCTGAAGCTGGTTAACCAGCTGTTCAACCCCCAACATCACATAGCTTTGCCGAAGGTATTACACTGCGACGGGTTGCCGCTGTCAAAGCCACGCTTAAACCAGCTGTAGCGCTGCTCTGAGGTGCCATGGGTAAAGCTGTCCGGCACAACGCGCCCCTGGCTTTGCTGCTGCAAGCGATCGTCACCAATCGCCTGTGCGGCATTCAGGGCCTCTTCCAGATCGCCTGTTTCCAGCACGCCCTGCTGCTGCATGCTGTGTCCCCAGACGCCAGCGAAGCAGTCGGCCTGAAGCTCCATGCGTACGGAGAGATGATTCACCTCCGCCTGAGACGCATTCTGCTGCATCTGACGCACTTTAGGTTCAATGCCGAGGAGCTTCTGCACATGGTGGCCGACTTCATGCGCGATCACGTAGCCCTGGGCAAAATCGCCGTCGGCGCCCAGCTTGCTTTTCATGTCGTCATAGAAGGAGAGATCGATATAGACGGTGCTGTCCGCCGGGCAGTAGAACGGCCCCATAACGGACTGCCCGGTGCCGCAGCCCGTGCGGGTTGCTCCCCGGTACATCACCAGTTTTGGCGGCTGATAAGTCCGCCCCATTTTCTCGAACTGCTGACCCCAGGTATCTTCGGTCGTCGCGAGAATAACGGAAGTAAATTTCGCCGCTTCATCTTCATTCGGGCTGATGGAGCGCTGAGAATACTGCTGCTGTTGCCCGGTTTCACCGGTCATCAAACCGGTCAGGTCGACACCGTAGTAGCCCGCTACCAGCACGACGACCAGCAGAATAATACCGCCCTTGCCGCTGGGTAACCGGAAACCTGGCCCGCCCATAGACGGACCACCGCTACCACTGCTGCGTCTGTCTTCTACGTTGTCACTTTCACGACGCCCTTGCCAGCGCATAAACACCTCGAACTATTCCATTTATAATAGCTATGATCGTAGGCGGTTAATGAAAGGATTACCATAGTAAACAAGGATAAGACGCCAAAGGATGCCAACATCCTTTGGCAAATGCGCAGTTTAGTCGAGCTTAACGCCTAAACGGTGAGCAACCGCTTCGTACGCTTCGACCACGCCACCCAGACTCTGGCGGAAACGGTCTTTGTCCATTTTATCCAGCGTCTCTTTGTCCCACAGGCGGCTGCCGTCAGGAGAGAACTCGTCGCCCAGCACCACTTCGCCTTTGTACAGACCGAACTCCAGCTTGAAGTCGACCAGGATCAGGCCCGCGTCATCAAACAGCTTTTTCAGCACGTCGTTGGCTTTGTAGGTCAGTTCCTGCATGCGCGCCAGGTTCTCTTTGCTGACCCAGCCGAAGGTTTCGCAGTAGGATTCGTTGACCATCGGGTCATGCATGGCGTCGTTTTTCAGGAACAGATCGAACAGCGGTGGATTCAGTTCGATACCCTCTTCAATGCCCAGACGCTTCACCAGGGAGCCTGCGGCACGGTTACGGATCACGCACTCAACCGGCACCATATCCAGTTTTTTTACCAGACATTCCGTATCGGACAACAACGCTTCCATCTGAGTCGGGATACCGGCTTCGGCCAGTTTGGTCATAATGAAGTGGTTGAACTTGTTGTTCACCATGCCCTTACGATCGAACTGCTCAATGCGTGCGCCGTCTCCTGCTGACGTATCATTGCGGAATTCGAGCACCAACAGATCCGGGTTTTCCGTGCTGTATACGGTTTTCGCTTTGCCACGATACAACTCAGCTTGCTTCTGCATCTTCATTACTCCTGGTGTGATGATTTGTATTCAAAACTGGCCATATTATGCCACGCACACGTTTGCGTGGCACGAAAATAAAAAGGGCTGGATTAACCAGCCCTCACTATTATTTGCTGAATGCGGCCTGGAAGGCAGCGACCAGCGCATCGTTCTGCGCCTGGGTCAGCGTGTGTCCTTTCGGATCGATAAACTGCAGGCTGCTGCGGTTATCGAGGTCGCCGACCTGGATTTTGTAGTCACCGGAAGGCAACTGTGGATCGCTTGCCCCCAGCTCCTGCCAGGCACTTTCAGACAGCGGCTTATAGGTCGCTGTGATGCTGCCCGTTGAACGGGTGCTGTCGGTCACCTTCATGCCCACTTTTTCCAGCGTGGCTGGCAGACGCTGCCAGGTCTGGTTAAACGGCGCACGCACCACCAGCATTGGCAGGCCGGTATCGTCTGCACCGCTCTGCACGTCAAACGTTGAGCCGTTACGGTTCTGCGCGGCGTTTGCGGCATCAGCAGCGTTCTTATCCAGACCCGCTGCAATCACGTTCAGCATTTCGGTACTGTAGCGCTGCATGGCGGACGGATCGGCAACCGGTTTACCTGCCTGCTCAAGATTCAACAGCTTAACGGTAACCGCCTGCTGATAACCCTGCGGCTTAACGGAGACTTGATAACGACCACGATACTGCTGGTCTTCATCGAGACGGTTCCACTCAATCCAGTCGGTGGTTAAGGTCTGGCTGGCGTCGTCGCGTTTATCAATCGGATAGTTTTTCGACTGAATGACGCTCACAACCTGCGGCCACAGCGTGGTACCGCGTGCGCTTTCCACCAGCAGAGAAGCTGTATCTCCGGTGAACTGCGTGCGCGCGCCACTCACCAGCGCCAGAGGCTGAGCTGGCGGACGAATATCGAGCGCTTTACCCACCAGGCCGCTGCCGTTGGTAACCGGAATATTATAATCACCGTTCTGGATCGGCAGGATCATGCCGGCAGGCGCGTGAAGTTCAGCAAGCGGCGGCGCATCCAGATAGGATTCATCACCGCTCACCTGGCGCTTGTAGCGCGAGTCTGAACTACAGGCAGCGAGGAGCATAACAAGCGAAACACCCGCAACCTTGGCCAGGCGCGACTTCTGTACTGAATAAGCCATCAAATCTCCCTAAACTTTACAGCAAACCGGCATGCTTCAGCGCGCCAGCGACAATTTCACGACCATGGTCGGTAATCGGTGTCATTGGCAGACGCAGCGTGTCGGTTGCTACAAGCCCCAACTCCTTACATGCCCATTTCACTGGGATCGGATTGGGTTCGACAAATAATTTATTATGCAACGGCATCAGACGCTGATTAATCACGCGAGCTTCATCAAAGTGACCGGCTGCGGCCAGTTTGCACATGTCAGCCATATCACGCGCCGCCACGTTCGCCGTCACGGAAATAACGCCGTTACCACCGAGCTGCATAAAGTCCAGTGCGGTCGCATCATCACCGCTCAACAGGATAAAGTCGTCTGAAACCAGCTCTTTGATCTGATGAACGCGGCTTAAGTTCCCTGTCGCCTCTTTAATCCCGATAATATTTTTTACTTTCGAGAGACGGCCAACGGTTTCCGGCAGCATATCGCAACCGGTACGGGACGGCACATTATACAGAATTTGTGGCAAGTCAGTATGTTCAGCGATGGCTTTGAAATGCTGGAACAAACCTTCCTGAGTTGGACGGTTGTAGTAAGGGGTCACCGTCAGACAGCCAACAATGCCGCTGTCGTTAAAACGCTGAGTCAGGCTAATGGCCTCTGCCGTTGCGTTTGCGCCCGTACCCGCGATGACCGGAATACGCCCGTCCGCCAGTTCCAGGGTCAGCATCACAACGTCGCCGTGCTCTTCGTGGCTCAGCGTGGCGGATTCACCGGTAGTCCCTACCGAAACGATCGCCGAGGTTCCATTGGCGACATGGTAATCAATGAGCTTCTTCATGCTTGACCGGCAGACATTACCTTTTTCATCCATCGGTGTAACAAGCGCGACAATACTTCCCGTGAACATGAGCCATCCTCTGTGCGAACAAGAGCCTCAATGTTACGTTTGGAACTGTAATAAAAGCAAGCGACCTGAGGCTCTCAGGCGGTTGTATGCATGTTTTTTTTATGCTTTCCTTAGGAAGACTTAACCACGCAAAGGAAGAACAGGTTTGACAACCTCATCACAACATTACCTGGTTATCACTGCGCTGGGTGCTGACAGGCCGGGTATCGTGAATACCATCACTCGCCACGTGAGCAGCTGCGGCTGCAATATCGAAGACAGCCGGCTGGCTATGCTTGGCGAAGAGTTCACGTTCATCATGCTGCTTTCCGGAACATGGAATGCCATTACCCTCATCGAATCTACCCTGCCGCTGAAAGGCGCAGAGCTGGATTTACTGATTGTGATGAAGCGCACCACCGCGCGCCCGCGTCCGGCTCTGCCTGCCACAGTCTGGGTACAGGTTGAAGTGCCTGATTCACCTCATCTGATTGAACGTTTTACGGCACTGTTTGACAGCCATCAGATGAACATTGCCGAACTGGTTTCCCGCACGCAGCCTGGCGATGAAAACGCCATCCCGACGCTGTTTATTCAAATCACCGCCCACAGCCCTGCCTCGCAGGATGCGTCAAATATCGAGCAAGCGTTCAAAGCCCTCTGTACAGAATTACACGCGCAAGGCAGTATAAGCGTCGTCGATTATTCGCAGCACGAACAGGATGGAGTTGAGTAATGAACCCACTGAAAGCCGGTGATATCGCACCGAAATTTAGCTTACCGGATCAAGACGGCGAGCAAGTAAATTTGACCGACTTCCAGGGACAGCGTGTTCTGGTCTATTTCTACCCGAAAGCCATGACCCCGGGCTGTACCGTACAGGCCTGCGGTTTACGCGACAACATGGATGAGTTGAAAAAGGTCGGTGTGGAAGTGCTGGGCATCAGCACCGATAAACCAGAGAAGCTGTCACGTTTTGCGGAAAAAGAGCTGCTGAACTTCACGCTGCTTTCCGATGAAGACCACCAGGTTTGCGAGCAGTTTGGCGTCTGGGGTGAGAAGTCCTTTATGGGCAAAACGTACGACGGTATTCACCGCATCAGCTTCCTGATTGACGCTGACGGTAAAGTTGAGCACGTGTTTGATGATTTCAAAACCAGCAACCACCACGACGTGGTGTTGAACTGGCTGAAACAAAGCGCCTGATAAACAGCAAAACGGCAACCCAGGTTGCCGTTTTTGGTGTTTGCCCCCTCTCCCCGTGGGCTGAGGGTTCCCCACAAATTAATGCGAGCACTGAGCAATCCCCT
>NZ_JBMKJN010000012.1:0-158210 GCF_049236805.1 Enterobacter cloacae complex sp. XAL002
TTGGGGAGAGGGCCAGGGTGAGGGGTAGGTTTTGTATTACGCCAGCAGCAGCGCATTCACACGTTTAATGAACAGGTTAGGATCTTCCAGGGTGCCGCGCTCGGCCAGCAGGGACTGATCCAGCAGCAGTTCAACCCACTCCGCAAAGCGGGCGTCGTCCTGGGTATCCGCCGCGCGTTTCACCAGCGGATGATCCGGATTAAGCTCAAAGATATATTTCACTTCCGGCACGGCCTGGCCCGCCGCAGCGAACAGTTTCGCCATCTGGGTGCTCATTTCGTCCGCATCGGTGGTGACAATGGCTGGCGTATCGGTCAGACGGTGCGTGAAGCGCACCTCTTTCACGCGATCGCCCAGCAGGGTTTTCACGCGCTCAACGAACGGCTCCAGCGCCTTCTCGGCTTCCTTCGCGCTGTCGTCCACTTCATCCGCCAGCTTATCGATAGACTCGTCGGCTTTAGCAACGGACTGGAAGGATTTACCGTCGAACTCGGTCAGGTAGTTCATCATCCACTCGTCGATGCGGTCAGACAGCAGCAGCACTTCGATGCCTTTCTTACGCAGCAGCTCCAGATGCGGGCTGCTCTTCGCTGCCGCATAGCTGTCGGCGGTGATGTAGTAGATCTTCTCCTGCCCTTCTTTCATTCGGGAGACGTACTCTTCCAGCGATACGGTCTGGGCGGAGGAGTCGTTGTGCGTAGAGGCGAAGCGCAGCAGTTTAGCGATAGCTTCCACGTTCGCGGTGTCTTCCGCCGGGCCTTCTTTCAGCACCAGGCCGAACTGTTTCCAGAAGGTCTGGTATTTTTCCGCATCGTCTTTCGCCAGTTTTTCCAGCATCTGCAACGCTCGCTTGGTCAGGGCGTTACGCAGGTTACGGGTGACGGTGCTGTCCTGGAGAATTTCACGGGAGACGTTCAGCGGCAGATCGTTGGAATCTATCAGGCCACGCACAAAGCGCAGGTAGTTCGGCATGAACTGCTCGGCGTCGTCCATGATGAAGACGCGCTGCACGTACAGCTTCAGGCCGTGCTTGTGATCGCGGTTCCACATGTCCCACGGCGCCTGCGCCGGAATGTACAGCAGGCTGGTGTACTCCTGCTTCCCTTCCACACGGTTGTGGCTCCAGGTCAGCGGGTCGGTAAAGTCGTGGGCGATGTGCTTGTAAAACTCGTTGTACTCGTCGTCTTTAATTTCAGCTTTGTTGCGCGTCCACAGCGCCTGCGCCTTGTTGATTTTCTCCCAGGAAACCACGGTTTCGCCGTCTTTCTCTTCCTGTTTTTCAATCTCAACCGGCAGCGCGATGTGGTCAGAATATTTGCTGATGATGGAGCGTACGCGCCAGTCGTTCAGGAAATCGTCTTCGCCTTCGCGCAGGTGCAGAGTGATTTCGGTGCCGCGATCCGCTTTGGTGATATCATCAACGGTGTATTCGCCTTCCCCTTTGGATTCCCACAGCACGCCGTTTTCGGCGCTGTCGCCCGCGGCGCGGGTGCGCACGGTGACTTTATCCGCCACGATGAATGCCGAGTAGAAGCCTACGCCGAACTGACCGATCAGCTGGCTGTCTTTCGCCTGGTCAGAGCCCATGGACTCGAGGAACGCTTTGGTGCCGGATTTAGCGATGGTGCCAAGGTGGTCGATCACCTCGTCGCGGTTCATCCCGATGCCATTATCGGCAATCGTCAGGGTGCGGTTCTCTTTATTAAAAGAGACGCGCACGCGCAGTTCGCCATCGCCTTCGTACAGATCCGGGTTGGACAGCGCGCGGAAGCGCAACTTGTCCGCCGCATCGGAGGCGTTGGAAATCAGCTCACGCAGGAAGATTTCTTTGTTGGAATACAGGGAATGGATCATCAGGTGCAGAAGCTGTTTTACTTCTGACTGGAAACCACGGGTTTCTTGTCCTTTCATCTAAGTCGACCTCAACAATGCCATTTAATGGGGTTGTAAAACGTTGAGTGAGAGATGGGGATAAGGGGGGGAATTTTCAAGCGGAGGCCGCGCACGCAGCCTCCGTTTGGTCAGAAAATAATCTTGTGTCGTCCGGCCAGCGAGTGCGACAGCGTGGTGCCGTCGACCATCTCCAGCTCACCGCCGACCGGCACGCCGTGGGCGATGCGGCTGGCGTCAACGCCGTACTGCGCGCACAGCTCGGCGATGTAGTTGGCGGTTGCCTCCCCTTCCACCGTCGGGTTGGTGGCGAGGATCACCTCTTTGATCGTCTCGGACTCAAGACGCTGTTCAAGACGATCGAGACCGATATCATCCGGGCCGATGCCGTCCAGCGGGGAGAGATGCCCCATCAGCACGAAATAGCGGCCGGAAAACTGCCCGGTTTGTTCGATGGCGTAGATGTCCGCCGGACTCTCCACCACGCAAATCTGACCGTTTTCCTGACGACGCGGGTTCGTGCAGATGTTACAGACGTCCTGCTCGGTAAAGGTCCGGCAATCCGCACAGTGACCAATTTCTGACATGGCGCGGGTCAGAGCCTGCGCCAGGCGCATCCCGCCGCTGCGGTCGCGCTGCAATAGCGTAAACGCCATACGCTGCGCCGACTTCGGGCCAACGCCCGGCAGGCAGCGCAGTGCTTCCATTAACTGCGTGAGCAGCGGACTGGTTTGCATCAGAATGGCATCTTAAAGCCCGGCGGCAGTTGCATACCGCTGGAAACAGAGGCCATTTTCTCTTTCTGGGTTTCGTCGATACGGCGAGCGGCATCGTTAAACGCGGCTGCAACCAGATCTTCCAGCATCTCTTTGTCGTCTTCGAGCAGGCTCGGGTCGATTTCAACGCGACGGCAGTTGTGCGCACCGTTGATGGTCACCTTGACCAGACCGGCACCGGATTCACCCGTGACTTCCAGCTGAGCGATCTCTTCCTGCATCTTCTGCATTTTTTCCTGCATCTGCTGAGCCTGCTTCATCAGGCCACCCAGACCGCCTTTTCCACCAAACATAGGCTTCTCTCTTCTTTCACGTTAAGGATTACAACCGTAAGTCAGACTCACGATCAAAGGGGGCGAATACTCTCTTCATCCAGATCGGCGTCGAAGAACCGGCGCAGGGTCTGGATGTTGTTATCCGCGATAATCGACTCGCGCGCCTGCGCGAGCTTCTCTTCATAAATCGCCTGTCGCCACTCGAGCGGCGTTTTCACCGCCGGATTATCATCTTCAATGATAGTCAATTCAACCGGCACACCCTGTAAGGCGGTAAGCGCCTCGGCCAGCGCCTTTTGCGCGCCTGGGGAGTTGAGGTGCCGCTGGCCAGGGCGCAGGTGCAGACGCACCTGATTGCCTTCCTGCTCTTTCCAGGCATTCAGCGCGACCTGCTCCACCAGCTTCGGCAGCTGAAGTTTGCTGACCTCAGCGGCCCAGGCGTCGCGCTCGATGGACTCTTCCGCGAGCTTCGCGGACAGCTCCGGCGTTTTTTCATGCTCAAGCGCCTTTTTCAGCGCTTTTGGCGTGGCGACCACTTCCTTGACCGTTTCAACAACGGTAGTCGCCTTCCAGCGGTATGCCTCTTCTTTCGCCGGGGCTTTTTGCTCGAGCGCGGACGGTGCCGGACGCGACTGCACGCGCTCCGTTACCGAGGCCAGTCGTTCAAGCGCGGCGTTGTTCACCGGCCGCGCTCTTGCAGGCGCTGCCGGTTCACTCTTTTTTGGTTTGGTTGCTCCCTGCGCACGTTGCAACTGGCTTCGCGCGGCAAGCACCGAACTGGTGGCATCCGACAGCGGCACGTTCTGCGGCGGCGGCGATGCCGGTTGCGGTGGCACCTGCTGCGGTGACATTACCGCGGTCGGCGCAACCGGCGCAAAGGACTGCCGGGGCGTTTCCGGCTCCGGCAATGGCTTGCGCGGATGGAAGGCCAGCGCGCGCAGCAGCGTCATTTCAACGCCCATCCGGCGATCCGGTGCAAACGGCAGCTCTTTGCGGCCAATCAGCAGCGTCTGATAATAAAGCTGAACATCAGCCGGCGGCACGGTGCGCGCAAGTTCACGCATCCGCTGTTCAATGGTCGCCATGTCCGCGCCAATGGCCGACGGAGATAATTGCAGCATCGCCACGCGATGCAGCAGGCTGAGCATCTCGACCAGCAGCGCTTCCCATTCAATACCACGGGCGGCGGCATCGTTGACGAGGGTCATTACCCGCTCACCGTTGGCGGCAATCATCGCTTCGATAAGCGACAGCGCCTGATCGTCATCCAGCGTGCCGAGCATGGTGCTGACCGCGTCAGTGGAAAGCTTACCGTCACCGCTGGCAATTGCCTGGTCAGTCAGGCTCAGCGCATCACGCAGGCTGCCGTCCGCCGCGCGGGCCAGCAGCTGCAGGGCGCGCGGCTCGTGAACGATCTTCTCTTCATCAAGAATGTGTTCAAGCTGTGCGCGGATCTGCTCAACGTCCAGCGCCTTCAGATGGAATTGCAGGCAGCGCGACAGGATCGTGACCGGCAGCTTTTGCGGATCGGTGGTCGCCAGCAGGAATTTGACATGCGCAGGCGGCTCTTCCAGCGTTTTCAGCAGGGCGTTGAAGCTGTGGCGCGACAGCATGTGCACTTCATCGATCAGATAGACCTTGAAGCGGCCGCGCGCCGGGGCGTACTGCACGTTGTCGAGCAGATCGCGGGTGTCTTCCACCTTGGTGCGCGAGGCGGCGTCGATCTCGATCAGATCGACAAAACGCCCCTGCTCGATCTCCCGGCAGTTGTCACATACGCCGCACGGGGTGGCGGTGATCCCGGTTTCGCAGTTCAGACCTTTTGCCAGCAGACGGGCAATAGAGGTTTTACCGACGCCGCGGGTGCCGGAGAAAAGATAGGCGTGATGGATGCGACCTAGCGACAAGCCGTTCGCCAGGGCCGTCAGCACATGTTCCTGACCGACAACGTCAGCAAAGGTTTGTGGTCGCCATTTACGGGCTAACACCTGATAACTCATGGGCAGGCTCTGCAACGCTGGAAGGTGAATTAATGGAGGGGAATGCTATCACAACCTCACCCATTGAGCGAGGTTGTGAGATACGGGATTAATGTCCCGGGAAAGGCACCAGGCTGTAGCTGGTAATACCCTGTTTTTCCAGGCGCTGCTCGCCGCCGAGATCGAACAGGTTGATGATGAAGGCCGCGTCGGTCACTTCCCCGCCCAGACGACGGATCAGCTTCACGGTCGCTTCGATGGTGCCGCCGGTTGCCAGCAGATCGTCCACCACCAGCACTTTGTCGCCTGGCTTGATGGCATCAACGTGAATTTCCAGCTGATCGGTGCCGTATTCCAGCTCATAGCTCTCAGCAATGGTTTCACGCGGCAGTTTGCGCGGCTTACGCACCGGCACAAAACCCACGCCCATCGCCAGCGCAACCGGTGCGCCGAACAGGAAGCCACGGGCTTCGGTACCTACTACTTTGGTGATCCCGGCGTTTTTATAACGCTCAACCAGCAGTTCAATGCTGAGGGCGTACGCTTTCGGGTCTTCCAGCAAGCTGGTGACATCACGGAAAAGAATGCCAGGCTTTGGATAATCCTGGATACTTTTGATGCTATTTTTCAGATATTCAAGCTGCTGTGCAGTTGCGGTCATCGGTTTGTGCCTAAATGAAACAGTGTTACTCACGGCGCGCGACGAGTCGGTCAAAGTAACAGTTGTTTAACCTTTGACCAGGCGCACCTGTGCTCGAAAACGGTCGAATTTACTGGCTGTGCGCCATAATTGCAACCGCCATGATGAGGCTTCAGTGCTTTTGTTGCTTTTCATCAACCACGGGGATCCGCCACATGAAGATCAGCAGGCAGGCCAGGATCGCCAGCAGCAGAATGCGCACCCACATCATTTTCACCAGCCATAACGAGACGGCGAAGGTGATCAGGATGAAGGCAATGGCGCGCGGCTTGGCCCCGGGCGGCATGGCCCGGTGTTTTTGCCAGTGCCGCAGGTAGCCACCAAACCACGAACGGTACAGTAGCCAGTGGTGAAAACGCGGCGACGAGCGGGCGAAGCACCAGGCGGCCAACAGGATGAACGGGGTGGTCGGCAGCAAGGGCAATACGATGCCCAGCGTACCCAGCACTACCGCGAGCCAGCCAATGATGATTAAAATAGTACGCTGCATAATGCGAATCGTTATCAAACTGAACGGCTACTTTACCACTGGAGAGCGCATTGAAAACAGCACTGCTTCTTGAGAGGCTGCAAAATCAGCTGATCGCGCTGCGGGCGCAGGCCACACCGCTGATGGGACATGCTACGCTGAAACCGCGCTTTGACCGGCAGCTCTTCCGCACCCGCAGTACCGTCATTCAGGATTACCTTGCTGAGATGCAGACCAAACTCGACGATCTTCGCCACGCGGTTGAGAGTGAACAGCAGGAACAGGTGGTGTGGCTTGCGGAGCATCTTACCGAGCAGATCACCGCCCTGCACCGCGAAATCGCCGCCTGGCCGCTACGGGCGTGGGACAGCGCCTCGCCTGGGCTCGGAAAATGGCAGCGCAAGCGGCTGGAGAACCAGGAGTTTGAGCGGCGTCTGTTTGAGATGAAGTGTGAGCGCGAAGCCCGCCTGACCACCAGCGAAACGCTGCAACAGCAGCAGTTAGTAATGCGTGAAATCAGCGCGCTGGAAGGCCGCATCGTCCGCTGCCGTCAGGCGCTGGATGAGATTGAACGCGTCATTGAACGCCTGACCCGTTAACAGGAGCCACTAATGTCACTGGAAAATGCCCCCGACGAGGTCAAGCTGGCCGTCGATTTAATTATGCTGCTGGAGAATCACGAGATCCCGGCGGAGACGGTGCTGAAAGCGCTGGAGATTGTGCGGCGGGATTTTGAGGGAAAGGTGAAGGCCGGTTGCCCTCACCCTCACCCTAGCCCTCTCCCTGGAGGGAGAGGGGACCGTTAGGTGCGGTTTGAAAGATCTGCACTGATTCGCTTTTTACCCTCTCCCCTCTGGGGAGAGGGCAGGGTGAGGGGCGGAGTTTTCGTCCCCCTTAATCTCACGCTTCACTTCCGTATGTTCGTCACCTTTCTCGTTACGCAGGTGAACTTCAAGCTGGTTGAAGGCGATATTAATGTTGTTTTCACGGCACAGACGGTCAATGGTGCGGTTCAGCTCATCGACGGTGTAGCTGCGATCGCGTAGTTCGCGTACGTACAGGCGCAGCTCATGATCCAGCGTGCTTGGCCCGAAGGTGGTGAAGAACACGTCAGGCGCAGGATCGTGCATCACTTTAGGATGTGATTTCGCGGCTTCCAGCAGGACCTCTTTCACTTTATCCAGATCTGAACCATAGGCCACCCCGAGTCGGACCACCACGCGCGTCGTAGTATCCGAAAGCGACCAGTTGATCAGTCGCTCGGTCACGAAGGCTTTGTTCGGGATGATCACCTCTTTACGATCGAAGTCAGTGATGGTGGTCGCACGAATACGGATCTTGCTGACGGTCCCGGAGAAGGTGCCGATGGTGACGGTATCGCCGATACGCACCGGACGTTCGAACAGGATTATCAGGCCAGAAACAAAGTTACCGAAGATCTCCTGCAAGCCGAAGCCCAGACCTACCGACAGCGCCGCCGCCAGCCACTGGAGTTTATCCCACGAGACGCCCAGCGAGCCGAATACCGTCATCGCCCCGACAATAATAATGACGTAGTTCAGGATGGTGGTAATGGCATACGACGCCCCCTGACGCAGGTTCAGCCTTGAGAGCACCAGCACTTCCAGCAGACCAGGCAGGTTGCGGATCAACGCCCAGGCCACCACCGACGACACCAGCGCAAAGAGCAGGCTGCCCATGGTGACGCTTTTCATTACCGCAGCGCCCGCTTCGGTACCGTTGTATTGCCAGAGGGTGATACTGTCGAGGTAGGCGAAGACGGTAATTAAATCAGACCAGATGGCCCAGAACATCACCGCAAACAGCGCAATCATCACCAGCATGGTAATACGCATCGTTTGCTGGTTTACCTGCTCCAGGGCAATGGTCGGCTCTTCCTGCGGCTCAGCCCCTTCAGCCCCCTCTTTAACCTGATGCTGTCGACGGGCAACAGCGCGACGATACGCAATGCGGCGCGCCGCCACGCTCAAACCGCGCAGCACGGTCTGGAACAGCAGGTTCCACAGGATCACCAGATACACGGTTTCAATCCAGCGGCCTGACAGACGAAGCGTGGTATAGAAGTAACCCGTTGCCGTCAGCACCATCAGCGCCAGCGGAATGATCGCCAGCACCGTTACGGTAACCAGACGAAGATTGTGGGACTCTTTATCACGCCAGCTGTCGCGGCACATCGGCCACATCAGGACGGCTATCAGCAGCAGGTTCAGCATAATTACCAGCTGTCCCAGCACGTCATCCATCAGATGCAGCGGCGAAAGCTCGGCCACAACGGACCAGAAGTGCAGCGGCAACAGCGCGAGGCTGATACGTACAATCTGGCGACGCCAGTGGCTGGTGAGTTTCTCCGGCATGTTGAAGTGTCGGACCGCGACGCCATCTTTTTCCAGCACTTTCCAGCACAGGCCAAACACCAGCCAGAACAGCGCCAGCTTTTTGCTGAACGCCCACAGCAGGTCGCTGATATTGAGCTGCATGGTCAACAGGATCAGGCCGACGGCGAGGATCAGCAGGCAGACCGGCAGAGCACGGATCAGATCGATCAGGATCGCTTTCGGGGTGTGCAGCTGGCTGTCGTTACGCAGTTGCCCCACTTCCGAGGCCAGCTTCGCCTGGTACTGCTTCAGCCATTTCAAACGCCAGCGTATTACTCCGGCGATAAGCAGCAAAGGCAGACCCGCAAGGAAGGCAATCATCACCGCAGGCCAGGCTTTCTCCCAGTTCACGGTAATTTTCATGCTTTTGATCTGGGATTTCAGCGTTTCAGGGAAAGATTTAAACCAGTCCCAGTCCATGGGTTTGTTGCTGTTCACCCAGAAAATCTGCTGGGTCAGGATCTCCTGGAGGCTTTTAGACACGCTCACCAGCTGCTGCTGGTTGATTTGCAGGTTAATCGCCATCATCAGCTGGTTGCCCAGCTGCTTATTAAGCTGATCGAGCAGCTCGCGGCGCATATCCACAACCTGCAACAGCGCGTCGTGAACTTCACCGTTTACTTCACTTGAATGGCCTTCTTCCACTTTGGCAACAAACGTATCGCTCTGGAACAGGGCATCGCGCTGCTGGTTAACGTCAAACTGTTCAAGACGCAAATCCGCAATGCGGTTGGTCATGTCTTCCAACTCGTCGGCGGACGGCAGCGTCTGCTGCTGCTGGTAAAGAATGCGCGACAGCAGCAGGCTTCCCTTCAGGACGGCAATCTGCTCTTTGACATTGCGCTCAGCCTGCAAAGCGCGATCCAGCCAGTTTTTGACTTTAATATTCTGCTGCACCAGCGCGCTGCCGCTTTCAGTCGCCTGAATCAGGCGCTCGCTCAGCTGATGGTTAATTTCCAGCTCCTGCTTCACCAGCGGATTGGCCTGGATACGCGCCGTTTCGTCTGGCGAGACCGCTTCCTGCGCCGTTTTTTCGGTCAGCGTCAGGCGCTTGCTGTTCACCGCCTCCTGCAACAGCTGAAGCTGATGCTCGAGCCGGTTGATATTCGCGTTCACGTAGTCACGCTGTTTTTGCAGCGCATCCTGCAACACCGTGTTGCCTTCCAGACTCTTACGCTGCTGTTCAATCTCCGCGTTCAGCAGCGTCTGCTGGATGTTCAGCAGCGTTTGCTGGGTCGGTCGAAGCGCCCCTTCCCCCACGGTAATGCCATTCAGACGGTTACGTATCTGCTGTAGCTGTTGCGATGCAGAATACATGGCGTTCTGCACGCGCTCAGGCTGGGTTTGCAGCGAAACCAGCTGGCTGTTATAGGTCGAGAGATCGGACTGCGCCGTTTGCAGATCGTCCAGCAGCTGCGCCACGCGCGACTCGAGCTGGCGCAACGAAAGCGTGGCAAGCGTTTTTCGGGTTTCATCGTCGTTATCAACGTCGCTAAGCGCGTTCAGGGCCTCCGTTGCTTTACGCATGTTCTCCGGCGCCTGAGCGACCTTCTGCCGCAGCTGGGCCGTTTCGGCTTTGATGCGATCGATCTTATCCAGCGTATCCAGGGTTTCCGTCAGGTCCTGCTGAACGAGCTTTTCCTGGGCGGAGAGATCTTTTTGTTTATTCAGGGTGTCGAGTTGCGACTGAACCTCGGCACGCGTCGGGACGTCACTGCCGTTGTCTGCACGGGCCCAGGAATGCGGTGCGGCTGCAAAGAAAAACAGCAGGATCAAAAAAACGGCCAGAACAGAATGTGTCGAGCGATAGGTGTGCAGCATAGTCGTGAATGTGATCTGAGAAATGACCGAAAATAGTCGGGCGTGAAGAATATCACGCCCGGCTAAAGCAGAATAGCGGGAAGGTAATCCTCTAAGACATTTCCTGGAAAGATTCAGGCAGTAAGCGGCGCTCCCTCGCTGTGGAGGGTCGGGCAAAGCTGGCACATCTCCAGGAAAATCGCGACGTAGCTGCGCGCCTCTGATTTCAGATCGAACGATTGCGGGGCGAAAAGCCAGTTTTCCATCAGGCCGGAAATATAGCTGCGCATCAGGATCGCCGCCCGGCGCGTTAACAGCGTAGCGGGAAGCATGTCGGCCTGCATACATTCCTTAAGAACTTGCTCGATGCGATCGTAGCTTTCCAGACACAGGTCGCGCTGCGCCTGCTGAACCACCGCCATTTCGCCAACAAACTCACATTTATGGAAGATGATTTCCATCATCAGACGTCGGCGTTCTTCCACAACAGTCGCTTCAAGGATATATACTAATATTTCTCTTAATACTGAGAGTGGATCGTGAGGGAATTTTGCCCGATACTCACTCTCAAGATCGCTGATGCTGGACTCTGAAAGCTCCCAGATTTCACCAAACAGATCTGACTTGTCTTTAAAATGCCAGTAAATCGCTCCCCGCGTGACGCCCGCGGCCTGAGCAATCTGCGCCAGCGAGGTTGCCGAAACACCCTGCTGTGAGAACAAACGCATTGCCACATCCAGAATGTGTTGTCGGGTTTCCAGCGCTTGTTGTTTGGTTTTTCGTGCCATACGTTGATGAATTTACAGGAGTCAGATTTACATACATTTATGAATGTATGTACCATAGCATGACGATAATATAAACGCAGCAATGGGTTTTTAGACTCAGGACCCTTGATCAATTTGAAATCGGACACTCGAGGTTTACATATGAACAAAAACAGAGGGTTAACGCCTCTGGCGGTCGTTCTGATGCTCTCAGGCAGCTTAGCGCTTACAGGATGTGACGACAAAGAGGCTCAACAAGGAGCTCAGCAGGTGCCAGAAGTTGGCGTCGTGACGCTCAAATCCGAACCTCTCCAGATGACAACAGAACTACCGGGCCGCACCAGCGCCTATCGCATTGCAGAAGTACGTCCGCAGGTGAGCGGTATCATCCTGAAACGTAACTTCACCGAAGGCGGTGATGTGAAAGCAGGTGAGTCTCTTTATCAGATTGATCCAGCAACCTATCAGGCGTCTTATGAGAGCGCTAAAGGCGATCTGGCGAAAGCAGAAGCGGCAGCCAAAATTTCGCAACTGACGTTGAATCGTTACAAGAAACTGCTCGGCACGCAGTACATCAGCCAACAGGATTACGATTCTGCCCTGGCCGATGCACAGCAAGCCAATGCAGCCGTTGTGGCGGCGAAAGCGGCGGTAGAAACCGCGCGTATTAACCTCGCCTACACCAAAGTGACCTCCCCTATCAGCGGTCGCATTGGTAAATCAGCCGTCACCGAAGGTGCGCTGGTGCAGAACGGTCAAACCAACGCGCTGGCCACCGTGCAGCAGCTTGACCCGATCTACGTTGACGTTACACAGTCCAGCAACGATTTCCTGCGTCTCAAACAGGAGCTTGCCAGCGGACAACTGAAACAGGAAAACGGTAAAGCCAAAGTTGAACTGGTTACCAACGACGGTATCAAGTTCTCACAGACAGGCACACTGGAATTTTCTGATGTGACCGTCGATCAGACCACCGGCTCTATCACCATCCGGGCTATTTTCCCGAATCCGGATAAAACCCTGCTGCCGGGTATGTTCGTACGCGCCCGTCTTGAAGAAGGGACTAACCCAAGCGCCATTCTGGTTCCGCAGCAAGGTGTGACCCGTACGCCACGCGGCGATGCGAGCGCGCTGGTTGTGGGTGCCGATAACAAAGTCGAAACACGCAATATCACTGCAACGCAGGCGATTGGCGACAAGTGGCTGGTAACGGAAGGTCTGAAAGATGGCGATCGCGTGATTATTACTGGTTTGCAAAAAGTTCGTCCTGGCGCGCAGGTCAAAGCTCAGGAAGTGAAATCTGACGACAAACAACAAGCATCGGCCGCTGGCCAGTCAGAACAAACCAAGTCTTAACTTAAACAGGAGCCGTTAAGACATGCCTAATTTCTTTATCGATCGCCCCATATTTGCGTGGGTGATCGCCATTATCATCATGCTGGCCGGGGGACTTGCGATCCTGAAGCTGCCTGTTGCGCAATATCCAACGATTGCGCCGCCGGCAGTGACGATCTCCGCAACCTACCCGGGCGCTGATGCCAAAACGGTGCAGGACACCGTTACGCAGGTTATCGAACAGAACATGAACGGTATCGATAACCTGATGTACATGTCCTCAAACAGTGACTCAACCGGTACAGTTCAGATTACCCTGACCTTTGAATCCGGTACGGATGCGGACATTGCGCAGGTTCAGGTGCAGAACAAACTGCAGCTGGCGATGCCCCTGCTGCCGCAGGAAGTGCAACAACAGGGTGTGAGCGTCGAGAAATCGTCCAGTAGCTTCCTGATGGTTGTCGGCGTGATTAACACCGATGGCACCATGACGCAGGAAGATATTTCCGACTACGTGGGCGCCAACATGAAGGACGCCATCAGCCGTACGTCTGGTGTGGGTGACGTTCAGCTGTTCGGTTCACAGTACGCGATGCGTATCTGGATGGATCCGAATAAGCTGAACAACTTCCAGCTGACCCCGGTTGACGTGATCAGCGCAATTAAAGCGCAAAACGCCCAGGTTGCAGCCGGTCAGTTAGGCGGCACGCCGCCGGTGAAAGGTCAGCAGCTTAATGCGTCTATCATCGCGCAAACGCGTCTGACCTCGGCGGATGAGTTCAGTAAAATTCTGCTGAAGGTGAATCAGGACGGTTCGCAGGTTCGCCTGCGTGACGTGGCGAAAGTGGAGCTGGGTGGCGAGAACTACGACGTTATTGCGAAGTTCAACGGTAAACCGGCTTCCGGTTTAGGTATCAAACTGGCGACTGGGGCGAACGCCCTGGACACCGCGACGGCTATCCGTGCAGAACTGAAGAAGATGGAACCTTTCTTCCCGTCAGGTCTGAAAATTGTTTACCCGTATGACACCACGCCGTTCGTTAAAATTTCGATTCACGAAGTGGTAAAAACCCTGGTTGAGGCGATCATCCTCGTCTTCCTGGTAATGTACCTGTTCCTGCAAAACTTCCGCGCAACGCTGATCCCAACCATCGCCGTGCCGGTTGTACTGCTCGGCACCTTCGCGGTTCTGGCGATATTTGGCTATTCGATAAACACCCTGACGATGTTCGGGATGGTGCTCGCCATCGGCCTGCTGGTGGATGACGCCATCGTAGTGGTCGAAAACGTTGAGCGTGTGATGGCGGAAGAAGGCCTGCCGCCGAAGGAAGCAACCCGTAAATCAATGGGCCAGATCCAGGGCGCGCTGGTCGGTATCGCGATGGTTCTGTCTGCGGTATTTATCCCGATGGCCTTCTTCGGGGGTTCAACCGGTGCGATTTACCGTCAGTTCTCTATTACCATCGTTTCCGCGATGGCGCTGTCGGTGCTGGTAGCCCTGATCCTGACGCCAGCCCTGTGTGCGACCATGCTGAAGCCGATTAAGAAAGGTGGCCACGGCGAGCACAAAGGGTTCTTCGGCTGGTTTAACCGCATGTTTGATAAGAGTACGCATCACTACACCGACAGCGTGGGGAACATCCTGCGCAGCACCGGTCGTTATCTGCTGCTCTATATCATCATCGTGGTGGGCATGGCTTTCCTGTTTGTTCGTCTGCCAAGCTCGTTCCTGCCAGATGAAGACCAGGGCGTGTTCCTGAGCATGGCTCAGCTTCCGGCGGGTGCGACGCAAGAACGTACGCAAAAAGTGCTGGATGAGATGACCGACTACTTCCTGACCAAAGAGAAAGACAACGTCGAATCCGTGTTTGCGGTTAACGGCTTTGGCTTCGCGGGTCGTGGTCAGAACACCGGTATTGCCTTCGTTTCTCTGAAAGACTGGTCCGAACGCCCGGGTGATGAGAACAAAGTTGAAGCCATTACCAACCGGGCCATGGGTACCTTCTCACAGATTAAAGATGCGATGGTCTTCGCCTTTAACCTGCCAGCGATTGTTGAACTGGGTACGGCGACCGGCTTCGACTTCCAGCTGATTGACCAGGGCGGTCTGGGCCACGAAAAACTGACTCAGGCGCGTAACCAGCTATTTGGCGAGGTGGCTAAACACCCTGACCTGCTGGTGGGCGTGCGTCCTAACGGTCTGGAAGATACGCCGCAGTACAAGATCGATATCGACCAGGAAAAAGCACAGGCGCTGGGTGTGTCCATCAGTGACATCAATACCACGCTGGGTGCAGCCTGGGGTGGCAGCTACGTCAACGACTTCATCGACCGTGGTCGCGTGAAGAAAGTGTACGTCATGTCCGAAGCGCAATACCGTATGCTGCCGAACGATATCAACAACTGGTACGTTCGCGGCAGCGATGGCCAGATGGTGCCGTTCTCCGCCTTCTCAACTTCGCGCTGGGAATACGGTTCGCCGCGTCTGGAGCGTTATAACGGCTTGCCATCGATGGAGATCCTCGGTCAGGCGGCGCCGGGCCGAAGCACCGGTGAAGCCATGAACCTGATGGAAGAGTTGGCCAGCAAACTGCCTGCGGGTATTGGCTACGACTGGACCGGTATGTCCTATCAGGAACGTCTGTCCGGTAACCAGGCCCCTGCCCTGTACGCCATTTCACTGATTGTGGTGTTCCTGTGTCTGGCGGCATTGTATGAGAGCTGGTCGATTCCGTTCTCCGTTATGCTCGTGGTTCCGCTGGGGGTTATCGGTGCGCTGCTTGCCGCAACCTTCCGTGGGCTGACTAACGACGTTTACTTCCAGGTGGGCCTGCTGACAACCATTGGCTTGTCGGCGAAGAACGCGATACTTATCGTCGAATTCGCCAAAGATCTGATGGAGAAAGAAGGTAAAGGCCTGATTGAAGCAACGCTTGAAGCCGTTCGTATGCGTCTGCGTCCAATCCTGATGACGTCCCTGGCGTTTATCCTCGGCGTTATGCCGCTGGTTATCAGCTCAGGCGCAGGCTCCGGCGCACAGAACGCGGTAGGTACCGGTGTAATGGGTGGTATGGTCACTGCGACCGTTCTCGCCATCTTCTTTGTACCGGTGTTCTTCGTGGTGGTACGTCGCCGCTTTAGCCGCAAAAATGAAGATGTGGAGCACAATCATTCGGTAGAACATCACTGATACCGGTTTCACATGATAAAAAGGCCGCATTTGCGGCCTTTTTCATTTTCAGAAAAATTCATAAAATAGTCTTATTGTCGTTTTATTTATTTTCACCCGTCCTGATAAGACTTATCATAATAATCCGATAAGCTAATCGTAGAATTCAGCATTCTTTTAATATCAATACATCGCCTAAAATATTCGGACAAATCCTAAATCATCGTAAATGCCGAAGACATCTGAATCCGGACTTCAAATGAAACATTGCGCTAACTCAATGAATCTTAAGGAACGGATTAAAAAAAGGGTTTCTCTCGATAAAAGTGTTCGCGTCTGAGGTCACATTTGCGTAAGCGCTCGCAAGGAAACGTTTTAATTGTAATTTTTCGTAATAGCGCGGTGAAATCCTGATCAGAGTGGCTTATAGTTAGTGTTATCAGGAACACAGCTCCCGTGTGGCTAAGCAAGTTGTATCCATCCCGACATGATGTTCGGTGAGTAAAAAATCACTCAGAAGGGGATGCGCTATGGACGAGTACTCGCCAAAAAGGCATGATATCGCGCAGTTGAAATTTCTCTGCGAATCCTTGTACCATGACTGCCTTGCCAATCTTGAAGAAAGTAACCATGGCTGGGTGAACGATCCAACGTCTGCTATCAATTTACAGCTTAATGAGCTGATCGAGCATATCGCAACCTTCGCACTTAATTATAAAATTAAGTACAATGAAGATAATAAGTTGATAGAGCAAATTGATGAATACCTGGACGACACCTTTATGTTGTTCAGCAGCTACGGCATTAACGCACAGGATTTGCAGAAATGGCGTAAATCAGGAAACCGTCTATTTCGCTGCTTCACGAATGTCAGCAGAGCTAATCCGGTTAGTCTTTCCTGTTAAAATTATTACAAATACTAAGGTGAATTTTATGTCTGATAAACCATTAACTAAAGTCGATTATTTGATGCGCCTGCGACGCTGTCAGTCAATTGACACGCTCGAACGTGTTATTGAGAAAAATAAATACGAGCTGTCTGATAATGAACTGGCGGTATTTTATTCAGCTGCCGACCATCGTCTTGCTGAACTGACCATGAATAAACTCTATGACAAGATCCCCTCTTCGGTATGGAAATTTGTTCGTTAGTCGTTGAAGAGAGACTTAAAGGCACTACGCCCGTTGTTAAGCTGAATTTACCTTTCGTATTACGCTTCAAGTGCAAACGCCAGGTCCCCGTATAAAACGTATTTATACGCAAGAATGTTGTGACTCCTGTCACAGTCACTTTTAGGGAACGTTCCCTTTCTGGCTAATCCTCTTTACGCTACGTAAAACGATTCCAGAGAGGTTCCCATGAGTGAAGAAAAACAGAAGATGATTGCCGGTGAATATTATCGCCCCGGCGATGACACGCTGAGGGCTGACCGTTTACGCGCTCGTCATATTGTTCACCGCTATAACCATACCGCACCCGATGAGAAGGCCGAACGTCGCGCCTTATTAGCTGACCTGCTGGGTCAAAGCGAAGGCGCTTATATTGAGCCGAGCTTCCGCTGCGACTACGGCTATAACATCTATCTGGGCAACAATTTTTACGCCAACTTCGACTGCGTCATGCTGGACGTCTGCCCTATCCGCATTGGCGATAACTGTATGCTCGCACCGGGGGTGCACATTTATACAGCCACGCATCCTCTGGACGCGACCGAACGTAACAGCGGGCTGTAGTACGGTAAATCGGTCACCATAGGCCATAACGTCTGGATCGGCGGACGCGCGGTGATTAATCCGGGCGTGACCATTGGCGATAATGCGGTTATCGCTTCCGGCGCGGTAGTGACCAAAGACGTGCCGGCCAATGCGGTAGTGGGCGGGAATCCGGCGAAAATCATTAAAATGATCTAAGCGCATCCTGAGTAACTGTTATGCTTTTTCCTGGCATAACTGTTACTTTCATCGCATAAACCCCTCTCATAAAATAGGCAGATCACCTGTATTTTTAACAATCATAAAGGCAAAAAATGACAGAGATACAGCGCCTGCTTACCGCCACCATCGACGAGCTCAATACCCGCGAAAAGCGCGACAATCGTCCGCGCTTTAGCATCAGCTTTATTCGCAAACATCCCGGATTGTTCGTCGCCATGTACGCCGCCTGGCTGGCAACGCTTATCGTCATGCTGAAGTCTGAAACGCTGGTCGATTCCGTCTGGCTGCTGGTTGTGCTGTTCGTGGTGTTTAACGCGTTTTTCTTTTTCGACGTCAATCCGCGTTACCGGTATGAAGATATCGACGTACTCGATTTCCGCGTCTGCTACAACGGGGAGTGGTACAACACGCGTTACGTGCCGAAGGAGCTGATCGACAGCATCCTGCACTCGCCGGCTGTCGAAGCCGGGCAAAAAGAGAAGTTGCAGAAAATGGTCATCACCAAGGGCCAGCTCTCTTTTTATGATGTCTTTACCCTTTCCCGCCCCGCTGCTGTGTAATGAGCGCCTGAAGACGTCGAATACCCGGCGCAAACTGCGAAGCAGAGGTATTGCCGTAACCTAAAACCAGACCGGTTTGCCCCTGCGTCGTCTCAAGGTAGTACCCGCTCAGTGCAGCGGGTGCCAGCTGAAACGCTCTTGCCTGCTCCACCAGCCGCTGGTCGTCGATACCGTCAATCGCCAGCGCCAGGTGCATCCCTCCTTCTCCGGCAAGAACACGGTGCGGCGTATGAAGCTCTGCGCTTAGCACCTCCCGCAGCTGGCGGTATCGCTTACGATAAAGTCGGCGCATGGCGGCAAGATGTCGCGCATAGTGGCCTTCCTCAATAAATAGCGCCAGGGTGCGCTGTTCAGCGCGATGCCCGCCGCGCAGCAGCGAGCCGATGGCCGGACGCGCCGCCTTCGCCAGCGCTGGCGGTAATACCATGAACCCCATTCTGAGCGACGGAAACAGCGTTTTACTGAACGTCCCCAGATACACAACGGGCGCATTGTTGACCATTCCCAGCATCGCCGGTACGGGCTCACCGGCATAACGGAATTCGCTGTCGTAATCGTCCTCAATGATCCACGCGCTGTGCTGCCGGGCCAGTTCCAGCAGCGCCAGACGCCGCCGCGCGCTGAGCACGCTTCCGTAAGGGAACTGATGCGATGGCGAGGTAAAAATCAGCGTGGGTGAAGGCGCGCACAACCCTTCCCAGCACATCCCCTCGTCATCAACCGGTATGCCGCTCATCGCCAGGCCGGTTTTGACGAAAGCGCTTTTAGCGCCGCTATAGCCGGGATTTTCAACCCAGGCGACATCCCCCGGCTCGCTTAACAGCATCGTGCACAGATTGACGCCCTCCAGTGCCCCTTCGGTTATCACAATCTGGCTGGCATCGCAGTCAATGCCGCGGGAGAGCGCAAGATGGCGGGCAATGGCGGCCCGTAGCGTCGGCTCGCCGGCCGGGTCACCATACCCTAACAGGGCGCTCCCCTCCTCGCGCAGGACGCGATCGTATAACCGCCGCCACAGCGGCAAGGGGAAATAGTTGATGGCAGGCGTTCCTGGCGTAAATGCCATCACCGGAGTGTCGCGCGGCACAGGCGCGGGCAGCAGGGCAACACGTTTTGTCAGCCTGACGTCCGGGTCCGGTAATGTCCGGGCAATCGTACGATGAGCGAATTGCCCCACCCGCGTACCCTGGCGGCTACGCAGCAAATAACCTTCGAGCGTGAGCTGGTCCAGCGCCGCATTAACGGTGTTTCGGGACACCGAGATCTGCTGCGCCAGCGTTCGCGAGCCGGGCAAATGACTGCCGGACCGAAGCCTTCCGCACAGTATGGCCTCCCGCAAAGCAAGGTAGAGCGCGCGCTGGAGCGTTTCTTCCCCACGTTTTTTCAGCGCAGCATGGAGCAGGGTGTATAGCTCATCACCCGGTATATTCATCTTTACCTCCTCGTGGTACCAGCAAAACATAGCCTGGTGGTTCTTTTTAAGGAACCAGTAATTCACTAATCTGGAGATCTTTTCAACATCGTGGAAATAAAGATGAGTATATTCAATGAGTTTGGACAACCTGTAGGGGAAAGCCTTACCGACTGGCAGCCTCGCCCGCACCCGTCCCGGGTGGTACTTCAGGGTCGCTATTGTCGGCTTGAGCCGCTGCGCGTGGAGCATGCCCACGCGTTGTTCTCTGCGTATTCCCTGGCCGGAGATACCCGAAGCTGGACGTGGCTGCTGCGTGAACCCGATGCCACCGCAGAGGAGTTTGCCGAATGGGTGGCGAGCGTGAGCAAATTATCCGATCCCATCCACTTTAGCGTTATCGATAACCAGACCCAATCTCCTGTCGGGACGCTGTCCCTTATGCGGATCGATCCTAAAAACGGCGTTGTAGAAGTGGGACATGTTCACTTCTCGTCACTGTTAAGCCGCACGCCCATGTCGACAGAAGCGCAGTATCTGCTGATGCGGTACGTGTTCGATACCCTGGGCTACCGACGTTATGAATGGAAGTGCAACAGCCTGAACGAACCCTCCCGCAAAGCGGCCCTGCGTCTTGGGTTTCAGTTTGAAGGGCGTTTTCGCCAGGCGCTGGTCATTAAAGGCCGAAACCGGGACACCGACTGGTTTTCAGTTCTCGACAAAGAGTGGTCAGCGCTGGCGAGCGCGTTTGAAAGCTGGCTTGCCACCGACAATTTTACCGTCGATGGCAAACAGAAAAGATCCCTGGAAAGCTGGCGAGAAACGCGCCTCTAGCGTCTTTTTTTACGCCCCTGCACCGCCTTAAAGCGCGGGTTAGATTTGCAAATCACGTATAAGCGTCCCTTGCGTTTGACTATCTGGCAATCCGGGTGACGCTGTTTTGCACTGCGCAATGAGTTAAGCACCTGCATGATTAGCCTCGCTTCGCATCAAGAAAGCCACCAAAACGCTTGCGGAAGCGTGCCGCGCTGCCATCCGTCGAGAAGGTCTTCTGCTTCCCGGTATAAAACGGATGTGATTTAGAGGAGACATCAAGAGTAACGTAGGGATACGTTTTCCCCTCAAGCTCAATTTCACGGTCTGTCTTAATCGTTGAGCCAACTTTAAAATATTCATTAGCCGTGGTGTCGTGAAACACAACGGTGCGATAGGTTGGATGGATATTCGGTTTCATCTCTGGCCTTCATGTATTGTTATAACATAACAAAATACTATCTGAGCTTTGCTGCAAAAACAACCCCTGTGATGCACAGCCTGTTTTTGAAAGGTTTTCAAATACTGCCAGAGACTGTTACATGCTATAACTATATCATTTAGCGATAAAAAATTTTTCATCTGGCGCGCAAACTCCATGCCCTGGTCGGGCATATGGAAAGGATACAGCAGCATGCGAACCCGACATCTGGTCAGCCTGGTGACAGGCGTACTGATCTTCTCTGTGCTGGTCCCTGTGTGCCTCAGTATCTGGCTGGCGCATCGTCAGGCAGAGGCGAAATTTGTGGATGCACTGGACAGATATGCCTCGCGCGTCCTGATCCGTACCGACAGAGTCGTTGCGCAGGCAAAACAGGCGCTCACGCACCTACAGTTGTTCAACGCCCCGCCCTGCACTCCTCCGCACTTACGCGAAATGCGTCGTGTCGCGTTCTCATGGCGCTATATTCAGGAAGTGATGTATATCGATAACCTGAAGCCGCTCTGCTCCTCTCTGGAACAATCCAGTAATACGGCGATATTACCGCTCCCGATGCGGATCACCGCAGACGGATATAGCGCGTGGCTCACCTCGCAAAACGACCTCGGCATTCACCGTTATATGGCCGTTCTGGGGAAAGGACATTATCTGGTAATGGTCGATCCGGCGTCGCTTGTGGATGTTGTCCCGTTCGGTGACATTTCGATGGATGCCGCCCTGGTGGGCAGCGAAACCCATCGGATATTTGCCAGAAGCAATATTCTCGACCCGTATATTCTTTCTGTCGTTAAGGAGCAGCAGGACGTTAAGCGCGTGCAATACAACGGCTCGATGTACGTGTTGAAACCGGTGCCAGAACTGGGGCTTACGGTTATTGCCTGGGCATCGTTAAAACCGCTCGCGGCATCCTGGCATCAGCAGCTGATCATCTGGCTACCGGCAGGCATACTGATAAGCCTGGTTGCAGCCCTTATTGTGCTTCGCATCCTCCGCCGTTTGCTTTCCCCGCGTAACCGGCTGATCGACGCGATCAACAACCGGGAGATCGAGGTTTACTATCAGCCCATTGTGGCGCTATGCAGTGGAAAACTGGTGGGTGCAGAAGCGCTGATGCGCTGGCCGCAGCCAGATGGCAGTGACCTGTCGCCTAATCTCTTTGTTCCCCTGGCGGAGCAGACGGGGCTTATTTCAACGCTGACACAGCTGGTGGTGAATAAGGTGTTTGAGGATTTAGGTGCCTGGCTGCATCATCACCCGGAACTGCACATTTCTGTCAACCTTGCACCATCCGATTTAACGTCCCCCGAGCTGCCTCGCCTGCTGAGTCAATTGCTCAACAAATGGGGCGTCCACCCGCGCCAGATCGCCCTTGAATTGACCGAGCGCGGCTTTGCCGATCCTGCCGTCAGCGCCCCTGCCATCGCTGCGTTTCGGCGCTCCGGGCATGCCATCTACATTGATGATTTTGGTACGGGTTACTCCAGCCTGAGCTATTTGCAGGATCTTGATGTCGATACCCTGAAGATTGATAAATCCTTTGTGGACGCGCTGGAGTATAAGAACGTGACTCCCCACATCATCGAAATGGCCAAATCGCTTAAGCTGGCGATGGTCGCAGAAGGCATTGAAACTGAAGGGCAGCTCGAATGGTTGCATCGCCACGGCGTGCAGTACGGACAGGGCTGGTATTTCAGCAAGGCGCTGCCTAAAGAAGATTTCATTCGCTGGGCCGAGCACAACCTCAGGAAATAAACCCATTACGCGGTGTTACGTGCGGCCACGGCAGTGGCCGCACGTATCGGCTCAGCCGTTCTGCTGCCAGCAAAACGTGTAGCGCAGCCGACGGTTTTGCAGAATGAAGGCGGGAGCTACGCTCGGGCTCCATGAGTCGTCCCCCCCCACGCCCATGTGGAAGGCATCAAGATTCAACCAGCAGCCAGCCTCTTCCCGCAGCAAGTGCTGATGCGTTGTCGTATGCAGTTGCTGCTGGCTGTAACGGCTCAGGGAGAAATGGAACTGTCCCTGGAATTGATGTGAGCCAAACGTCAGCTCACGGGTGTCGCAGCGTAAACCGTTCTCCGTCGGGAAGATATACGGCGTCTGCATGGCGTCCAGCGGTAACGCCCAGCGCCCCTGCTGCGCCGCCAGTTTTCTGTCCGGATAATTCTCCAGCGGGCCCAGCCCCAGCCAGCGCACCGTTTGCGGGATATCCGCCAGCATAACGCTCAGGCCCACGCGAGCGGGTTCAGGAATGTCAGACGCCACCGTCACCTGCACATCACCGTGCAGTAACCCGTGGTCATCAATCCGCCAGACCTTGTAGCTGATAAACAGCGCTTTACCCTGATGCTCCCAGACGTGCTGCGTGGTCACCACCACCTCACGGGTATGCTGTTCCGCTTCACACTGGATAAGGCGCGAGGATATCTCATACATCCCTGCCGCTTTCCAGCGTTCCACCCACGCGTTCGGATCGATGCGGGTCGCCTCGCTGATGCCAATGTCATTATCCAGCGGCGCGCGGGTAAAGTTATCCGTTAGCGGGGAACGGAGCGTTTCAGCGCCCGCGTTCCACCACTGGGTCAGGTTGCCGGTGAGACGGCTAAACTGCCAGCGCTGCTGCTGATGAGTGATGTCCAGCACCTCTTCCTGCACCGTTAACTGTGGTGGGGTTCCGTCTGCTTTCGGTGGCGTAAGGTACAGCGGAGCCGGGAGCGGCCACTGATCCCAGGCACAACGGTGGCCGGACGGCGACCACGGCGTGGCCTGCGGCTGAACGATCTCCACGTTGAGCCAGACCTCGCCCGGTTCAGCGCCGAATTCAGTCTGCGGGATCTCAACGCGCTGTGTCCCCTGGGGCGCAACAGAAAGGGTTATTTCGCCGGAAGACAATACCGCACCGTCACGCGCCACCGACCATCGCAGACTCTCGTTGTCAGTATGACGGAACAGATAATCGCTCTGGATATCAACGAGCAGCGGAGCGGTGCTCACCAGCGTAAAGGTAAAGAACTGCTGGGCACGCTGTGCCTCGTAAAGGGCGGGATGCGGGGTGCGATCGGGAAACACCAGCCCGTTGAGGCAGAACTGACGATCGTTGGGCTTATCGCCAAAATCGCCGCCGTAGGCCCAGAATGCCGTGCCGTCTTCCGCTTTTTTCGTCAGCGCCTGATCGACCCAGTCCCAGACAAAGCCGCCCTGCAACCGGGGATGGCTGCGGAATGCCTGCCAGTAGCTGGCAAAGCCGCCAAAGCTGTTACCCATCGCGTGGGCATACTCGCACAGGATCAGCGGACGGGTTTCGTCCGGCATACCAATCCACTTTTTAATCGACCACTTTGGCACCGCCGGGAACGGCTGATCCTGATCGACGCGGGCATACATCGGGCAAATAATATCAGTTGCCGCCGTACTGGCCCCCCCGCCTTCGTACTGCACCGGCCGCGTGGGATCGGTGGTTTTCAGCCAGCGGTACAGCGCATCGTGATTCGCCCCATGCCCGGACTCATTCCCCAGGGACCAGATGATGATGGACGGATGATTCCGGTCCCGCTGCACCATACGCGTTACGCGTTCGCTCATGGCAGGCAGCCAGCGCGGATCGTCCGCCAGGCGGCTCATCGGCACCATGCCATGGGTTTCAATATTCGCCTCATCGACCACGTACAGGCCGTAGCGATCGCAAAGCGTGTACCACAGAGGGTGATTCGGATAATGCGAGCAGCGCACGGCATTGAAGTTATGCTGCTTCATCAGTTCGATGTCGCGGCGCATGGTCGCCTCATCCATCACCTGCCCCTTCTCAGGATGATGTTCATGACGGTTCACGCCGCGGATCAGCAGCGGTTTGCCGTTAAGCTTCAGCAGGCCGTTGCTGATTTCGACGCGTCTGAAACCGACATCGCAGGCTTCAGTCTCCAGCATGTTGCCCTGCACATCCCGAAGCGACATGGTCAAACGATAGCGTTCCGGTGTTTCAGCGCTCCACAGCGCGGGATTGTTCACGGGTATCGCCACCGTGAGCCGCTCCGCCCAACTGCCGCGTTCGTCCACGATGGCCGATCCGGGCTGTTGCGTGATTTGCGCGCAGGCTTCGCCGTTACGCCACAGGGTAAACGCCACCTCGCATTCGGCATAGCGTAAGCCTTCCAGCGCAACGTCAACCCGGAGCAGCGCCCGATCGCATTCGGCATTCAGATCGGTCACGATCTGATAATCGGCAATCTGCGTTTCCGGCTTGTGCAGCAGCGAGACGTCACGGAAAATGCCGCTCATCCGCCACATGTCCTGATCTTCCAGGTAGCTTCCGTCGCACCAGCGTAACACCATCACCGCCAGGCGGTTCTGCCCCGGTCGCAGCACCGCGCTGAGGTCGAACTCCGCAGGCAGACGGCTGTCCTGGGAATAGCCCATCCACTGGCCGTTACACCACAGATGAAAAGCTGAATTCACCCCATCAAAGATAATGCGGGTTTGCCCGCTGAGCAGCCAGGCATCATCCATCTCAAATGTGAGCGAGTAACAACCGGTTGGGTTTTCAGCCGGTACATAGGGCGGGTTCACATTTATCGGATAGGTGACGTTGGTGTAGATGGGGGTATCGAATCCCTCCATCTGCCAGTTCGACGGCACGGGCATCTCAACGGCATCAGACAGATCGTCCGTTACCCATGCCTCGGGCACTTGCTCTGGTGCCGGGAAAAAGCTGAATCGCCAGATGCCGTTAAGCAGACGCTCGCTCAGCGAAGGCTTATCCTCCCGGGCGAGGGTTTCATCGCGCCAGCTATGAAAAGGCGCGTGTGCGGCCAGACGATTCCACTGCATCACGCCCGGGTTTTCCCAGTCACGACGAGCCAGAATTGCGCTGAGGGTCAGCGGCAATGTGGAAGACATATCAACCTCTTTACGAAGCGCTCACAATTTTAGTCAACATGCCCTGGTAAACGGTGGCGGTAAAGACTTTGATCGTCACCAGGCGAGCACGATCACAAAAGTGCTAGCTGCGCGCCAGTTTCTCCGCCAGCAGCGCCAGCGTTCTTAGCTGTTGCGCCAGCTCTTCACGATCGGCCTGTTGTACGGCGCGCGGCGCGGTGGAATGACGAACGATCAACGTAACAGGAAGTTGTTGTTGCCAGGGTTCGGCGTGACGGGCAGTTGCCAGGAGCCACTCCACGCTGCGTTCACCGGCCTCGCGGAACGCCTGCCGAACGGTGGTCAGCGGAGGGGAAAACCACGCGCTGTCAGCCGTATCATCAAACCCAGCAACCGAGATCTGCCCCGGTACCGCAACGCCTTTTTCCGCACAGGCGCGTAAAACGCCAAGCGCCATCTGATCGTTCGCCACAAGGATCGCCTCCGGCAGCTGCGCGCCCGCCAGGAGCTGATGCCCTTTCTCGTAGCCTGAAGCCGCGCTCCAGTCGCCCTGCGCCACCGCAAACGCCTCCACGCCAGCCTGAGCCAGCGTAGTTTTCCATCCCGCCAGGCGAGCCCGGGCAGAGACAGAACTTTCCGGCCCGGCGAGCAGCGCAATTCGCCGGTGCCCCAGCGAAAGCAGATGCTCCGCCCCCAGGCCAGCGCCCTGTTCAGCATTGAAAACGAGGCTGTTAACCCGAGCTGTGGGGGAAACATCAAGAAAAAGAACCGGGGTCGGCGAGGCCATTTCCTGAAGCATTTCTGCCTGAGCATCTTCCAGCGGAACGTTCACCAGCAGCGCCTCCACGCGCTGCGCCAGTAACTCCTGCAAAGCAGCCTGACACTGCGCGGGCTGCTCCACCATAGAGATGAGCACGCCAGCCCCCTGCTCCACTGCCCGGGATTTTACAGCTGAGGCGATTTGCGACGGCGCATGCAGCGCCAGATCGCTGGTCATCAGCCCCAGCGTGCGGGTGCGTTTTCCGGCCAGCTGCTGCGCGCCACGGTTAGGTACATAGTGTAGCGCCGCCATGGCCTGTCGGACCTTTTCCCGCGTACTGGCAGAAACGTGTTCCGCGTCGTTAATCACCCGGGAAACGGTCTGATAAGAAACGCCCGCTACGCGGGCAACGTCATAAAGAGTGATCGCTTTCATAGATTCTGGCGTCGTAAAAGGTAGTCACTATTCTGACACAGTTACGCCATTATAGCCTGTGAGCGCTTCGCAAAATTAAGCAATCCGCTCCGGCTGCGCGGCTTTCTGCATGCGCGGTCTCTGGCGAAACCACGGCAAACAAAGCTGGATCAGCGGGCCGATGGT
The DNA here is from genome assembly GCF_049236805.1 of Enterobacter cloacae complex sp. XAL002. NCBI lineage: Bacteria > Pseudomonadati > Pseudomonadota > Gammaproteobacteria > Enterobacterales > Enterobacteriaceae > Enterobacter > Enterobacter cloacae complex sp. XAL002. The sequence goes on from NZ_JBMKJN010000012.1 coordinate 26,950, forward strand.
TAACGCATATAGCACGGTTCCGACGCCAAACGCTCCCCCGAGGAGATAGCCGACGATCAACACGGTCACCTCGATTGCGGTACGCACGCTGCGGATCGACCAGCCCAGCCGGGCGTGTATGCCGGTCATCAGACCGTCGCGCGGGCCTGCGCCAAAACCCGCGCCGATATACATTCCGGTGGCAAGGGCGTTAACCACAATGCCGGAAACCAGCAGGGTGATGCGCACGGGCAGCGAGGTGAGTTCCGGGATCAATGCCATTGACGCATCTGCCGCCAGGCCAATACAAATCACGTTACTGACCGTACCCAGCCCCGGAAGCTGACGCAGCGGGATCCATAGCAGCAGCACCGCAGCCCCGGTTAAAATCATCACCGTGCCGATGCTCATTCCGGCCTGGATGGCGACGCCAAGGTGAAAAACATTCCAGGGATCAACACCCAGATCCGAACGAATAAACATCGCGGTTGAAAGTCCGTAAAGGGCTAAACCGACATAAAGTTGTACCAGACGACGCACCATTTTCTCTTCTCCGAAGAACCAGCTTCCATCTTCGCTGAAAATGGCACTATGATTAATGTCCAGTTTTCAAATAGTGGACTGCACATGTCATCACGTCGTTTTGGAAGCCAGTCTCTGGTTCGCCTGTTAGGGCACTGGCAACAAACCTCTTCCCGCACCCCGCGGTGGCGCCAGCTGGCTGACGCGTTACGCCTGTTAATTCTGGATGGCAGGCTGGCGCTAAACACGCGCCTGCCCGGAGAGCGGGAACTGGCCGCCGCACTGGACGTCAGCCGCACCACCATCAGCAGCGCGCTGGCGCATCTGCGTGAAGAGGGTTTTCTGGAGAGCCGTCACGGCAGCGGTTCCCGGGCGATCCTGCCAGACAGCCGGGCCGTGCCCACGCTTTCCACTGCCAGCGCGGCGCTGGATCTCTCAACCGCCGCGCTCAACGCAGGGCCAGAGATCCATCAGGCCTACACCCACGCGCTGACGACCATTACGCCGAATCTGGCGCTGACCGGGTACGATCAGCTTGGGCTTCCAGCGCTGCGTGAAGCTATCGCCGCCCGCTACACCGCACGCGGTCTGCCCACCCGGGCAGACGAAGTGATGGTGGTGAACGGTGCCGTCAGCGGCTTCGCCCTGATCTTAAGAATGATGACCGGGCCCGGGGATCGCGTGGTGGTGGATCATCCCACCTACCCGCTGGCGATAGCCGCGATTCAGGGGGCGCAATGTCGGCCCGTGGGCGTCTCGCTGCCAGAAACGGGCTGGGATACCGATGGTTTTGCCGCAACGCTTGCCCAGACAGCCCCGCGTCTGGCCTATCTAATGCCGGATTTTCATAATCCGACCGGGCGCTGCATGGATGCCGCGACGCGTCAGACCATAACCGACATCGCCGCGCAAACCCGCACCACGCTGGTGGTGGATGAAACCATGGTCGATCTCTGGTTCGATGCTCCCCCGCCGCCGCCGCTGGCCGCCTTTAACCCGGAGGCCGCGGTGATTACGCTGGGTTCCGCAGGCAAAAGCTTCTGGGGTGGGCTTCGTCTCGGCTGGATCCGCGCCTCGTCCCGCACTATCGCCACGCTCGCACAGACGCGCGATACGCTGGATCTGGGCTCTCCGGTGCTGGAACAGCTGGCCACGCTGTGGCTTATCGAAAACAGTGAAACCTTCCTGCCTGCCCGGCGGCAAATGCTGGCAGAACGGCGTGACCGCTGCGGCCAGATGTTACGGGAGCATTTCCCCGAATGGCGGTTTCAGGAAGCGGAGGGAGGACTTTCATACTGGATTGAACTACCCGGCATGCTGGCGACTCAACTGGCGGCACGTGCGGAAACGACAGGCATCATTATGGGCACCGGCACGCGCTTTGGGCTTTCAGGCGCGTTTGACCGCTACCTGCGTATGCCCTTCTCACTCAATTCGCCAGAACTTGAAGAGGCATTACTGCGTATCAAACCGCTGTGGCTTGCCTTAAATAAAAGTACACCGCCAGTAAAACGGAGCCTGGTGTAAATTATTCGCCAGAAACAATAAAAACTGCTGACTGTAACGCATGCAGTCAGCAGTTTTCATGAAGAACAACTTAATGTTGAGGAGGAATCGGGAAGCCTTTCAGCGAAATAATGAAATTTTCACCTTCTTTCTTTATTTTTGCACCGGTATCACACCAGTCAGACGCAATTCGAAAGAACTCATCACTTCCTACATTCCAGCCAAGACGAACATGTTTCACATAGCCCGAACGTAACAGATTGCAGGCCTCGTTGTAATCGCTGGCAGTCGATAGTTGTTGTTTCATTTTCTCTTCTTCAGAAGTTTACGTAGTGCTTTGATTTCTTTAGGAGTAAATGGATTTACGCTCTCTTCTTCCGTATGCTGATTATCAACATCCTCTTCCGATACTCCCGCCTCTTCTACTGCTTCAAATGCCAGCAGCAGCAGTTTCTCTGTGGTCACGCTTAAATTCTCATTATTGTCTTCCGCATAGTGGCGGAGTCTTTCTTTTAGCGCTTCATCAATTTTAACGTTTAAAACCGCAGTTACCATGATTGTCACATCCTTTCGGAACACGTGTTTAATTTAATACACGAAGATAAGTTTGTTATCCAGATATATATTTTTTTACTTATGACAACAAAAAGACGCCCGATAATAAAATGACAGTCTATTATTACAGGTTTATGACATTATTATTTCAGTTCAATGAAGGATATATTGCACGAACAAAATAGGCACATAATTGAGAAGGTTTATATAGGGGGGAAACTTCAGAGAAGAACACAAATGGGTGGGGGCCCTGCCAGCTACATCCCGGCACCCACGTCGTCTGCCCTGGCTGCTTCCTTCCGGACCTGACCTGGTGAACAGAGTAGCGTTGCGGGAGAACCAACAGAGCCCCCATTGAGAGCGTTGATAACCAACGCGCTGGCGCATTATCCCTGTGGAGCACCTCAATTGCAAGCCGCTGGCAACTGGATGCTGGATTATTGCGCAAACTGACCCGACAATCTTCTTTATCTTCGTATAACATTACCCTTCGCTGATTTCCCGCTGGAGAAACAATGGACGAACATGACACTTTCCCACAGCGAGTGTGGCAAATCGTGGCCTCGATTCCGGAAGGCTGTGTCACGACCTATGGGGATGTCGCCCGACTGGCGGGCTCACCGCGCGCAGCGCGTCAGGTTGGCGGCGTGCTAAGAAGGCTTCCGGAGGGAAGTACGTTACCATGGCACCGGGTCGTTAATCGCCATGGTGCCATTTCCCTCACCGGGCCAGACTTGCAGCGCCAGCGTCAGGCATTACTCTCAGAAGGGGTGCAGGTGTCCGGGACGGGACAGATAGATATGCAGAAGTATCGCTGGGAATACTGACGCCCTCTCCCGTCAAGATGAAGAGGGCGAAAGAAAGTTACAACTGTGTTGGCGGTGTAGGCAAGGTCGGCTGATTGGTCTGCGTTGCCACAGGCACTTCAGTCTGCTGCACCGGGACCAGGGTCAGGTCGATTTTGGTGCCCCCTTTGTTGACCGCTTCCTGCACGGTATCGGTGATAAAGACCAGCTTATCGTTGATCGTTACCGCCGCGCTCAGGAGGATACGCGCGTTAGGCTGAACGTCAGACGGGTTGTACGGCAGCACGAAGCTGAACGGCGCCTGTTTACCCTCTGTACGAACTGCACGCTGTGCAAGGACTTTAGACGGTGCATCCGCCAGAGACGCATCGGATAACGTGACCGTTAAAACCGCGTCCGGCGGCAGAGCGACTTTCTGTTTGATCCAGATGGTACCGGACACGTTAGGCTGTCGAATAGCTTGCTGTGAAAGGGTGTTAATCCCGTTTGGGGTCGCCGTTGGTACCGCTACATCGGCACTCTTATCCGCACAGGCGGACAACGCCACCGCCATTGCAACACCGCTTAACATAGGCACGAGTTTCATTGAAGTCTCCTTATCATCAATGCACCGGCGGGATCGATCCCATCCGATGTCGTTTTATTCACATAACGTAAACAAGTGTGGCACAAATCACGGATTTATGCCTAATTTTGCCCAGGTATTAAGATAATTCTACCCATCGGACCACTATCGTTTCTGCGTTATACTCAGCGTATCTTTCGCCACGGCGTTTATTGAGGACCACTATGAGTCAGGCACTGAACAATTTGCTGACATTGCTGAACCTGGAAAAAATAGAAGAAGGGCTTTTTCGCGGACAGAGCGAAGATTTAGGCTTACGCCAGGTTTTTGGGGGCCAGGTCGTGGGGCAAGCGCTATATGCCGCTAAGGAAACCGTTCCGGCAGACCGTCTGGTGCACTCATTCCACAGCTACTTTTTACGCCCCGGTGACAGCGCTAAACCGATTGTGTACGACGTGGAAGTTCTGCGTGACGGCCAAAGCTTCAGCGCTCGCCGTGTGGCGGCCATCCAGCATGGGAAACCCATCTTCTACATGACCGCCTCCTTTCAGGCGCCAGAGCCGGGCTATGAGCATCAAAAACAGATGCCGTCTGCCCCATCGCCGGACGATCTGAAATCGGAAACCGAAATTGCCCGTACACTCGCACATCTGCTGCCGCCGCAGGTAAAAGAGAAGTTTCTGTGCGATAAACCGCTGGAGATCCGCCCGGTCGAATTTCATAACCCAATGAAGGGGCATACTGCTGAGCCCACCCGCCAGGTGTGGATCCGCGCCAACGGCAGCGTACCGGCAGACTTGCGCGTGCATCAGTATCTGCTGGGTTATGCGTCGGATTTCAACTTCCTGCCGGTTGCGCTACAGCCGCACGGCGTGGGATTCCTGGAAAAAGGGATGCAGGTCGCCACGATTGACCATTCCATGTGGTTCCATCGTCCTTTCGATATGAACGAGTGGCTGCTTTACAGCGTAGAAAGTACCTCTGCGTCCAGCGCACGCGGTTTTGTTCGCGGGGAGTTTTACACCCAGGATGGTGTGCTGGTGGCTTCTACCGTGCAGGAAGGTGTGATGCGTAATCGCGGGTGAGGTAAAAAGCCCGGTCGCTACGCTTACCGGGCCTGCAAATTTCACTTTTTCAGGCCGGGTAAGGCGAAGCCACCACCCGGCAAGGCACTCAAATTATGCGTTGTACGCATTCTCGCCGTGGCTGTTGACGTCCAGACCTTCGCGCTCCTGCTCTTCCGGTACGCGCAGCCCCACGGTCATATCGGCCAGCTTGTAGCCGATAAAGGCCACAACGCCCGACCAGACAACCGTAATCGCGATACTTTCAAGCTGGACCAGCACCTGATGCATCATGGTCACGCCTTCAGCATAACCCACGCCGCCCAAAGATTGTGCAGCAAAGATACCGGTCATGATACAGCCGATAATGCCGCACACACCGTGTACGCCGAATACATCACACGGATCGTCAACGCGCAGAATACGTTTCAGTGCGGTAACGCCCCACAGCCCCGCCAGACCCGCGACGATACCGATCAGCAATGCGCCGCCCACGCCCACGTAACCGCATGCTGGCGTAATACCTACCAGACCGGCAATCGCCCCAGAACAGGCACCCAGCAGGGATGGCTTGCCGCGAACGGCCCACTCGCCAAATACCCATGAGAGGATGGCCCCGGCAGTTGCCACCACGGTATTCACGAAGGCCAGCGCGGCGATTTCGTTAGCGGCGCTGGCTGAACCTGCGTTGAAGCCGAACCAGCCAAAGTAGAGGATGGCGGTGCCGGTAAAGACCATCGGCAGGTTGTGCGGCTTAAATGCTTCTTTCCCAAAGCCCACGCGCTTGCCAATCAGGTATGCGCCTACCAGGCCGGCTACGGCGGCGTTGATGTGAACAACGGTGCCGCCCGCAAAGTCCAGAGCGCCATGGGAAGCCAACAGACCACCGCCCCAGACCATATGCGCAATCGGGACATAGGAGAGCGTCAGCCAGACCACCACGAAAATCAGTACCGCAGAGAAGCGGATACGCTCAGCCAGCGCGCCCACAATCAGCCCCACGGTGATGCAGGCGAATGAGCCCTGAAACGCGACATGAATATACTGATAGAAGCTGCCCATTACCGCGGTCAGTTCGATATTTTTCAGCATCGCCCAGTTAACGTTGCCGAAGAAGGCGTTGCCCTCCCCGAAGGCCAGCGAGTAACCGTAAACCACCCACAGCACGCACACCAGCGCAAACGTGACGGCAACCTGCGTCAGCATGGAGAGTACGTTCTTGCCGCGGATCAGGCCGCCGTAAAACAGCGCGATCCCCGGAATCGTCATGAACAGCACTAGCGCGGTGCAAATCATCATAAAGGCGTTATCGGCTTTGTCTGCCACAGCAGGTGCGGCCATTGCCAGGCCCGGCAGCAGTGCCAGCGAACCCAGACCTGTTTTCATTGTTGCTTTCTTCATTTTCTCGATCCCTATCACTGTGTGCCAGGAGTTACTTACAACGCCGCTTCGTCAGATTCGCCGGTACGGATGCGAATGACGCGCTGTAGTTCAGCAACGAAAATTTTGCCGTCGCCAATTTTTCCGGTGTAGGCCGCTTTGCTGACGACATCAATCACCTCATCAAGCTGATCGTCGGCAATCGCCACATCAATCTTCACTTTTGGCAGGAAGTTAACGCTGTATTCCGCCCCGCGATAAAGCTCGGCATGACCTTTCTGACGCCCAAAGCCTTTCACTTCGGTGACAGTCAGTCCCTGAATACCCATGGAAGACAGCGCTTCACGCACGTCTTCGAGTTTGAATGGTTTGATTACCACCGTAACCAGCTTCATATATCCCCTCCAGTCAGAATTCGGTAATGGCCGCAGCTAACACGACAGTGATATTGCAAAGGGTGTGCCAGAAGTGAAAGGTGAGGAGGAAAGCGCCGCGGCGCGCATGCGCCGGGAAAAAGTGAAAAAAAAACGCACCATGGCAGTGCAGGGTGCGTTTCAGTTTTGCACCAACGGTTAAGTCTGTTAGCGCATTGCCTTGTTATGGTGCATCAGGCGCTGAGTGACTCTTCCTCGCGCACGCTGGCGGCCAGTTCGTCGCCTGCCAGCTGCAACTGATACATCTGCCAGTAGCGTCCTTTTGCCTCAAGCAGCGCTCTGTGCGTACCCCGTTCAACGGCCTGGCCACGGTGCAGCACCAGAATGGTATCGGCATCGACGATCGTTGACAGGCGGTGGGCGATCACCACCAGCGTAGTGTGATCCCGCACGGCAGCCAGCGCCTGCTGGATCGCCTGCTCGGTACCGGAGTCAATGCTTGCTGTCGCTTCATCCAGAATTAACACCTGCGGCGTCTCAATCAGCACGCGCGCCAGCGCCAGAAGTTGCTTTTGCCCGACGGAGAGGTTGTTGCCCTGCTCACCCAGCCGGGTATTGATCCCCTCGCTTAACCCGCGCGCCAGATCCGCCAGCTGCACCGTTTCCAGCACCTCCCATACCTGCTCAGAGGTGAAAGGACGTCCCAGCGTCACGTTGGCATAAAAGGTATCCGCCAGCACCACCGGATCCTGCTGCACCATCGCGACGCCCTTACGCAACGCGTTGTGGCTAAGCGAGGCAAGCGGCCGTCCGTCCAGACGGATCTCCCCCTGCGTCAACGGATAGTAGCCCATCAGCAAACTGGCGAGCGTGCTTTTGCCGCTGCCGGTATGCCCAACCAGGGCGACAAAACCACGCGACGGTACCTCGAGGTTGATATCCTGCAAGACAAGCTGGTCGTCGCGGTAGGCAAACGAGACATGATCAAACGCTATGGATCCACTTTCCAGCGGGCGTTCGTCATCGCCATAGGTCTGACGCGGCCTGTCCATTAGCTCGAATACACGTTCGCCCGCGACCACTGCCTGTTGCAGCATCGACTGCTGCGTGGTGAGTTCAATCAGCGGTTCGTTAAGACGGCCAAGGTAACTGATAAACGCGTACAGCACTCCCACCTCAATGGTTCCGCGCGTCGTCAGGCCAAACAGCATCAACAGTCCGCACAGCACCAGCGCCGAGAAGAGGCTCAGCAGCGGACGTAACAGGAAACCGTCCAGGCGTAACGTCTGCATCCGCGCCATATAATGCGAGCGGCTGGCTTCCCCCATTCGCTCACCAAAACGCGCCTGCTGGCGAAACTGCTGAATAACGCTCATGCCGTTGATCACTTCGTTGAAGCCATCATTGATATCTGCAAGGTAAGCGCGCACGCGGCGCACGATCGGCGTGCTGTAGCGCTGGTAAATCACCATCACGATCAGCACCGCCGGGAAAATGGTGATTGCCACCAGCGCCATCCGCCAGTCCAGGCTGAACATCGCCACCAGCATCGCGCCAATTAGCGCGGCACTGCGCAGAACCGTTGCAACAACGGTTACATAGAGGTCGCGGATCACCTCGGTGTCATTGGTGACGCGCGAAATAACCTGCCCGACCGGCTGGGTATCAAACTCGCTCAGCGGCTGGCGCAGCGCGGCATCCATCACATCCGTGCGTAGCTGCTGGACCACGCCCACGGCGGCCCGGTTAAAGAGCAGTGACTGCGCGTAATGCAGCCCTGCCGCCGTCAGCTGTAGCCCGACGTACGCCACACCCAGCCCCGCCACCAGCCCCAGCGGCAGATAGCTTTTCGCCACCATGTTATCGATAAAATAGCTGATAAGCAGCGGACCGGTCACCTCCGCAATCGCGGCGATCCACAGCAACAGCACGGCGATGGAAAGCGGTTTGCGCCACGGTGAGCCATAGGCCAGCAGCCGTTTTAACGTCGGCCACATCTGTCCAAACTTACGCATCGGCCACCTCCTCATCCAGCGCGGCTTCAAGCTGTTGATAGCGGTACATATCCCGATACCAGCCGGTCTGCCCGGCGAGCTGCTCATGCTGACCACGCTGGGCAATATGTCCGTGCTGAAGCACCAGAATTTCACTGGCTTCGGTAAGCGCCGACAGACGGTGCGCGCTGATGATGACCGTGCGCCCCTCTCCCCACTGGCGAAGGTTATGCAGAATTTGATGCTCGGTACGCCCGTCAACCGCGGACAGCGCATCATCCAGAATCAGGATCTCAGCGTCCAGCAGTAGCGCGCGGGCAATAGAGATACGCTGTTTTTGTCCGCCGGAGAGCATAACGCCCCGCTCACCCACTTCCGTGTCGTAGCCCTGCGGCAGGCGCAGAATATCCTCGTGGACGCTGGCCAGACGCGCCACGTGCTCGATCTGGTCCTGTGTCGCGGTCGGACACCCGAGCGCGATATTGTTGGCTATGGTGTCTGAAAACAAAAACGGCGTCTGGCTGACGACCGCCAGGCGGCTGCGCCAGTCATCCAGCAGCAGACGTGGCAGGGGGACGTCATGGAAACGGATATCGCCTTCGCTCACGTCAAAATGGCGCTGAATCAGTGACAGAATGGTGCTTTTACCGGAGCCCGTCGGGCCGCAGATGCCCAGCATCTGACCAGGACGCAGCGTGAAACTGACGTTTTCAAGCACCGGATGTTCCGTTTGCGGGTAGATAAAGACGCGGATATCAGCCTTCAGAACACCCGGACCTTCCGGTACCGGCTCGCTGCCATCGTTCACTACCGGCACTTCCGCCAGCATGGCGCGGATACGGCTGTAGGCGGCGCTCCCACGTTCAACGATGTTAAACATCCAGGCCAGCGCCAGCATCGGCCAAATCATCAGCCCGAGGTACATCGCAAAGCTGGTTAACTGCCCGAGGGTCATGGTGCCTCGCACCACCATCCAGCTGCCGCCGCCCACCGCCAGCAGGTTCGCCATGCCAATCGCAATATAAATTGTCGGATCAAAGCGGGCGTCTATACGCGCCACGCGCATGTTTTTCGCACCGGTATCGGCGGCGTCGGCCGCAAACAGCGCGGACTGCCTGTCTTCCAGACCAAACGCTTTGATCATGCGGATGCTGGTCATGCTCTCCTGGGTGCGATCGTTTAACGACGAGAACGCCGCCTGCGCCAGCTTAAAGCGTTCATGGAGCTGCTCGCCGTAGCGGTTAATCGCCAGCGCCATCAGCGGCATCGGCAGCAGCGCCAGCAGCGTGAGCTCCCAGCTAATTTGCGTAGACATCACAATCAGTACCGCACAGCCCATCACCAGGGAATCCACCAGCGTTAACACCCCTTCACCGGCGGCAAACACCACACGGTCCACATCGTTAGTGGCGCGGGCGATGAGATCCCCGGTACGGTGACGCAGATAAAACTCAGGGTGCTGGCGGCTCAGCTGGCGGTAAAAGTCCTCGCGCAGCTCAACGGCAAGCTGATAGGACGCGCCGAACAGCAGCACGCGCCAGACATAACGCAGCAGGTAAACCACCACGGCCGTCAACACCAGCGTACCGACCCACATCATCACCCGTGCGGCGGTGTAATGTTGTTCCGTAACACCATCCACGACGTATCCCACCACTTTGGGCGGGATCAGTTGCAAAATGGCAATGATAATAAGCAGGGCCACCGCGCCGAGGTAGCGTTGCCACTCCCGACGAAAGTACCAGCTTAATTGGGCAAATAATCGCACGCGGTCTTTTCCTGAAGATATTTTATGAAGTTATTCAATGGGTAACGCTGTGGTGTATTTAATCTGTTCCATGGCGAAACTGGAGGTGACATCGGACAAGCCCGGTACGCTATTGACCAGCCGCTTGTAAAAATCATCGTAGCGCTTCATGTCTGCCACCTGAACACGCATCAGATAGTCGTATTCCCCCGCCATGCGCCAGAAGCCGAGCACCTCGGGCATGTCGGAAACCTGGGTGACGAAGCGGCTGTACCATTCGCTGCTGTGATGCTGCGTTTTTATCAGGACGAAGGCGGTCAGTCCAAGCCCCAGTTTTTCGGGGTCCAGCAGCGCCACACGTCCCAGCAGAATGCCATCGTCTTCCAGCTTCTTGAGGCGCTTCCAGCACGGTGTGGTGGTCAGATTAACGGCATCTGCCAGCGCCTGCAAAGAGAGGGTGCAGTCGCTTTGCAGCAAAGAAAGCAGCTTGCGGTCAATTTTATCTAGCATATCCACCTCCCAGAGAAAATTATTCTCCTTACATTCTATTTTAAAGGCCAGATAGCAACAATTTTTTCTGTGCTTTTCGCTATGCTGGGCACAAAATGACAAACGGATAACTACGATGAATAGCACCTGGGTTAAACATGCCATCAGCGAAATAAATGCCGACTATCAGCGCTCGGCAGACACCCATTTGATCCGCCTGCCTTTGCCTGGATTTCCCGGCATTCAGCTTTACCTGAAGGATGAAAGTACCCATCCTACCGGCAGCCTGAAGCATCGCCTGGCGCGTTCACTCTTTTTATACGGTTTATGTAACGGCTGGATTAAAGAAGGCACCACGATTATTGAATCGTCGTCCGGATCAACTGCCGTCTCAGAGGCCTACTTTGCCCGCCTGCTGGGCCTGCCGTTTATCGCTGTGATGCCCTCCTGCACGGCGAAACGTAAAGTTGAACAGATCGAATTTTACGGCGGACGCTGCCACTTTGTGGAAAGCGCCTGCGAAATCTATGCGGCCTCCGAAATGCTGGCCCGCGAACTAAATGGTCACTATATGGACCAGTTCACCTTCGCCGAGCGCGCCACCGACTGGCGCGGCAATAATAACATTGCGGACAGCATTTTCCGCCAGATGACCCACGAGCCACATCCCGTCCCCTCTTACATTGTCATGAGCGCGGGCACGGGCGGAACCTCCGCCACCATCGGACGTTATATCCGCTGTCAGGGTTATGATACGCAGCTGATGGTGGTTGACCCTCAGAACTCGGTGTTCCTTGATTACTGGCAATCTCGCGATGCCAGCCTGCGCAGCCCTGTGGGGAGCAAGATCGAAGGAATTGGTCGCCCGCGCGTCGAACCCTCGTTCATTCCGGACGTTGTGGATAAGATGCTCCGCGTGCCGGACGCCGCCAGCGTCGCGACGGCGCACTGGCTGGAGACACAGCTTGGCCGTAAGGTCGGAGCCTCTACCGGCACCAATATGTGGGGGGCGCTACAACTGGCCGCGAGAATGCGTGAAGAAGGCCTTAGCGGCTCTGTCGTCACGCTGCTGTGCGACAGCGGGGAACGCTACCTGGACACCTATTACAACGCAGAATGGGTACAGGCCAATATTGGCGATGTTGAACCGTGGAAAGCGCAGATTTCGCATCTGGTGAAATAAAAAAAAGCCAGGCTTTAGCCTGGCTTGCTGGAAGGATCTCGCTATTCGGGGGAATATGGGAGGTTATTTTTGTCCAGCCAATGCGTCAAAAAATGGGACACCGCTTCGTTACGACAGTGTCCGATAACCGGTAAATGCGGGAGCGCGGCGATAAGTTGCGGCATCGCGTTCCCCATAATCAGACCACGGCCTACGCTGCTCAGCATCTCGTGGTCGTTCATGGCGTCACCAAAGGCCATACAGTCCTGCATCGTCAGCCCCAGACGATCGCTCAGCACCGCCAGCGCAGATCCTTTGTTACAGCCCACCGGCAGCACTTCAAGACAGTCCACCGCCGAGAAGGTCAGGTGCGCCCGGTCGCCCAGCGCCTCGTTAAGCTGAATACGCAGGCGGCAGAGATCGTCGTGATCGCCGCAGAAGCAGATCTTGGTTACCTTGTGTGCCGGAATGCGGCGCAAATCGATGAGCTGATATTTAAAGCCACTGTAAACGTGAGCGTGCAGCAAGGCCGGGATCTCACGCCCGGTAAACCAGCCTTCATCGTTAAAAACATGCACGCTGGCCTGCGTATCCCAGGTGCTGTGCAGGACGATGTCCGCCACTTCCGGATCCAGATCCTGACGGTGCAGCACATCGCCCTCGACGGAGTGAATGCGCGTCCCGTTGCCGGTGATCAGGAACGCATCGAGGGCAAATGTTCCCAGCAGATGGCGCATCTCCAGCACATGACGACCAGTGGCAAACGTCAGGGTGACTTCACGCTCGCGCAGGCGCTTAAGTGTGTTCAGGGTTTTCTCCCCTAAACGGTGATCCGGCATTAACAGCGTGCCGTCCATATCAAATGCAGCGAGCCGAGCCATAATTACTCCCGAAATGTGATGCGGTTAACTTGTGCATCAGTATTACGTGAGATATACGGAAGTAATAGTGAATAGATGATAATTATTGTTCCGGGTTTTTCATGCGCCAGCTTAACCGTCTTAACCAGTATCAGCGTCTGTGGCACCCCTCCGCCGGCGCAACGCAGCAGGTGACCATCAGTGAACTTGCCAGCCGCTGCTTTTGCAGCGAGCGACATGTACGCACCCTGCTGCGCCAGGCGCAGGAGGCGGGCTGGCTAAGCTGGAACGCCCGCTCCGGACGAGGAAAGCGTGGGGAATTACGCTTTCACGTCACCCCGGATTCGTTGCGTAATACGATGATGGAAGAGGCCCTGAAAAGTGGACAGCAGCACAACGCGCTGGAGCTGGCCCAGCTCGCGCCTGAAGATTTGCGATCGCTGCTGCATCCGTTTATGGGCGGGCAATGGCAGAACGATACGCCGACGCTGCGTATTCCCTACTATCGCTCGCTGGAGCCGCTTCAGCCGGGGTTTCTCCCTGGCCGGGCGGAGCAGCATCTGGCGGGACAGGTATTCTCTGGTTTGATGCGTTTTAATGGTAACAGCAGTGAACCCACGGGCGATCTGGCGCATCACTGGGAAGTCTCTGCTGACGGCCTGCGTTGGCATTTCTACATACGCTCCACCCTGCACTGGCATAACGGCGATAAAATAGAGACGGCACAGCTCAGGCAAAGCCTGACGGCGCTGCTATCGCAGCCCGGCATGGACACGCTTTTCCGCAGCGTCTTACGTATCGAAACCACGCATCCGCAAAGCCTGACGTTTATTCTGCATCAACCTGACTATTGGCTGGCGCACAGGCTGGCAACCTACTGTAGCCGTCTGGCGCATCCTGATTACCCCGTGGTGGGCAGCGGTCCCTTTCGGCTGAGCGTTTTTGAGCCTGAACTGGTGCGTCTGGAAAGCCACGAGCAGTATCACCTTGGCCATCCGTTGCTTAAGGCTATCGAGTACTGGATCACGCCCCAGCTTTTTGACTACAGTCTGGGCACCAGCTGTCGCCACCCGGTGCAAATCGCCATTGGCGAGGCCGACGAGCTGACCAGCCTGCGGCTGGTGAGTAACAGCACCAGTCTGGGCTTCTGCTACCTCACGCTGAAACAAAGTCCGCGTCTGAGCGAACTTCAGGCAAAGCGGCTGATTAATATCATTCATCTCTCAACGCTGCTGCACACGCTTCCCCTGAACGAAGGGCTCATCACTCCTACCGAAGAACTGCTTCCCGGCTGGGCGATCCCCCAGTGGACTGATTTAACCGACGTTGTGCTGCCAGAGGCATTGACGCTTGTCTACCACCTGCCGGTTGAGCTTCACACCATGGCCAGCCAGTTAAAAGCATACCTTGCGCGGCAAGGTTGTGAACTGACCGTCATCTTTCACGACGCCAAGACGTGGGACGGTTGCCAGCAGCTTGCCGATGCAGACATCATGATGGGAGACAGACTGATTGGCGAAGCGCCAGCGTATACCCTTGAGCAGTGGCTCCGCTGCGATGCGCTCTGGCCGCATCTGCTGAGCGCACCGGCATACGCCCATTTGCAGGCCACACTGGATGCGGTGCAGACGCAGGCCGACGAACGTGACCGACACGCAGGACTTCAGGCTATCTTCAGCCGATTAATGGAGACAGCCGTCCTGACACCGCTCTTTAACTACCAGTATCAAATCAGCGCGCCTCCGGGGGTCAACGGCATACGCCTTAACACTCGCGGCTGGTTTGACTTCACCGAAGCCTGGCTTCCTCCACCAAACGCGTGAAGAAGCTGGTCGCCGCTTTAGCCAGGCGTTAACATGACGCTTTTACCGTAACTGTCGAGATGATCTATGAAACGTGCCGTCGTCGTGTTCAGCGGAGGACAAGATTCCACAACCTGCCTGATTCAGGCACTTCACCAGTATGATGAAGTGCATTGCGTCACTTTTGATTATGGTCAGCGTCATCGCGCTGAAATCGATGTCGCTCGTGAACTGGCCCTCAAACTGGGCGCCCGCGCTCATAAAGTGCTGGACGTGACGCTGTTAAATGAACTGGCCGTCAGCAGCCTCACCCGCGACAGCATTCCGGTTCCTGATTACGAACCGGATGCCAGCGGCATTCCGAATACCTTCGTACCTGGGCGTAATATTCTCTTCCTGACCCTGACGGCAATCTATGCCTACCAGGTGAAAGCCGAAGCGGTGATCACGGGCGTGTGTGAGACCGACTTCTCTGGCTACCCGGACTGTCGGGATGAATTCGTGAAAGCACTCAATCACGCCGTCGATCTGGGTATGGCAAAAGAGACCCGCTTCGAAACGCCGCTGATGTGGCTGGATAAAGCCGAAACCTGGGCGCTGGCCGACTACTGGGGCAAGCTGGATATCGTTCGCAACGAGACCCTGACCTGCTACAACGGCATTAAAGGGGACGGCTGCGGGCAGTGTGCCGCCTGTAACCTGCGCGCGAACGGTCTGAATCATTATCTTGCGGATAAAGCGGGCGTGATGGCCGCGATGCAGAAAAAGACCGGTCTGAAATAAGGGCGACCTGACCGTACTGTCGAACGGTAAGTGGCGACAGCACGGTTATCCCTGAACATTTTTTACGCGATCATCAGCTCCAGCTTTTCGCGCAACTCCCCTTCCAGCGGCAACGCTTTCTGGGTTTTGAGATCGATACAGACAAAGGTGATCAGCGCATCGGCCACCACCTGCCCTTCTGGCTCAAGCGTGACGACCTGGCTCAATACACCACTTTTGCCATTCAGTTGTTGGACCTCACTGGTCACGGTGAGCACATCCCCCAGCACAGCCGGGCGGCGGTAGTTAATGTTGATGTTGACGACCACAAACGCGATGTTGTGTGCGGTCAGCCACTGGAAGCTTTCGCTGTTCTCCAGGCCATCCCAGCGCGCCTCTTCAAGAAATTCAAGGTAGCGGGCGTTATTGACGTGCTGGTAAACATCGAGGTGATAACCACGGACTTTGATTTGTGTCTGCATAGCGCAATAGCCTTTCGTTGTTATAGGTTCAGAGGTCATAACTGGTATGACCTCTTTATCCTGGCAAATTTTTGCCGCAGTGCAAGTGATTACGCGATTACAGCGTCAGGTGTGCGAGATTGCGCTCAACCAGCGCGCTGCCCATACCCGGCACCTGCTTGAGATCGTCAAGGGTTTTAAAAGGACCGTACTCCTCGCGGTAGCTAACAATGGCCTGGGCTTTTTTAAGTCCCACACCGTTCATCACGCGCGCGAGCTCTTCTGCCGATGCCGAATTGATGCTGACTCGCGTACCGTCATCCTCTGCACTTTTACCGGCCTCAGTCGCTTTTGATTGCGTATGAGCCTGCGCAGCTGAGTCTGTTTTGGTCTGTGCAGCCTGCGCTTTAGCCGAGGGCGACGCCGCCAGCGCGCCCGCACTCATCCCGGAAGTGGCAATAGCCAGTGTAATTAACAGTGCTTTGATTCCACATTTCATGCTGTTTTCTCCTTGTTTGTTGACAGCCACGCCACGATAGCCGTACGAGAAAACAGGGACAAACAGCAGATTGCAGAAATGGAAAAGGCCGCGAAAGCGGCCTTTAGTTTTTGCAGAGCGTTACGAAAATCTGCGAGCAGGTACGTAATTATTGCTCCTGGGTCACCACATCACCCAGCTTGATTTTGGCTTCTTTACGCAGGTTGCTCATCATCGCTTCGAAAGCAATCTGGGCATTATTCTGGGTAATTCCCTGAACCATGGCCTTCTTCTGCGCGTCTGGCAGCGTGCCGGCTTTGACTTCATCCAGCGCCAGAATCACCACGTTACCCTGCATATCGGTCGTGGTGCCAAAGACAGGTTTGTCTTTCGCCGGCAGGCTCAGACCAAACGCCGCCTGGCTGACAGGATCCTGACCGGTACGGCTCAGCGTTTTGGCTTCGCCAAAGTTCAGGCCAGCCGCTTTCAGTGCATCGTTCTTACCGGCTTTCAGATCGGCCAGAATTTTCTCTGCATCCAGTTTTGCCTGCTGTGCCGCTTTGTTGTGTTTGACCAGCGCCACCACCTGATCTTTCACTTCCGCCAGGGGCTTCACTGCCTCGGCTTTGTGCTCGCTGACGCGCAGTACGAACGCACGGTCACCGTCAACGGTAATGATGTCTGAGTTGCTGCCCGGCGTACCGTTCTCACCTACCAGACCACCATTGAAAATGGCATCTGAAACCGGTTTGAAGTTCAGTTCTTCCGGCAGATTTTCATGGCTGAACCAGCCCGTCTCAACCGCTTTCACGCCAGCAGCCTGCTCAGCGCCCGCCAGTGATTCGTTGTCGTTGCTTGCGGCATCGCTCACTTTCTGTTGCAGAGCATAGAAGGCGTCCAGCGCTTTCTCCTGCTTCACTTTCGCAGCGATATCATCACGAACGTCAGCCAGCGGCTTGGTTTTCGCCGCCACGACATCGTCCAGACGCGCCACCAGGAAGCCAACGGAGGATTTGATTACACCAGACAGTTGGCCTTTCTCTTTAAGACCCGCATTTTTCAGCTCGTCCGGGGTAGTGGAATCTTCCAGCCAGCCCATATCACCGCCGTTTTTGGCAGAAATAATGTCGGTGGATTTTGCTTTCGCCACGGTCGCGAAATCAGCGCCTTTGTTCAGCTCGTCCAGCACGGCTTTTGCTTCTGCTTCCGTTTTGGTCTGGATCACGCTGTAACGGTTACGCTGCGGCTGAGTGAACTGATCCTGATGCTGGTCGTAATAAGACTGGATCTCGGCGTCAGTCGCGTTTTTCTGCATCGCGGCAGCATCCAGCTTGATATAGCTTACGCGGAACTGTTCAGGAGAGATGAAGTTGTTCTTGTTTTGCTCGTAGTAAGCGTTAACTTCAGCGTCGCTAACCTGCTGTTTCGCCGCCAGTGCATTGACATCAATCGTCGCTTCACGCACCACGCGTTGCTGCGCTACCAGTGCTGCCAGCGCTTCAGTTTCGCCTTTCAGCATGAAATCGGTGCCCACCACCGCGTTGATCAGCTGTTGCGTGGTCAACTGGTTACGCAGCGCCTGTGCGTACTGGTCAGCCGTCATCCCCATCTGGTTAACAATGCTGTTGTAACGCGCGTTGTCGAACTTCCCATTAGACTGGAAAGCCTGCGTCGAGAAGATGGCTTTTTTAACCTGCTCATCGCTGATGCCCAGACCGAGGCTTTTCGCGTACTGGTCCAGCAGCGCTTCGTCGATAAGGCGGTTCAGCGTCTGCTGACGCAGGTTTTTCATATAGCCTTCGTTGGCTGCAAGTTCAGAGTATTGGTCGCCCAGCTGTTGCTGCATGCGGTTACGTTCACCAGCAAAAGCGTTCTCGAACTGCCCACGGCTAATTTCCTGGCCATTCACTTTTGCGGCGTAGTTCGCGCCACCGCCGATGAGGTAACTACTCACACCGGTCAATATGAACGACACGATAATGATACCGAAAATAATCTTGAGCACGAGACTGTTAGCAGCCGTGCGTAAGCTGTCCATCATGGTGTAACAACACTCCGCTGTAGGTGACTGGTTACCTGACGCTGACGGAAAATCCTGACCGTCGCGCGTAAAGGCGTATTGTGACAAGAAAACAGGGCAATTGTCAGCCCACAACTCGCATAAACTCGCACAAATCAGGTCTGGACAAACAAAAAAGGCACATCAAACGATGCGCCCTTGTACTTTTCAGCTTCCCTGGAGCGGGAAAGCAATCAATTTACTGCGTCTTTCAGCGCCTTACCTGCACGGAAACCCGGCACTTTAGCGGCAGCAATGGTGATCTCTTTACCGGTCTGCGGGTTGCGGCCAGTACGGGCAGCACGCTCTTTAACCGCAAAAGTACCGAAGCCTACCAGTGCAACGTCGTCCCCAGCTTGCAGAGATTCAGTAACAGAAGCAATTAAAGCATCTAAAGCACGTCCAGCTGCAGCTTTAGAAATATCAGCACCCGCAGCAATTTTGTCAATCAGTTGAGATTTATTCACTGTTCTCTTCCTCTCTTTATAATTTATATCGCACCTGAATCCTTCACAGCGCGACCGCGCAGCAGTTATATCAGTCCTGCTATGACCTTACAACACCCGTTGTTGATGGCTAACCCAATCAGCAATCTAAATTAGCTATACAAAAAAAGGCTGGCAAGTACGAAATGACTTACCAGCCTTGTTTTTATTAGCGCTCTTTGCGCGAGGTCACTATTTTGCGGTTACAACCTGCATTCCGGACGGTTCATTTTGCAGTGCGAGAGTCAGAACTTCCTCAATGCGTTTCACCGGATGGATCTGCAAATCGGCAATAACGTTGTCCGGAATCTCTTCCAGATCGCGTTTATTCTCGTAAGGAATCAATACGGCTTTGATCCCACCACGGTGTGCCGCCAGCAGTTTTTCTTTTAACCCACCGATGGGCAGTACCTGACCACGCAGCGTAATTTCACCAGTCATGGCCACATCAGCACGGACCGGGTTCCCCGTCAGGCAGGAAACCAGCGCCGTACACATAGCAATACCCGCGCTTGGGCCATCTTTCGGCGTCGCCCCTTCCGGAACGTGAACGTGAATGTCGCGTTTTTCGTAGAAATCCGGGTTGATACCCAGTTTTTCCGCGCGCGCACGCACCACGGTCAACGCTGCCTGGATGGACTCCTGCATCACTTCACCGAGCGAGCCAGTGTAGGTCAGCTTGCCTTTACCCGGTACACAGGCGGTTTCAATGGTCAGCAGATCGCCACCCACTTCCGTCCACGCCAGTCCAGTCACCTGACCAACGCGGTTTTCGTTGTCCGCACGGCCATAGTCGAAGCGCTGAACGCCGAGGTAAGCATGCAGATTGTCGCCGTTAATCACGATGTGCTTCAGGCTCTTATCCAGCAGCAGCTGCTTAACCGCCTTACGGCACAGTTTAGAGATCTCACGCTCAAGGCTACGCACGCCCGCTTCACGGGTGTAGTAACGAATAATGCCGACAATAGCGCTGTCCTCAACGGTCAGCTCGTTAGCTTTCAGCGCGTTACGCTCAATCTGCTTCGGCAGCAGGTGCTGCTTAGCAATGTTCAGCTTCTCGTCTTCGGTATAACCGGACAGACGGATCACTTCCATACGGTCCAGCAGCGGTGCCGGAATGTTCATGGAATTCGACGTCGCCACGAACATCACATCGCTCAGGTCGTAATCGACTTCCAGGTAGTGATCGCTGAACGCCACGTTCTGCTCTGGATCAAGCACTTCCAGCAGCGCCGACGCCGGATCGCCACGCATGTCCGAAGACATTTTGTCGATCTCGTCGAGGAGGAACAGCGGGTTTTTGACGCCCACTTTCGCCATCTTCTGGATCAGCTTGCCCGGCATAGAACCGATATAGGTACGGCGGTGACCGCGGATTTCCGCTTCATCACGCACGCCGCCCAGCGCCATACGGATGTACTTACGTCCGGTCGCTTTGGCGATGGACTGGCCCAGAGAGGTTTTACCCACCCCTGGAGGCCCTACCAGGCACAAGATTGGACCTTTGATTTTGTTCACCCGGCTCTGTACCGCGAGGTACTCAAGAATGCGGTCTTTCACACGTTCCAGGCCATAGTGGTCGGTATCGAGGATTTCCTGTGCCTGACGCAGGTCTTTTTTGACCTTGCTGCGGGCATTCCATGGAACCTGAACCATCCACTCAATGTAGCCGCGTACAACGGTCGCTTCCGCCGACATCGGAGACATCATTTTCAGCTTCTGCAACTCAGCTTCGGCTTTCTCTTTCGCCTCTTTCGGCATCTTCGCCGCGTCGATCTTACGCTTCAGCGCTTCGTTTTCATCCGGCGCATCGTCCATCTCGCCGAGCTCTTTCTGAATGGCTTTCATTTGCTCGTTCAGATAGTACTCACGCTGCGATTTTTCCATCTGCTTTTTGACGCGGTTGCGAATGCGCTTCTCAACCTGGAGCAGATCGATCTCAGACTCCATCATCGCCATCAGGTATTCCAGACGTTCGTTAACGTCGGACATTTCCAGCACGGACTGTTTGTCAGCCAGCTTCAGCGGCATGTGCGCAGCGATGGTATCCGCCAGACGTGCAGGATCGTCGATGCTGTTCAGCGACGTCAGCACTTCAGGTGGGATTTTCTTGTTCAGCTTGATGTAGCCTTCAAACTGGCTGATCGCGGTGCGTACCAGCACTTCCTGCTCGCGCTCATCAAGTTCCGGTGAATCAAGGTACTCTGCCTTCGCAGAGAAGTGCTCGCCATCGTCTGACAGAGTGGTAATACGCGCGCGCTGTAAGCCTTCCACCAGCACCTTCACGGTGCCGTCTGGCAGCTTCAGCATCTGCAAAATAGAGGCCACGGTCCCGACGGTGAAAAGATCGTTTACACCCGGCTCATCCGTTGATGCTTCCTTCTGCGCAACCAACATGATTTTTTTATCATGATCCATGGCGGCTTCGAGGCAACGGATAGATTTTTCCCGCCCTACAAATAAGGGTATGACCATGTGCGGATAAACCACCACATCGCGCAACGGCAATACGGGGATTTCAATGCGTTCAGAACGCTCAGGATTCATAGAGCTCTCTCTTAGTTTAGTGTCCGCCAGGTAAACTGGTCATGTAACTGTGCTTCACACAACCATTAACATGTAATCCAGTATATGGGGATGTTTCCCATACATTCAACGCCATGAATACGGAAAAAGTAAAGGGGAGATAAAATCCCCCCTTTTTGATTAACTGATTGTATGAAATGGTGAATTATTCGCCAGATGCCTGCTGCGCTTCCGGTTTACCGTAAATCAGTAACGGCTTGGTCTGGCCACCAATGACGGACTCGTCGATCACGACTTTTTCGACATCTTCCATAGAAGGAAGATCGTACATCGTGTCGAGCAATGCTGCTTCCACGATAGAACGCAGGCCACGGGCACCGGTTTTACGCGCCATCGCTTTCTTGGCAATCGCGTCCAGTGCTTCGTCACGGAATTCCAGCTCAACGCCTTCCAGATTAAACAGCGCCTGATACTGCTTGGTCAGCGCGTTTTTCGGCTCTTTCAGGATCTGAATCAGCGCGTCTTCGCTCAGTTCGTTCAGGGTCGCCACAACCGGCAGACGGCCGATAAATTCCGGAATCAAACCAAATTTGATCAGATCCTCCGGTTCAACCTGCGCCAGCAGCTGGCCTTCGTTTGGTTTTTCAGACGTAGCTTTCACCGTTGCGCCAAAACCAATGCCGGAGCCGGTTTCCACACGGTGAGAGATCACTTTATCCAGGCCTGCAAACGCACCACCACAGATAAACAGGATCTTGGAGGTATCAACCTGCAAGAATTCCTGCTGCGGATGTTTACGCCCACCCTGCGGTGGAACAGCCGCAACCGTACCTTCAATCAGCTTCAGGAGCGCCTGCTGCACGCCTTCGCCCGAGACGTCACGGGTGATGGATGGGTTGTCTGATTTACGGGAGATTTTGTCAATCTCATCGATATAGACGATCCCGCGCTGGGCTTTCTGTACGTCGTAATCGCACTTCTGGAGCAGCTTCTGGATAATATTTTCAACGTCTTCACCCACATAACCGGCTTCGGTCAGGGTGGTGGCATCCGCCATGGTGAACGGAACATCCAGCAGGCGCGCCAGCGTTTCCGCCAGCAACGTTTTACCGGAACCCGTAGGCCCGATCAGCAGAATGTTACTTTTGCCCAGTTCCACGCCATTGCTGGTATCGCCGTTACGCAGACGCTTGTAGTGGTTGTATACCGCCACCGCCAGCACTTTTTTCGCCTGCTCCTGACCAATGACATAGTCGTCCAGGTGGTGGCGAATCTCGTGTGGCGTTGGTAACGCGCTGCGCTCACGGTGCGGCGCGACTTCTTTAATCTCTTCGCGAATGATGTCGTTACATAAATCGACGCATTCGTCGCAGATATACACGGACGGCCCGGCAATCAGTTTACGCACTTCATGCTGGCTTTTGCCGCAAAAAGAGCAGTACAGCAGTTTGCCCGAACCATCTTTGCGTTTATCTGTCATGAGTCCAAACCTCTTTTTAAGTTCTATGTGCCGCACATGACGACGCAAATGCCATACTCAGACGCAAGCTGCTTACAGGCAACGTGCCGCCCTAAATTAGTATAGCGGCACACTCGCGTCGCGGGCATCAATTACGATGGGTCAAAATGGAGTCGACTAAGCCGTACTCAACTGCCTCTGGTGCAGACAGGAAGCGATCGCGCTCGGTATCGCGCTCGATCTGCTCGAGTGGTTGACCCGTATGCTGCGCCATAAGTTCATTCATGCGCGCTTTTACTTTCAGAATTTCTCGGGCGTGGATTTCAATATCCGTCGCCTGGCCCTGGTAACCACCCAGCGGCTGGTGAATCATCACGCGGGAGTTAGGCAGGCAGAAACGCTTACCTTTCGCCCCTGCGGTTAACAGGAAAGCCCCCATGGACGCTGCCTGTCCCATACAGATGGTGCTGACATCCGGCTTGATGAATTGCATGGTGTCATAAATAGACATGCCCGCCGTAATCACACCGCCCGGCGAGTTGATGTACAGGTAAATGTCTTTTTCCGGGTTTTCCGCTTCCAGGAACAGCATCTGCGCCACGATCAGGTTAGCCATATGGTCTTCCACCTGGCCGGTCAGAAAGATAACGCGTTCCTTGAGCAGACGGGAATAGATATCGAAAGATCGCTCACCGCGTGAGGTCTGTTCAATAACCATTGGCACCAGCGCCATATGGGGTGCAAAGTTATCTCGTTCGCCACTGTATGACATTTCCGTCTCCTGGTTCAAAATTGAAAACACCTGCTGTACTGATTGTAACCTTATGGACGGATTATCAGCCAGTCTCAATCATCGTGATTACATACTAATGGGGGTCGCCATGCCCTATTTCAAGCATAACAACGTTTTGTTGTAACGCTAACACTGAAAGGGCGTTTTAGCACCCTTCCAGGACTAAAGCTGTGATAAAAAAAACCCGTCGCCGGAGGGCAACGGGTTTTTTGTTCAAACTTTAAACCGTTGGGGCGAAATTACGCCTGCTGGTTCATCAGTTCGGTGAAAGAGGTCTCTTTTTCGGTTACTTTCGCTTTCGCCAGTACCGCTTCAACAGCCTGCTCTTCCAGTGCAACGTTGCGCATGTTGTCCATCAGCTCTTTGTTCTTACCGTAGAACTCGATCACTTCTGATGGATCTTCGTATGCAGAAGCCATCTCTTCGATCAGGCCTTTCACACGCTCTTCGTCAGCTTTCAGCTCGTGGGTACGAATCACTTCGCCCAGCAGCAGGCCAACAACAACGCGACGTTTCGCTTGCTCTTCGAACAGCTCGCGTGGCAGTTCCATCGCTTGCTGCTGGTTGCCACCGAAGCGCTGTGCAGCCTGACGGCGCAGAACGTCGATTTCGCTGTCGATCAGGGCAGCAGGAACGTCGATGTCGTTCGCTTTCACCAGACCTTCAATCGCCTGAGACTTCACGCGGTTACGTACAGCGCCGTTCAGCTCGCGCTCCATGTTTTTACGCACTTCAGCACGCAGACCCGCAACAGAACCATCTTCCACGCCGAAACGCTTGATGAATTCTTCAGTCAGTTCTGGCAGTTCGCGCTCTTCAACTTTCTTCAGGTTGATGACGAACTTCGCTGCTTTACCTTTCAGGTTTTCAGCGTGGTATTCTTCAGGGAAGGTCACGTCGATGGTGAACTCTTCGCCTGCTTTGTGGCCTTTGATACCGTCTTCGAAGCCTGGGATCATACGACCCTGGCCCATCGCCAGTACGAAATCAGACGCTTTACCGCCTTCGAACTCTTCGCCGTCTACTGAACCGGTGAAGTCGATGGTTACGCGGTCTTCCGCGTCAACAGCGCCTTCTTTCTCTTTCCAGTTCGCCTGCTGCTTACGCAGGGTATCCAGCATGCCGTCAACGTCTTCGTCAGTCACGGAAACGATCGGTTTTTCAACTTCGATTGATTCCAGACCTTTCAGCTCAACTTCCGGGTACACTTCGAACTCTACGGAATAGGTGAAGTCTTCGCCCTGCTTGTATTCACCTGGAACGTAGTTTGGCGCGCCGGCTGGATTGATTTTTTCTTTGATGATCGCGTCGATAAAGTTGCGGCTCATCAGTTCACCCAGCACATCCTGACGCACGGAAGCGCCATAACGCTGAGCAACAACATTCATTGGTACTTTGCCCTTGCGGAAGCCGTCAATACGTACTTTTTTTGCTACGTTGACCAGCTCGCTTTTCACAGCAGTTTCGATGCTGTCAGCAGCGATAGTAATCGTTACACGGCGGCCAAGGCCTTGAGTGGTTTCAACTGAAACTTGCATCTTGTTACCTCAAAAAAATCACAGTGCTCGGTCAACTCTGAATCTGTCTGTTATACCGGGATGCTCTCTTATGTGCAGATTCACATTCCCTGTCGCCAGAATCATCCCGAAGACATTCAATAAGACGCGGCATTATAGCGGCATCACTTAGGTGAGTCGAGAACGGTTGGAGCATGTTGCTGCGGCTTTTTTCACACTTTAAGGCTATTTTTAGCCTTAAAAACGCGCCATCCGCTCAAAACTCAGACAAAACAAAACGGCCCGAAGGCCGTTTTGACGAAATCTGTAAGCAACATACTGGAAAAACTCCGGCGGTTGCAAATCCGATTTATCAGGCGATTGTGCCTGCACCCCGACAAGGCGGTGATGCGAATACCGTATCCTGCAGCCCTTCCCATTCCTTAATGGTGTAGGTATGCAGCGCCAGCGCATGTACGGTTGTGGAGAGTTCTTCCGTCAAGGTGCTGTAGATCAAGCGGTGTCGGTTCAGGAAACGTTCTCCCGTGAAGCGATCGCTGACCAGAACCACTTTGAAGTGGCTTTCAGAACCTGCCGGCACGTTATGACGATAGCTTTCGTCGACAACTTCGAGAAACACAGGGTTGAACGCTGCCCTTAATTTTTCTTCTATCTGTTCACGTATCATCATGAAATCACTCCTCCGACAACGCTAAGATGTCACCCATCCCTTTAAATATTAGCCGCTTTTACCGGTTCCATTACACCGTGACAACAAATATTTAGCTTTCGTCTGATTTTCTCATCCAAACGGATGAAGTTCACTATGAGGTTCATACGTTTTGTCATTTACAGGTAGAGAAAAGCGGAAAGGTGGTCAGTTTTCGGACAAGGCGATGAATTTACATGCGTTGACCACTTCCCCTGGCCGTTGGCGATGTTATGATGGCGGCAATTTTTCTCTCTTTGCTTACGATTCGTTGAGAACCCGAAAATGTTAAAAAAAATCTTCTTTCCGTTGGTAGCACTCTTTATGCTCGCCGGTTGCGCAACCCCGCCGACGACCATTGACGTTTCACCAAAAATTACCCTGCCTCAGCAGGATCCAAGCCTGATGGGCGTGACGGTCAGCATTAATGGCGCCGATCAGCGTCAGGACCAGGCGCTGGCGAAAGTGACTCGCGACAACCAGCAGGTTACGCTGACCGCTTCCCGCGACCTGCGCTTCCTGTTGCAGGAAGTACTGGAAAAACAGATGACCTCCCGTGGCTACATGATTGGCCCAAGCGGCGCGGTTGATCTGCAAATCATCGTGAACAACCTGTACGCTGACGTCTCTCAGGGTAACGTTCGCTACAACATTGCGACCAAAGCCGATATCTCCATCATCGCTACCGCGAAGAACGGCAACAAGATGAACAAAAACTACCGTGCAAGCTATTCCGTTGAAGGCGCATTCCAGGCCTCCAACAAAAATATCGCTAACGCGGTTAACAGCGTGCTGACTGACACCATTGCCGACATGGCACAGGACACCAGCATTCACGACTTCATCAAGCAGAACGCACGTTAATCCTGCTGACTGACCCGGTGCTTCACCGGGTCAGTTCATAAGAACATGTCCAGTCACTACTTACGCATTTTCCAGCAACCGAAATCAGCTATTCTGCTGATCCTGGGTTTCGCCTCCGGTTTACCCCTTGCGCTCACCTCCGGCACGTTACAGGCGTGGATGACGGTTGAGAACATCGATCTTAAAACCATTGGTTTCTTCTCGCTCGTCGGCCAGGCTTACGTCTTTAAGTTCCTGTGGTCGCCAGTGATGGATCGCTATACCCCACCGTTCCTCGGGCGCCGTCGCGGCTGGTTAGTAATGACGCAGGTGCTGCTGTTGCTCGCCATTGCCGCAATGGGTTTCCTTGAACCGTCAACGCAGCTGCGCTGGATGGCCGCGCTTGCGGTGGTCATCGCCTTCTGCTCCGCCTCGCAGGACATTGTTTTTGACGCCTGGAAAACGGACGTCCTGCCAGCGGAAGAGCGTGGCGCCGGTGCGGCAATCAGCGTGCTCGGCTACCGCCTGGGTATGCTGGTTTCCGGCGGACTCGCACTGTGGCTTGCTGACCGCTATCTCGGCTGGCAGGGCATGTACTGGCTGATGGCCGCACTGCTGATCCCCTGCATTATTGCCACTCTGTTCGCGCCTGAACCGAGCGATGTGATCCCGGTTCCACGCTCGCTGGAGCAGGCCGTCGCCGCACCGCTGCGCGACTTCTTTGGTCGCAATAATGCCTGGCTGATCCTGCTGCTTATTGTCCTTTATAAGCTTGGCGACGCTTTCGCCATGAGTCTGACCACTACCTTCCTGATCCGCGGCGTCGGGTTTGATGCGGGCGAGGTCGGCGTGGTGAACAAAACCCTGGGTCTGTTTGCCACGATTGTCGGCGCGCTGTACGGCGGCGTATTGATGCAGCGCCTGACGCTGTTCCGCGCTCTGCTGATATTTGGCATACTTCAGGGCGCATCGAATGCCGGTTACTGGCTGCTGTCGATCACCGACAAGAATATGATCAGTATGGGGACGGCGGTATTCTTTGAGAACCTGTGCGGCGGTATGGGCACTGCGGCATTTGTCGCCCTGCTGATGACGCTGTGCAATAAGTCATTTTCCGCTACCCAGTTTGCGCTGCTCTCTGCCCTTTCCGCCGTCGGGCGCGTATACGTTGGCCCCGTCGCGGGCTGGTTTGTTGAAGCCTACGGTTGGCCGACCTTTTATCTCTTCTCGGTGGTGGCGGCCGTGCCGGGGATTTTATTGCTGCTGGTCTGTCGCCAGACGCTGGAATATACCCAGCGGACGGAACACTTCATGCCGCGCACGGAATATCACGCTGCCTATCGGTTTGCCCTGCGTCTGCTAATGGCAGGTTGTCTTGCCCTGGTAGGGTGGCTCACGGTGCTCATCATGAATGCGACTACCGACTTGTCACTTCCTTTTGAAACCCTTCTGCTTGATGCAGGTGTGTTTCTCGCCCTGGCGGGGATCCTGACGGGTGGGATGCTGGATTTCATGTCATTACGAAAGACGCAGATGACATGAAGTAAAAAGCGAAAGGTTATTTCCCGTTGTAATAACAGCCCGAAATTATAACGGTGAAATAACCGCCATCGACAAAAAAAATATTTGTTGTTTTGTGCGGGATAGCATTCGGAAATTATTGGAGCTTATTTCGCTACGCTATTTTTCATTAAACGATTCAGCATTCGAAACATTGAATTTTCGTTTTTTAGTTGTCTTTTTATTGATAATTAATTGTTAACTAATTGTGTGTTTTTCGCAATGGTTATACCAATTGTCCCTTTTGCGATATGCTGGGGCACCCTTTCGTTATAACGCCCACTCCGTGCGGCTTCCGTCTGGAAACGCGACATAATTTGCAACACTTGTGACATGTGCGGCAGAACCCAGTAACACCTTCCTGACACAGGGCTAATGATGTTTACAGTAATGTAACCTTCCCGTAAAATGCCCCCACACTTTAAACGCCACCAGACTCCCGTGGAATTGAGGTCGTTAAATGAGACTCAGGAAATACAATAAAAGTTTGGGATGGTTGTCATTATTCGCAGGCACTGTATTACTCAGTGGCTGCGATTCTGCACTACTAGACCCCAAAGGACAGATTGGACTGGAACAACGTTCATTGATACTGACGGCTTTTGGCCTGATGTTGATTGTGGTTATTCCTGCCATCTTGATGGCTGTTGGTTTCGCCTGGAAGTATCGTGCGAGCAATAAAGATGCGAAGTATAGCCCTAACTGGTCACACTCCAATAAAGTGGAAGCTGTGGTCTGGACGGTACCTATTCTGATCATCCTGTTCCTTGCTGTACTGACCTGGAAAACCACTCACGCACTTGAGCCGAGCAAACCGCTGGTTCACGATGAAAAACCCATTACCATTGAAGTGGTCTCCATGGACTGGAAATGGTTCTTCATCTATCCAGAACAGGGCATTGCTACCGTGAATGAAATCGCCTTCCCGGCGAACACTCCGGTTCAGTTCAAAGTGACCTCCAACTCCGTAATGAACTCCTTCTTCATCCCACGTCTGGGCAGCCAGATTTACGCGATGGCCGGTATGCAGACTAACCTGCATCTGATTGCGAATGAAGCAGGCACCTACGACGGTATCTCCGCCAGCTATAGTGGCCCGGGCTTCTCGGGTATGAAGTTCAAAGCTATCGCTACGCCAGACCGCGCGACTTTCGACCAGTGGGTTGCAAAAGCGAAGCAGTCTCCAAACACCATGTCTGACATGGCGGCGTTCGAAAAAGTGGCTGCACCTAGCGAATACAACAAGGTGGAGTACTTCTCTAACGTGAAACCGAATCTGTTCAAAGATGTTATTGGCAAATTTATGGATCACGGCATGAGCATGGACATGACCCAGCCTGAAGGCGAGCACAACACGCACCAGGGTATGGAAGGCATGGACATGAGCCACGCGGAAACCGCTCACTAAGGGGCCGAGGAAGAAAATGTTCGGAAAATTGACATTGGATGCGGTGCCGTACCATGAACCCATTATCATGGTTACGATTGCTGCAATTATCATTGGTGGCGCGGCCTTAGTTGGCCTGATCACTTACTTCGGTAAGTGGAGCTACCTGTGGAACGAGTGGCTGACTTCGGTTGACCACAAAAAACTCGGCATCATGTACTGCATCGTCGGTATCGTCATGTTAATTCGTGGCTTTGCGGATGCAATCATGATGCGTAGCCAGCAGGCGCTTGCGTCTGCGGGCGAAGCCGGATTCCTGCCACCGCACCACTACGATCAGATCTTTACCGCTCACGGCGTTATCATGATCTTCTTCGTGGCGATGCCGCTGGTAATCGGTCTGATGAACGTTGTCGTTCCGCTGCAAATCGGCGCGCGCGACGTTGCGTTCCCGTTCCTGAACAACCTGAGCTTCTGGTTCACCGTTGTCGGCGTTATCCTGGTTAACCTGTCACTGGGTGTGGGCGAATTTGCTCAGACCGGCTGGCTGGCCTACCCGCCACTTTCGGGAATTGAGTACAGTCCGGGCGTGGGCGTTGACTACTGGATTTGGGCGCTTCAGCTCTCCGGTGTCGGTACCACCCTGACCGGTATTAACTTCTTCGTGACCATCCTGAAGATGCGTGCACCAGGTATGACGATGTTCAAGATGCCAGTATTTACCTGGGCATCTCTGTGCGCCAACGTCCTGATTATCGCGTCGTTCCCAATTCTGACCGTCACCATCGCGCTGCTGACCCTGGATCGCTATCTGGGTACCCATTTCTTCACGAATGATATGGGTGGCAACATGATGATGTACATCAACCTGATTTGGGCCTGGGGTCACCCGGAAGTGTACATCCTGGTTCTGCCGGTGTTCGGTGTGTTCTCCGAAATCGCGGCAACCTTCTCGCGTAAACGTCTGTTTGGTTACACCTCTCTGGTGTGGGCAACCGTGTGTATTACCGTCCTGTCGTTCATCGTCTGGCTGCACCACTTCTTCACCATGGGTGCGGGCGCCAACGTAAACGCCTTCTTCGGTATTACCACTATGATTATCGCGATCCCGACCGGGGTTAAGATCTTCAACTGGCTGTTCACCATGTACCAGGGCCGTATCCAGTTCCACTCAGCGATGCTGTGGACCATCGGCTTCATCGTGACCTTCTCCGTAGGTGGGATGACCGGCGTACTGCTGGCGGTTCCGGGCGCTGACTTTGTCCTGCACAACAGTCTGTTCCTGATTGCGCACTTCCATAACGTTATCATCGGCGGCGTCGTCTTCGGCTGCTTCGCAGGTGTGACCTACTGGTGGCCAAAAGCGTTCGGTTTCACCCTGAACGAAAAATGGGGCAAACGCGCGTTCTGGTTCTGGATCATCGGCTTCTTCGTGGCGTTTATGCCGCTTTACGTGCTGGGCTTCATGGGGATGACCCGTCGTCTGAGCCAGCAGATCGATCCGCAGTTCCATCCAATGCTGATGATTGCAGCGGGCGGCGCCGCGCTGATTGCCTGCGGTATCCTGTGCCAGCTGATTCAGTACTACGTGTCTATCCGTGACCGTAACCTGAACCGCGACCTGACCGGTGACCCGTGGGGTGGCCGTACGCTGGAGTGGTCTACCTCTTCTCCACCTCCGTTCTATAACTTTGCCGTAGTGCCGCACATTCATGAGCGTGACGCATTCTGGGAAATGAAAGAAAAAGGTGAAGCGTACAAGCAACCTGAACATTACGAAGAGATCCATATGCCGAAAAACAGCGGTGCGGGCATCGTGATTGCCGCCTTCGCAACGGTATTTGGTTTCGCAATGATCTGGCACATCTGGTGGATGGCGATTGTTGGCTTCGCTGGCATCGTAATCAGCTGGATTGTGAAGAGCTTTGACGAGGACGTGGACTACTACGTACCAGTCCGTGAAGTTGAAAAGCTGGAAAACCAGCATTTTGACGAGATTTCTAAAGCGGGGCTGAAAAATGGCAACTGATACTCTGGCGCACTCGACTGCCCACGCGCATGAACATGCGCACCATGATACAGGACCGACGAAAGTCTTCGGTTTCTGGATCTACCTGATGAGCGACTGCATCCTGTTCTGCTGTCTGTTCGCAACCTATGCCGTTCTGGTGAACGGCACAGCGGGCGGCCCGACCGGTAAGGACATCTTTGAACTGCCGTTCGTTCTGGTTGAAACCGCACTGCTGTTATTCAGCTCCATCACCTACGGCATGGCGGCTATCGCCATGTACAAAAACAACAAAAGCCAGGTTGTTTCCTGGCTGGCGTTGACCTGGTTGTTTGGTGCTGGCTTTATCGGGATGGAAATCTATGAATTCCATCACCTGATTGCGGAAGGCTTTGGTCCGGATCGCAGTGGCTTCCTGTCAGCGTTCTTCGCGCTGGTCGGCACCCACGGTCTGCACGTGACCTCGGGTCTGATCTGGATGGCAGTGCTGATGTTCCAGATCTCCCGTCGCGGCCTGACCAGTACTAACCGTACCCGTATCATGTGCCTGAGCCTGTTCTGGCACTTCCTGGACGTGGTATGGATCTGTGTGTTCTCTGTTGTCTATCTGATGGGGGCGATGTAATGAGTCATTCTAACGATCATGGCGCTTCCCACGGCAGCGTAAAAACCTACATGACAGGTTTCATCCTGTCGATCATCCTGACGGTGATCCCGTTCTGGATGGTGATGAACGGTTCTGCATCTAAGCCGGTTATCCTGGGCGCAATCCTTGTGACCGCGGTGATTCAGATTCTGGTGCATCTGGTTTGCTTCCTGCACATGAACACCAAGTCCGATGAAGGCTGGAACATGACGGCCTTTATCTTTACCGTGATTATCATCGCTATCCTGGTAGTCGGTTCCATCTGGATTATGTGGAACCTTAACTACAACATGATGGTTCACTAAGAGCGGCGAGTATGTTTAAGCAATACCTGCAAGTCACGAAACCAGGCATCATCTTTGGCAACCTGATCTCCGTAATCGGAGGGTTCCTGCTGGCCTCTAAAGGCAGCATTGATTACACCCTCTTTATTTACACGCTGGTCGGTGTGTCACTGGTGGTTGCGTCCGGTTGTGTATTTAACAACTACATCGACATGGATATCGACAAGAAGATGGAAAGGACCAAAAATCGGGTGCTGGTTAAAGGCCTGATTGCTCCTTCTGTCTCGCTGGTGTACGCCACCTTGCTGGGTATTGCTGGCTTTATGCTGCTGTGGTTTGGTGCTAACCCGCTGGCCTGCTGGCTGGGGGTGATGGGGTTCGTGGTGTATGTAGGCGTCTACAGCCTGTATATGAAACGCCACTCCGTCTACGGCACGCTGATTGGTTCTCTCTCCGGCGCTGCGCCGCCGGTGATTGGCTACTGCGCCGTCACGAACGAGTTCGACAGCGGTGCGCTGATCCTGCTGGCTATCTTTAGCCTGTGGCAGATGCCGCACTCCTACGCCATCGCGATTTTCCGCTTTAAGGATTATCAGGCAGCGAACATTCCGGTTCTGCCGGTCGTGAAAGGCATCTCAGTTGCCAAAAACCACATCACGCTGTACATCATCGCTTTTGCCGTGGCAACGCTGATGCTCTCTCTGGGCGGTTACGCCGGATATAAATATCTGGTGGTAGCAGCTGCGGTGAGCGTCTGGTGGCTCGGCATGGCTCTGCGCGGTTACAAAGTGGAAGATGACAAGGTCTGGGCACGCAAGCTGTTTGTGTTCTCGATTGTCGCCATCACCTCCCTGTCCGTGATGATGTCCGTAGACTTCATGGTGCCAGATTCACAAAGCCTGCTGACGTACGTCTGGTAAGAAGACTGAAGTAAAAACGCCGGGTTAAACCCGGCGTTTTTTATTGGTACGGCGTAACCCCTTTCTTTAACAGTATATTGCCGTATTTCGCTGTCTCGCCTGTCACCACAATGGCGTACGCTTTCTGTGCCCGCGCATAAAACGCATAACGGTCAATACGCGTAATCCCCTCCCCTTCCGCCTCACCAAAGAGTGCGTTGCGATAGCGTGCTTCTACCTGTATATCGAGCGTATCCCCGTCGACAGGGGCCATCATCACCAGCGGTGGCGCATAGCTGTCGAGTTCAAACAGCGGTATCACCGCGGCCAGCAAATCGCTGATGAGCAGGCCATCTGCGCGGATCGTCTTTGGCCCCAGGCTGTGCGCGGGAAAGTGAGCGTCTGCAAAAATAATCTCGTCACCATGGCCCATCTCTGCCAGCGTTTTCAGCAGCTCGGGTGAAATCAGTGGGGATATCGTTTTAAGCACGGCTTTGCTCCTCAGGATAGAAATAACGGTAACGATAGTGGACCCGATCGCGAGCAGCCTCAGCGCTGGCCGTTTCTCCGACGCCCCACCATCCGTACAAAGATGCTCCCAGCACGGTCGTATCTGCATCTTCAAGAACCTTCACCGGGATCCCAAGCGCATTGGACTTGAGCTGATTCCACAGCATATTGCGGCTACCTCCCCCCACCAGCAGGAGTTCACGCGCCTTAAATTGCGCGATCGCCTCCAGCGCCTGGAGTTTTTCTTGCAGATGCACCGTGAGTCCTTCCAGGGCTGCGCGGTAAAAATGGGCTGGCGTGGTGGTGAGCGTAACGCCCTGCCAGCCGGCGAGCGGAGAATCGAGCAACTGGGTATTCATCGTGACGCCATCCGCCCCGTACGGAATTGCCGCCGCCTGATCCAGAATAGTGTCCCAGTTGACATCAGGCGACCAGAACAGCGCGCGGATCCACTCCAGTACGCCAGACGCCAGATATTGCATTCCCGGATTATAGAGCCCCGTCCGGCTATCCAGTTCGCAGGTCGCGCCCGGGTATTGCCCCAGTAAAGCGGTATCAACCTGCGAGGTGCGCGCCATTAAAATCTCCCAGGTTCCCGAAGAGAGAACCGGCTCATTAATTCCCGCACCGGCGCCAAAAAGGGCAAACTGCGTATCGTGCCCGGCGGAGATCACCGGCACACCGCAAGGCAATCCGAGTCTGGATGCAGCGTCGGGCTGCAGTTCACCCATCATCTCTCCGGGGGAAACCAGCGGCGGGAAAAGGGAATGAGGCACGCCGATCTTGCTTAAGATCGTTTCGCTGAAGCACCGCTGATGCAGATCGAACATCTGACTGGTACCGGCCATCGTGAGATCGGTCGTCATTTTTCCGGTCAGGCGATGGTTGATTAGCGAGGAGATAAAAAGCCAGGCGTGAGCACGCTGTAACAGATCGGGATGGTTGTCCTGAAGCCAGCCTAGCTTATACAACGTGTTGAAACTAAACTGCCCAACGCCGGTGATCTGCTGTAGTTCAGCCGGGGAGCATAAACGGGCAACCGCTTCCATCACCGGCACGGTTCGTGGACATTTCCAGCTGATGATCGGGTAAAGCAGTTCTCCGCGCTCATCTACCAGCGCGCCATCCACGCCAAAGGTCGTCACAATCATTCCGCACAGTTGATGCTTGCTCAGCACTGCGCTGATTTTCTGACAACAGACGGCAAAACGTTGCATGATGGCGTCGAGCGACCACTGGTGCCAGGCCGGATTTTCAGCGGCACTTTCGCTTTCGTTCGCCACCGAGGCTCGCGCCACAATATTCCCTTCAGGATCCAGCGCAATGGCGCGCACGTTCGTCGCGCCACAATCGAGAACCAGAAAACATTTTTTCATTGCGGTCCCCACAGGCTGCCAGTCCGCCGGAGCAGGCTGGCAAACCGGCTTATTGTTTGTATAACGGTCCGTAATTTTCACAGGCGCGGTAATCCTGCCCTTCCGGATCCATACCGTGAGCGCCCCAGGCCGTCGGCCGATAAATCAGCGCCTCCGGTACGTTATGCATGCACACGGGAATGCGCAGCATGGACGCCAGGGTGATGAAATCAGCACCGACGTGCCCGACGGTTAATACTCCGTGGTTAGCGCCCCAGTTCGCCATCACTGAATAGACGTCGCTGAACGGGCCTTTACCGGTCAGACGTGGGGCAAACCAGGTGGTGGGCCAGGTTGAATCGGTGCGCTTATTCAGAATGTCATGTACTTGTTCCGGCAGCTCAACACTCCAGCCTTCCGCTATCTGTAATACCGGGCCCACCCCCTTGATGAGGTTTACGCGGGTCATGGTAAATGGCACGCCACCTCGGGTGAGGAAGTTTGATGAGAAACCGCCCCCGCGAAAGTATTCATGCACCGCCGGACACCAGTGGGTTGCGGCCAGGCACGCGTTGGCTTCCTGCTCAGTAATGTCCCAGTGTGGTTTCAGGGTCGGTTTCCCCTCGGCGTCTTTCTGCTCCGCTGTACCGTCCAGTGCCGCCGAGCCGGAGTTGATCAGATGAATAATGCCCTGCTCAGCCCGTCCAGTGAGTTTCTGGCCGGTAACACGCTCAACCGACTCTGGCGACCAGTAGGTGCGCACGTCGGC
This sequence comes from Enterobacter cloacae complex sp. XAL002, assembly GCF_049236805.1. Taxonomy (NCBI): domain Bacteria; kingdom Pseudomonadati; phylum Pseudomonadota; class Gammaproteobacteria; order Enterobacterales; family Enterobacteriaceae; genus Enterobacter; species Enterobacter cloacae complex sp. XAL002. The sequence continues at coordinate 63,244 of NZ_JBMKJN010000012.1, forward strand.
AAAGATTTGCGCTGTACCGGTCATCAGATGTCCAAACAGCATTGCTACCCCGTTCAGGCTGTCATTTTCCGTCGCCACCACCAACGGCTGGCGAATACCGTTCCAGTCAAAGGAGCTGTTCAGCAGCGCCTCTGCGGTATCTCCATTTGGATACTGATCCGTCCAGTGGCGCTGTCCCTGGAACCCGGACGCGATGGCGTTATAGCCCAGAGATTCCTCCACGCGGCCCATCGCAGCGAGTTTTGGGTTACCCTGCATCATGTCGCGGATGCACATCGCCATCAGCAGACTCTCCCGGAGGATCGCGGCATTCTCCTGTTCATTGCGACGATACTGATCCGCGTTTTTATCCTCGCCGAAACGGAAATGTGCTTGCGCCCAGTCCAGGGCCAGCTCAAGTTCTTGCTCGTCGTAAATCTTATGATCGATGCGGCGACGCAGTTCGGTCATATCCACCGCCTGCACCTTCATCCCCAGCCAGGATTCAAAGAAGTTGTGATCGACAATCGAGCCCGCAATCCCCATCGAGACGCCGCCCACCGACAGATAACTTTTCCCCTTCATGCTGGCGACCGCCAGGCCCGCGCGGGCGAAGCGCAACAATTTTTCCTCAACGTCTGCCGGGATGGTCTCGTCGCCCGCATCCTGTACATCGTGGCCATATATGGAAAACGCCGGGATCCCTTTCTGGTTATGCGCCGCCAGTGCCGCCGCGAGATATACTGCCCCCGGACGCTCGGTGCCGTTAAAGCCCCAGATCGCTTTCGGACGCAGCGGATCCATATCAATGGTTTCACTCCCGTAACACCAGCAGGGGGTGACGGTGATCGTCAGACCAACGTGGCACGTGCTGAACTTCTCTTCGCAAGCAGCGGCCTCCCCCATTCCGGCAATGCAGCTATCGGCAATTACGCACTCAACGGGCGTACCGCAGGGGTGGCGTAATTTTTCACTGAGTAGCGCCGCCGTGGCTTTCGCCATGTTCATGGTCTGCTCTTCCAGAGACTCGCGTACGCCCATTCGGCGGCCATCAATAACAGGTCGAATGCCAATACGGGGTAACGCTTTTATCGTTTTCATAGCCCTTCCTCACGTTGGTTAACCTATCCGTCTCAGGGGCATAGCCGTGAAAAAGCGCCCAGGCAGCGCCGTGAACGGAAAGTGGTGAAATTTGCTAACTCGAATTAGCTTAGGGTTCACACTAAAAATGAGACAAGATAAATGTGCAGGATCTGTGAGCAGTTTCACGATGAGAGGTCAAAATTCGATCAGCGTCAGGTATTACGATTCAGCAAAAACTAAACATATCGTTTAAATTCAATCAAATAACAAAATACCTTTGCACGACGTCACAATTTGAATACAAATGATTTGGCTAAATTATAACCCTAAAATAGCTTTTAAGGACGAAAGCTAAGTCGAGTTAGCTTATTAACTAAATCACTGTGGCTTGTGATTCATTGCCTTTCCAACACAGGAATTTTGCAATGTCAGAGACTCTTATTCAGATGACGTGCATTACCAAACGCTTTCCCGGCGTGCTGGCGCTGAATCAGGTTGATTTCGATTTACGCTGCGGCGAAGTTCATGCCCTCTTAGGTGAAAACGGTGCCGGCAAATCGACGCTGATGAAAATTTTATCCGGTGTTTACCAACCTGATGCCGGTGAAATTCGCTTTGAAGGGCAATCCGTATCATTCAGCGATCCGCTAAGTGCTCAGCATGCAGGTATTACGATTATCCATCAGGAATTTAATCTCTTCCCCGATTTAACCGTGGAAGAGAATATCTTTATTGGCCGTGAATTCTGCAAAAATAGTCGCTGGCAGTTAGATAAACGCGCCCAGCGACAGGCGGTGGAGAAAATACTGCACACGCTGAATTTAAAAATCGCCCCGGACGCCCGCGTCAGTGAATTAACCGTAGCCCAGCAGCAGATGGTGGAAATTGCCAAAGCGATTTCGGTCAATGCCAAAGTGCTAATCATGGATGAACCCACCGCCGCGCTGACCGAAAGTGAAATCGAGAGTTTGTTTGACGTCACGCGGATGCTCAAGGCTCAGGGCACGGGGATTGTCTACATCTCGCACCGTCTGGAAGAGCTGGCGCTGATCGCCGATCGCGCGACCGTCATGCGCGACGGACAATACATCGCCACCGTAGATTATGAAACGGTTCAGATCGGCGAGCTTATCGCCATGATGGTTGGCCGCAATCTCGATAACATCTACCCAAAACGCCCGCCGCATCAGCGCAGAGAAAAAGTGCTGGAGGTGAACGGCCTGACGCGTAATGGTGTACTGCATGACATCAACTTTACCCTCTGGCGCGGTGAGATCCTCGGTCTCGCTGGCTTAATGGGCGCAGGCCGAACTGAACTGGGCCGGGCCCTGTTTGGCGCCGATGCGATCGATGCTGGCACCCTGACGCTGAACGGCACCCCCACACGTATTAAAGACGTGGCTGACGCCATTGAAAAAGGCATCAGCTATTTAACAGAAGACCGCAAAAAAGAGGGACTCGCCCTCGGCCTTTCTGTTGAGATGAACATTATGCTCGGCAATTACCCGGACTACGCTGGCGCCGCAGGTAATGTTGATGAAAAACGCTGCCGGGAGTCCAGCCAGAAACTGGTGGATACGCTGCGAATAAAAACGCCACATCTGGAACAGGCGGCACTGAATTTAAGCGGCGGTAATCAACAGAAGATTATTATTGCCCGCTGGGTCTGCAAAGACACCGATATTTTAATTTTTGATGAGCCAACCCGGGGAATTGACGTTGGCGCCAAGCTGGAAATCTACGAATTAATGAATCGCCTTGTCGCTAAAGGTAAATCGATCATCATGATTTCATCCGAACTGCCGGAAGTATTAGGAATGTGCGACCGCATACTCGTGATGCGCAGCGGCCGCATTGCCGGCGAAATAGCGGCTGAGCACGCCACCCAGGAAAAAATCATGCAATACGCCACGCTGGAGGATTAATCATGTCCGTTACCGTTCCATCGCCGCAAAGCGGAAGTCATACGATGAAAATAAATAAAGCGCTCCTGATGCGTCTGGCGCCTCTTTTTAGCCTGGTATTGCTGGTTCTGTTTTTCAGCTTCAGCTCACCGTTCTTCTTTAATACTGAAAATATCATGACTATCGCCCTGCAAACGGCGGTGATTGGCATCATGGCCATTGGCGTAACCTTTGTGATTATTACCGCCGGGATCGACCTGTCGCTCGGATCGGTGGTGGCGTTCTCAGGGGTTGCGGTGGGCATCGCCGCCGGGTTTGGTATGCCGTTGCCGGTCTGTATTCTGGCAGGCGTGCTCGCAGGCGGACTTTGCGGCTATGTGAACGCGTTTCTGGTCACCAAAATGACCATACCACCGTTTATTGCCACCCTCGGCTTAATGATGTCGGTACGCGGCATCAATATGGTGATGACCGATGGCCGCGCGATTTATTTTTCTGACTACCCGCAGTTCAAGCTGCTAGCACAGGGTCGCCTGTTCGACGTTCTGCCTTATCCGGTGTTCTACCTGGTCATCGTGGCACTGATCGCCATGTGGATCCTGAAGAAAACGGTGATGGGCCGCTATATCTACGCTGTCGGCAGCAATGAAACGGCGGCACACCTTTCCGGGATCAAAGTCCAGCGAGTGAAAATTTTCGTTTACGCCTTCTGCGGCCTGTTAACCGGCGTGGCCGGGGTGATCCTCGCCTCTCGTCTCAACTCAGGCCAGCCAACCGTGGGCGTGGGTTATGAGCTGGAAGCCATTGCGGCGGTAGTGATCGGCGGTACCAGTCTGATGGGCGGCGTGGGCACGATTGGCGGCACCATCATAGGCGCGTTCATTATGAGCGTGCTGAAAAACGGCCTCAATCTCATGGGCGTGTCCCAGTTCTGGCAGATGGTGGCGATGGGCGTGGTCGTCGTTGCCGCCGTCTACCTGGACACGTTACGTAAAAGAATGCGTTAGGTTCTCGATACAACAAGCCCTGCCAACCCTACAACGGAGCAAAATAATGAAAACCAGCCATATCCTGAGCGCCCTGTCGCTCGTTGCCATCCTGTCCAGCAGCGCGCTGGCAAAAGATTTAAACCTGCCGGTGGTCAGTAAAGGTTACCAGCACGAATTCTGGCAGACAGTCAAAATGGGGACGGAAGCTGCCGCAAAAGAGTTGGGTGACAAAACCAGCTACGTTGGCCCTGCCGATGAAACGCAAATCGCCGAACAGATCCAGTTAGTCGAAAACACCATGGCACAAAAGCCAAACGGCCTGTTGCTGGCCGCACTTGATGCAAACGCCCTTGCCCCGCTGGTCGAAACCGCCAACAGCCGGGGGATCAAAGTGGTGACCTTCGACTCGGGCGTGAACTCGGATATCCCGGCCAGCTTTGTCGCCACCAATAACCGTAAGGCGGGCGCACAGGCTGCGGATGCGCTGGCGGAGCAGGTAGGCCAGAAGGGGAAAGTGGGTATTATCGCCCACGTAGCCGGGACGACGTCCGCCATTGAGCGCTCTGAAGGGTTCAGCGAGCGGATGAAAGAGAAGTACCCGAATATTCAGGTACTGCCGGTGCAATACAGCGATGGCGACCCGCAAAAAGCGATGGATAAAACCATTGATATGGTTCAGGCCAACCCGGATATCGCCGGTATTTATGCCACCAACGAAGGCTCAACCCTGGGCGTTGCGAACGCTATCGACAGCCAGAATCTGAAGGGCAAAGTAAAAGTCATCGGTTTTGACAGCACCGAAGCCATCATTAACTTCCTTAAAAACGGTGTGATTCAGGGCTTCGTGGTGCAGGACGCCTATCAGATTGGTTATCAGGGCATAAAAGCGCTGAACGCGGTGATTTCCGGACAGACGGTGGCCAAAGAAATTGATATTCCAGTGAAATATGTCAATGCGCAGAATATCAACACGCCTGAAATTGATAAACTGCTGCATCCGTTTGGTAAAAAATAAGGAAGTTCATGATGAGTGACGGCTATTTCCTCGGGGTAGATGTAGGTTCAGCCAGCGTTCGTGCAGGGCTTTACTCTGCGCAAGGCGAGCGTTTGAGCTTCGCGACCCGTCCGATTTCGCAGTTTCACGCCAGCAATGCGCGCGTGGAACAATCCTCTGTGGAAATCTGGCAGCAGGTTTGTGCGGTGGTGCGGGAAGCCGTCGACTCCTCTGGGATTTCACCTGACGCCATTCATTCGATTGGCTTCGACGCCACGTGCTCGCTGGTCGCGCTGGATGCTGACGGTAACGGCCTGAGCGTCTCCCCGGACAGTCCGGCATCGCAGGACATCATTATGTGGATGGATCATCGTGCTCACGAAGAAACCGTTCACATCAATGCCACACGCGATCCGGCCCTGTGCTACGTGGGCGGCGAGGTCAGCATCGAGATGGAGTTGCCAAAACTGCTGTGGTTGCAGCGGCATCATCCTGAAACCTGGAATCAGGCCTGGCGCTTTTACGACCTTGCCGATTTTCTGGTCTGGAAAGCGACGGGCCAGGACGTCGCCAGCCTGTGCACCCTCACCTGCAAATGGAACTACCTTGCGCATGAGGCGCAGTTCAGCGAATCGCTGCTCAGAGCGGTGGGGCTGGAAAACTTACTGACAAAAATTCCCGGCACTATTCTGGACGTCGCTGAATGCGTCGGGAAACTTAGCCCGCAGGCAGCGCAAGCTCTGGGTTTGTCCGAAGAAGTGGTTGTGGCAAGCGGCATGATCGATGCCCACGCGGGTGGCGTGGCGCTGACAGGCTCACACCCGGAAGGCACGCTGGCGCTCATCAGCGGAACCTCGAACTGCCATATGCTTGCCAGTCAGACGGAGATCCATACGCCCGGCGTCTGGGGACCTTACTGGAGCGCCATGCTGCCGGGCTACTGGCTGACGGAAGGCGGGCAAAGTGCTGCCGGGGCGCTGGTCGACTGGACGTTGCGCGAGCACGGAGTCAGCGCAGAGCTGTTTGCAAAAGCAGAAGCGGCGCAATGCCATCCGGTGGCATTACTCAACGACTGGGTAGCCGCACTTGAACAGGAAGAAAAATATCCCACCCGCAACCTGCACATTCTGGCCGATCACCACGGCAACCGCTCGCCGCGTTCGCGTCCTGATGCCCGGGGCAGCGTTGTCGGTCTGACATTAGAGACCGGTGAGCGCGCGCTGGCGAGGCTCTATCTGGCTACGCTACAGGCCATTGCCTACGGCACACGACACATTATGGATACTCTGAAACATCATGGGCACACCTTGTCGCGCATTGTCATTTGTGGTGGAGCTACTCATAACCGGCTCTGGCTGCGGGAGTATGCCGATGCCACAGGCTGCGATATTCACCTTTTAGCCGAAGAAGATGCGGTCACTCTCGGCGCGGCCATTTGCGGCGCTGTGGCGAGCGGTGCATGGGCAACGCTTACCGACGCCACCCGGGAAATGGTCAAAGCCGGCGATATCATCACCTGTCGGCCGGAAACCGCGGCCTTCCACCGGCAAAAATATGAGGCGTACCTGATGCTGTGGACCCAGCAACAGGCGCTTAATCTCCTGATGCAGCAGGAAATGTAATGGCAGGATGCGTATGCTTTATCAGCAGTTTTTACGTACATTAAGGATTGAGGCGTAGCGATGGCCAAAACAGTTGAACAGATAGCGAAGGATCTGAATTTATCCGTCACCACCGTGCGGCTGGTACTGAGCGGGAAAGCCGAACAGTATCGGATCAGTGTGAAAACACAGTCCCGAATTAATGAACACGTCGAGCGCTTCGGCTATACCCTCAACCATTCGGCGCGCAGTCTGAAGTTAAACAAAACCGAGACGCTGGGGCTCATCGTGCCCAACATCTCAAACGTGTTCTTTGCAACGCTCGCCGAGAAACTCGAACTGCGCTGCCGCCGTTCGGGCTACCAGCTGATGATCAGCTGTACTTACAACGATGTGGATTACGAAAACAAGCTGGTAAAAGCTCTGATGGCGCGCAACGTGGACGGCTTATTTATCGTTCCCTCAACGCTGGAGAATCAGCAGCATCATTTGCGGCAGATCCAAAAGCCACTGGTGCTCCTCGACCGGGATTTTGGCTTTACTGACAACGCGCTGGTAGAGAGTCATAACGAGGCTGGGGGGGATGAACTGGCCCGCAATATGCTGGAAGAGTGCAAAACGCCGCTCTGGTTCCTTGTGGGCGATACCGCACTGCCCAGCATTACGGACCGTCTGAACGGCTATTTGCAGGCCCTGAAAACAGCCGGTATTCACCATCGCGAGTGGGTCATCGAAGGGCCGGACAATACGCCGGAGGGGGGATATGCCCTGATGGATTCGCTTATCGACAGCCAGGGTGTTCCGCAGGCGTTTATCGCCTCATCGTTACCCGTCCTGGAAGGGGCAATCGAAGCCCTGCGGACGCGTACCGGTACCGTGCCTCAACACATCAATATTGGCACCTTCGATGAGCACCCCATGCTGGGGTTCCTGCCTAACAGCGTCTGGTCCATGCAGCAGGATGAAGATACCTGGGCGGAAAAAGCGTTTGAACTGATGCAGCGAGCCATCGACGGCGAAGCGGTCAACGAGACGGCGAAAGTCGATATGAAGCTGGTCAAACGTTCCCGCCAGTAAAAATAAAACTGTACCCGGAGAATAAAAAATGGAACGAGCCCGATTAGCCAGAGACATTATCGACACCTGCCTTGAGATGACCCGCATGGGATTAAATCAGGGCACCGCCGGGAATATCAGCGTTCGCTATCGCGACGGTATGCTGATTACGCCGACCGGAATTCCCTACGAGCATCTGACCGAAGAGAGTATCGTCTATGTCGATGCACAGGGGCGACACGAAGAGGATAAACTGCCCTCCAGCGAATGGCGTTTTCATCAGGTTGTGTATCAGACCCGCCCGAATGCTAACGCCGTCGTCCATAACCATGCGGTTAACTGTACCGCCGTCTCGATACTCAACCGCCCCATTCCTGCTATTCACTATATGATTGCCGCCGCCGGGGGAAACTCCATTCCCTGCGCGCCTTACGCGACCTTCGGGACGCGCGCGCTGTCAGAGCATGTCGCGGTCGCGTTACGCGATCGCAAAGCGACGCTATTACAGCACCACGGCCTGATCACCTGCGAAGAAAATCTTGAGAAGGCACTGTGGCTGGCGCAGGAGGTAGAGGTGCTGGCAAAACTCTACCTGGCCACGCTGGCGATCGTGGATCCCGTTCCGGTACTCAGTGACGATGAAATTGCCATTGTTCTTGAGAAATTTAAAAGCTACGGGTTGCGCGTCGAGGCGTAATTTTTTATCCGGGGGTGCTTTTATCACACCCTCGTAATATCTCTTAAACAAACACCTATTTACCGCACTTATCACCCCGCCTAAACTATGGCCTGCTTTTTGGTAGAGGTGGTAATGAACGATTATAAAATGACGCCAGGCGAACTGCGTGCGACCTGGGGTTTAGGGACTGTTTTCTCGCTGCGGATGCTTGGCATGTTTATGGTCCTGCCCGTTCTGACCACATATGGCATGGCGTTACAGGGTGCCAGCGAAGCGCTGATTGGTCTGGCTATCGGTATCTACGGCCTGGCGCAGGCGATATTCCAGATCCCCTTTGGCCTGCTCTCCGACCGCGTGGGTCGCAAACCGCTGATTGTCGGCGGGCTGCTGGTGTTTGTACTTGGCAGCATCATCGCTGCCCTCTCCCACTCCATCTGGGGAATTATTCTTGGCCGCGCCCTGCAAGGTTCCGGGGCGATTGCCGCCGCCGTGATGGCGCTGCTGTCAGATTTAACCCGCGAGCAAAACCGCACCAAAGCCATGGCGTTTATTGGCGTCAGCTTCGGCGTCACGTTTGCCATTGCCATGGTGCTGGGGCCGATTATTACCCATTCACTCGGCCTGCACGCCCTGTTCTGGATGATAGCCGTGCTGGCAACCATCGGGATCGCACTCACGCTGTGGGTTGTGCCGGACAGTAAAAACCATGTCCTGAACCGTGAATCCGGGATGGTCAAAGGCTGCTTCAGCAAAGTCATCGCCGAGCCGCGCCTGCTTAAGCTGAACTTCGGCATTATGTGCCTGCACATTCTGCTGATGTCCACCTTTGTCGCCCTGCCCGGTCAACTTGCCGCAGCAGGTTTCCCGGCGGCAGAGCACTGGAAAATTTATCTGGTCACAATGCTGATCTCGTTTGTCTCCGTTGTGCCCTTCATTATTTACGCCGAAGTGAAGCGCAAAATGAAACGCGTCTTCGTGGGCTGCGTGGCGTTACTGTTGATTGCCGAGATTGTGCTGTGGGGCGCCGGCCCACATTTCTGGGAGCTGATCGCAGGCGTACAGCTGTTCTTCCTGGCGTTTAATCTGATGGAAGCCCTGCTGCCGTCGCTTATCAGCAAAGAGTCTCCGGCAGGATACAAAGGCACCGCGATGGGCATTTACTCCACCAGCCAGTTTCTCGGCGTGGCGATCGGCGGGTCCCTCGGCGGCTGGGTGGACGGTCTTTTTGATTCTCAGACCGTGTTCCTCGCCGGTGCGCTGCTGGCGATGCTCTGGCTGTTTGTTGCCAGCACCATGAAAGAGCCGCGCTATGTGAGTAGCCTGCGGGTAGAAATTCCCGATGACGTGGCAATCGGTGACGCGTTACAACAGCGTCTGGAAGCGACAGAGGGCGTGAGCGAAGTGCTGATTGTCCCGGAAGAGCGCAGTGCGTATGTCAAAATTGACAGCAAAGTGACTAACCGCTTTGAGGTAGAGCAGGCGCTGAAGGCGTGAAAAAATGCCCGGTTTAGCCGGGCATAATTGTCTTAATCGCGGAAGTTTTTAAACTGGAATGGCTGACCGAGATCGCCGCCACGCACCAGCGCCATCACGGATTGCAGGTCATCACGGGATTTTCCGGTCACGCGGATCTCTTCCCCCTGGATCTGCGCCTGCACTTTCAGCTTACTGTCTTTGATAAGCTTAACGATTTTTTTCTGTACCGCGCTTTCAATCCCCTGCTTCAGCTTCGCTTCCACAAACCAGGTTTTTCCGCTGTGAACAAAATCTTCCGGTACATCAAGTGAGGTCCCTTCAATGCCGCGCTTGAGCAGCTTGGCGCGCAGGATATCCAGCAGTTGGTTGACCTGGAAATCAGACTCACTCAGGACTTTGATTGTCTTGTTCGCGTCGTTCAGTTCAATGGTCGCCTCAACGCCACGAAAATCGAAACGTGACTCCACTTCACGAATAGCATTATCTACGCCGTTACGCGCTTCCTGCAGATCAACTTCAGAAACAATATCGAAAGATGGCATCTTTTCTTCTCCCTTCATTTTTGTTGCGTTGCATAATACCTGCAACGAGGCATAACGAGAAGCTTAGCTGATGGCGCTATACTTAGCGCCTTAGCACCTGGCGCAGTTGCAGGTGAGGAGGAACAATGAAAGTAACAGTGCTTGGATGCGGCGCCCTTGGTCAACTCTGGCTTAGCGCGCTATGCAAACAGGGACACGACGTTCAGGGCTGGCTGCGAATTCCCCAACCCTATTGCAGTGTGAATGTGATGGGTACAGACGGTTCAATTTTTAACGAGTCTTTGACGGCAAACGATCCGGAATTTCTCGCGAGCAGCGATCTACTGCTGGTCACGCTGAAGGCCTGGCAGGTCTCCGATGCGGTGAAAAGCCTGGCCGCCCAATTACCTGAAAGCACGCCAGTCCTGCTGATTCACAACGGTATGGGTACCATTGAAGAGCTAAAGTCTGTCCGGCAACCGCTGCTGATGGGAACAACCACCCACGCGGCACGCCGCGACGGTAACGTCATTATTCATGTTGCCAGTGGCATCACCCATATCGGCCCGGCGCGTGAACAGCCCAGCGATTACAGCTATCTTGCGGATACCCTGCAAAGCACGCTGCCTGACGTCGCCTGGCACAATAACATTCGCGCAGAACTGTGGCGCAAACTGGCGGTCAACTGCGCGATCAATCCGCTGACTGCCCTGCTGGATTGCCCTAACGGTGATCTGCGCCAGCATCCCGATCGGTTAGCGCTGATTTGCCGGGAAGTTGCCGCCGTCATTGAACGCGAAGGCTACCACACCTCAGAGTCTGATTTACGTTATTATGTCGACCAGGTCATTGAGAGTACGGCAGAAAATATCTCCTCAATGCTGCAGGATATCCGGGCTATGCGGCATACCGAAATTGATTACATTACCGGTTATCTGTTAAAACGCGCCCGGGCACACGGCATTACCGTTGCGGAAAACAGCCGTCTGTTTGAGTTAGTTAAACGAAAGGAGAGTGAGTATGAGCGCATCGGCACTGGTATGCCTCGCCCCTGGTAGCGAAGAGACAGAAGCGGTCACCACCATTGATTTGATGGTACGTGGTGGTATTAAGGTTACCACCGCCAGCGTCGCCAGCGACGGAAGTCTGGCGATTACCTGCTCGCGTGGGGTCAAGATCCTGGCAGATGCACCGCTTGTACAGGTGGCGGACGGTGATTACGACATTATCGTGCTGCCGGGCGGTCTGAAGGGCGCGGAGTGTTTCCGCGACAGCCCGCTGCTGGTTGAAACCGTTCGTCAGTTTCATCTTTCCGGGCGTATCGTCGCGGCAATCTGTGCGGCCGCAGGTACGGTACTGGTTCCGCACGACATTTTCCCCATCGGCAATATGACCGGCTTCCCAGGCCTGAAGGATACGATTCCGGATGACCAGTGGGTGGATAAACGCGTGGTCTGGGATCCGCGCGTTAACCTGCTCACCAGCCAGGGGCCGGGTACCGCCATTGATTTTGGCCTGAAGATTATTGACCTGCTGGTCGGGCGCGAAAAAGCGTACGAAGTGGCGTCATCGCTGGTGATGGCGGCAGGGATTTATAACTACTACGAGTAAAAAAAGCCGGGTGGCGGCTACGCCTTACCCGGCCTACAAGTGTACGGTACCGTAGGCCCGGTAAGCGAAGCGCCACCGGGCAATAGGCTACGGGCGATACACCTTCACGTTCGCGAAGCCCTGCTCGCGCAGGTACAGCGCCTGTAAACGGCTCATGACCCCACGTTCGCACCACAGCAGATACGTTTTGCTCTGGTCGAGATCGCCAAACTGGGTGCTCAGCTTGTAGAACGGCAGCGAAACCACCTCGACGCCTTCCACCTGCAACGGCTTGTCATCCTGCTCATCAACAGAACGAATATCCAGAATCGTATCGTTAGCACCGAAGCCGCTGACCGTCTCCACCTCAACTACGTCCTGCTCGGTCTGCTGGGCGATCTCACGGATATCGATGTTGGACGCTTCCGCCACCACTTTTTCCAGGATGCTGAAATCGAAGTTCTCTTCTTCCGCTTCGATCTTCGCCTTCACCGCTTTAATGGTTGGACTTTTTGAGATCACGCCGCAATATTCCGGCATGGTGCGGGCAAAATCTTCAGTACCGATTTTACGCGCCAGATCGATGATGTGCTCTTTATCGTGAGAGATCAGCGGACGCAGGATCAGCGTATCAGACACGTTGTCGATAAGACGCAGGTTGGTCAGCGTCTGGCTGGAGACCTGCCCCAGTGCTTCACCGGTGACCAGCGCCTGCACGCCGTAGCGCTCAGCCACTTTGGACGCCGCACGCACCATCATACGTTTCAGGACCACGCCCATCTGGCCGTCATCCACTTTCTCAAGAATTTCGCCGACCACCGGCTCAAAGTTGATCGCCACGAAACGCACGCGGTGAGAGCTGCCGAAGCGGTTCCACAGGTAATGCGCCACCTGACGTACGCCGATTTCATGCGCCGCGCCGCCCAGGTTAAAGAAGCAGTAGTGCACGCGGCAGCCGCGACGCATCAGCATATAGCTGGAAACGCCGGAATCGAACCCGCCGGAGATCAGCGACAGCACATCTTCTTGCGTGCCGATCGGGAAGCCGCCAATACCTTCATAACGGCCCTTAACCAGCAGCAGGCGATCGTTTTCGATCTCAAGATTAACGGTAACGTCCGGATTAGTCAGGCGCACGCGCGCCGTCTCAACGTGCTGGTTCAGACCGCCGCCGACATAGCGCTCAACGTCAATGGAGCTAAACTCATGCTTACCACGGCGCTTCACGCGTACGCAGAACGTTTTCCCTTCGATCTGATCGCGGTACTGTACCAGCGCCTTTTCGAAGATATCGTGCATATCGGTGAAGGGAACGTCTTCCACTTCCAGAATATGGTGAATACCCGGGATACGGGTCAGCGCGTCGCGAATATCAAGACGTTTGTTTTCGTCTTTCGCGCGGACTTCAACGTGGTCCCAGTGACGCACCACGGCGAGCATTTCGTCGTAGTGTTTTAATACGTTACGAATGTTCCCGGTGAGAATTTTAATAAAGCGCAAACGCACGGATTGGCTTTTGATGGTGATTTCAGGGAACAATTTAATGATAAACTTCATGGCGGCAATGTTTCTTAGGCAAGCTTATAAAGGCTTGTAGTGGAAAATGATACAGCAGCCCACACCCGTGGCTGCATCCAGGCGCGCAAGTATACCACCATCGCGCCACTCGCGTTATTTGATAATTGCCCTGAGTCCGTTACCATGTCAGGGCGAAAAATTTAAGAGTCAATTCACTATGCCGAAGAAAAACGACGCACCGGCCAGTTTCGAAACTGCGCTGAGTGAACTGGAGCAGATCGTTACCCGTCTTGAGAGCGGCGATCTCCCGCTGGAAGACGCGCTCAACGAATTTGAACGCGGCGTGCAGCTCGCGCGCCAGGGGCAGGTAAAACTCCAGCAGGCCGAGCAGCGTGTGCAGATCCTGCTTTCCGACAGCGAAGACGCTAAAACCACGCCATTCACACCGGACGCCGAGTAAATGGATTTTTCCAACGCGCTTCAGGCGCGCGTCATCCGCGCCAACGACGCGCTGCGCCGTTTCATTGAGCCGCAGCCTTTTCAGAACACTCCTCTGGTTGAAGCCATGCACTATGGCGCACTCTTGGGGGGTAAACGCCTGCGTCCGTTCCTGGTGTATGCCACGGGCAATATGTTCGGTATCAGCGATAACTCGCTGGACGCCCCGGCAGCCGCTGTGGAGTGTATCCACGCCTATTCGCTGATCCACGATGATTTGCCGGCCATGGACGATGACGATCTGCGTCGCGGTCAGCCGACCTGCCACATTAAGTTCGGCGAAGCGAATGCCATTCTGGCGGGTGATGCGCTGCAAACCCTGGCGTTCTCTATTCTGAGCGATGCGCCGATGGTTGAAGTGAGCGATCGCGATCGTCTGGCAATGGTGTCCGAACTGGCAATGGCCAGCGGCGTCGCCGGGATGTGCGGCGGCCAGGCGCTGGATTTAGAGGCTGAAGGTCGTCAGGTAACTCTGGAACAGCTGGAGCGCATCCACCGTCACAAAACGGGCGCCCTGATTCGGGCAGCCGTTCGTCTGGGCGCGTTGAGCGCGGGTGAACGCGGGCGTAAAGCCCTGCCGGTTCTGGACAGATACGCAGAAAGTATCGGTCTGGCTTTCCAGGTTCAGGATGACATTCTGGATGTGGTGGGCGATACTGCAACATTGGGAAAACGCCAGGGTGCGGATCAGCAGCTTGGCAAAAGTACCTACCCCGCCCTGTTGGGCCTTGAGCATGCCCAACGTAAAGCCCGGGATCTGATAGACGATGCCCGCCGGTCACTGAATGAGCTGGCCGCGCAATCGCTGGATACCTCGGCACTGGAAGCGCTAGCGGACTACATAATCCAGCGTAATAAATAAACTATATATCTCGATGAGCCTTTGATGAGTTTTGATATTGCCAAATACCCGACACTGGCGTTAGTTGACTCCACTCAGGAGTTACGTCTGTTGCCGAAAGAGAGTCTGCCGAAGCTGTGTGACGAGCTGCGTCGCTACCTGCTCGACAGCGTTAGCCGCTCCAGCGGCCACTTCGCCTCCGGACTTGGCACGGTTGAGCTGACCGTGGCGTTGCATTACGTCTATAACACGCCGTTCGATCAGCTGATCTGGGATGTTGGCCACCAGGCCTATCCGCACAAAATTCTGACCGGACGTCGCGATAAGATTGGCACCATTCGCCAGAAAGGCGGCCTGCATCCGTTCCCGTGGCGCGGCGAGAGCGAGTTTGACGTGTTAAGCGTCGGCCACTCTTCCACCTCCATTTCTGCGGGCATTGGTATTGCCGTTGCCGCCGAAAAAGAGAATAAGCAACGCCGTACCGTCTGCGTGATTGGTGACGGGGCGATCACCGCCGGGATGGCTTTTGAGGCCATGAACCACGCGGGCGATATCAAACCGGACATGCTGGTGATCCTCAACGATAACGAAATGTCGATCTCCGAGAACGTCGGCGCGCTGAATAACCATCTGGCGCAGCTGCTGTCCGGTAAGCTTTACTCCTCACTGCGCGAAGGCGGGAAAAAAGTCTTCTCCGGCGTACCGCCGATCAAAGAGCTGCTTAAGCGTACCGAAGAACATATCAAAGGCATGGTCGTGCCGGGTACGCTGTTTGAAGAGCTGGGCTTTAACTATATTGGCCCGGTGGACGGCCACGATGTGTTAGGTCTGGTGACGACGCTTAAAAACATGCGCGACCTGAAAGGCCCGCAGTTCCTGCATATCATGACCAAAAAAGGGCGTGGTTACGAACCGGCGGAAAAAGATCCGATCACCTTCCACGCGGTGCCCAAGTTCGACCATACCAGCGGTTGTCTGCCGAAAAGCAGCGGCGGAATGCCGAGCTACTCAAAAATCTTTGGCGACTGGCTGTGCGAAACGGCGGCGAAAGACAACACGCTGATGGCGGTGACGCCTGCCATGCGTGAAGGCTCCGGCATGGTCGAGTTTTCCAAAAAATACCCGGACCAGTATTTCGACGTCGCCATTGCCGAGCAGCACGCGGTAACCTTCGCAGCGGGCCTGGCGATTGGCGGCTACAAGCCGGTGGTAGCGATTTACTCTACCTTCCTGCAACGCGCCTACGATCAGGTGATCCATGACGTTGCCATCCAGAAGCTGCCGGTGCTGTTTGCTATCGACCGTGCGGGCATCGTGGGGGCTGACGGCCAGACGCACCAGGGCGCATTTGACCTCTCCTTCCTGCGCTGCATCCCGGACATGGTGATCATGACGCCAAGCGACGAAAACGAGTGTCGTCAGATGCTGTATACCGGTTACCACTATCAGGACGGTCCCTGTGCGGTACGTTATCCACGCGGCAATGCCCTTGGCGTTGAATTACGGCCGCTGGAAAAACTGGATATCGGTAAAGGTCTGGTGAAACGTCGCGGTGAAAAAGTGGCGATCCTGAACTTTGGTACGCTGATGCCGGAAGCGGCAAAAGTCGCTGAAACCCTGAATGCGACGCTCGTCGATATGCGATTTGTGAAGCCGCTCGATGAATCTCTGATTCTGAGCATGGCGGAAAGCCATGAGGTGCTGGTCACGCTGGAAGAGAACGCCATCATGGGTGGCGCGGGTAGCGGCGTGAACGAAGTGCTGATGGCGAACCGTAAAGTCGTTCCGGTGCTTAATCTCGGCCTGCCGGACCACTTCATCCCGCAAGGCACTCAGGACGAGGCGCGCGCCGACATTGGCCTGGACGCCGTCGGTATCGAAGCTAAAATCCGCACCTGGCTGGCCTGATCCCTCCCCTTTTCTGCTCCTGCTATGCTTAAACGTATTGTTTAAACAGCAGGAGCGGAACCATGCAATACACGACATTAGGAAAAACAGACCTCAAGGTGTCCCGGCTTTGCCTGGGCTGCATGACGTTTGGCGAGCCTGACCGGGGAAATCACGCCTGGACGCTGCCGGAAGAGAGCAGCCGCCCTATCATTAAGCGCGCCATTGACGGCGGCATCAACTTCTTCGATACCGCCAACAGCTACTCCGACGGCAGCAGCGAAGAGATTGTGGGCCGCGCCCTGCGAGATTTTGCCCGTCGGGATGAGATTGTGGTCGCCACCAAGGTGTATTACCCGTCAGGCGATCTGGCGGAAGGCCTTTCTCGCGCGCAGATCCTGCGCTCCATTGATGACAGCCTCAGACGCCTGAACATGGATTACGTCGACCTGCTGCAAATTCACCGCTGGGATTACAACACGCCGATCGAAGAGACGCTTGAAGCGTTGAACGACGTCGTGAAAGCCGGTAAAGCGCGCTACATCGGCGCATCGTCCATGCATGCCTCACAGTTTGCTCAGGCGCTCGATCTCCAGGCGCAGAACGGCTGGGCGCGCTTTGTCACTATGCAGGATCACTACAACCTGATCTACCGGGAAGAAGAACGTGAGATGCTGCCGCTCTGCTACCAGGAAGGCGTGGCGGTGATTCCGTGGAGCCCGCTGGCGCGCGGAAGGTTAACCCGTCCGTGGGGTGAAACTACCGCCCGGCTGGTATCGGATGAAGTAGGTAAAAATCTGTATGACGATACAGAAGCCAGCGATGCGTTAATTGCCGAACGATTAGCCAGGATCGCCGACGATATCGGTGCAACGCGCGCACAGGTAGCGCTTGCGTGGCTGCTGAGCAAGCGCGGTGTCGCCGCGCCGATTGTGGGCACATCGCGGGAAGAACAGCTGGACGAGTTGTTGAGTGCGGTGGACTTATCGTTGACGCCGGAGCAGATTGCCGAGCTGGAGACGCCGTATCAGCAACATCCGGTGGTAGGGTTTAAATAAACAATTCAGGGAACAAAATCCGTAGGCCGGGTAAGCGCAGCGCCACCCGGCAATACAGAGCGCACAAAATTACGCGAAGTGATCGTACCCTTTCCAGTCAAGCGTAACCGGGGCGCCGTCGCGGACAAACAGCAGCCCTTCACTTTCCGGCATCACCTGCCCGATGCAGGTAAATTTCGCCCCCAGATGCGCTAACGCCACATCCAGCGTCCCGCGATTCAGCTCGGGAACGGTAAAGCACAGCTCATAATCTTCCCCACCGGATAGTGCCCAGCGCAGCGCCTGTTCAGGATCGGCATGGCGACGCAACGGCTCTGACAGTGGGAACAGATCCAGATCGATCCGTGCGCCCACGCCACTGGCCTTCAGGATATGGCCGAGATCGGAGATCAGCCCGTCAGAGAGATCGATAGCAGAACTGGCCCGCTCGCGCAGCGCCTGACCGTGCAAAATACGCGGTGTGGGCCGCAGGTGGCGCTTCACCAGGTACGCCGCATCGTCAGCATCTTCAACTGCTAAACGGTTCTGAAGGATCGCCAGCCCGGCCGCGCTATCCCCCGGCGTACCGGTCACGTAGATCCAGTCGCCCGGTTTTGCGCCCGAACGCTTCAGCGCGCGCCCCGCTGGCACATAGCCGTGGATTGCCAGGGTCATCGACAGCGGCCCGGCGGTGGTATCACCACCAATCAGCTGCATATCGTAATAATTAAGCTGTTCAAACAGGGCATCGCTGAAGGCTTCAAGCCAGGCTTCATCCACCTCCGGCAGGGTCAGAGCCAGCGTCAGCCAGGCCGGGTCGGCGCCCATTGCCGCCAGATCGCTAACGTTTACCGCCAGCGCCTTATACGCCAGGTCGGCAGGATCGATATCGGGCAGGAAGTGACGCCCACATACTAAGGTGTCGGTGCTGATTGCCAGCGTCTGTTTTTCGGGAATATTGAGAAGTGCGCAGTCATCGCCAATGCCGGTTTCAACATCAAGACGAGAGGTTCTGACACGGTCGAAATAACGGGCAATCAGGGAGAATTCGCCGCATGCCATACGTTATGCCTCAGCAAATAAAAGAAAAAACCGGAGCCGCACTGCCAAAAAGGCAATGCAAGACTCCGGTTTGCGGATCACTTTTTGTGGGGACGGATCGCAGGTGCGGCTTTATCCAGCACTCCGTTTACAAACTTGTGGCTGTCTTCAGCGCCGAAGGTTTTTGCCAGTTCGATCGCTTCGTTGATGGCCACTTTGTACGGCACATCATCACGTTTAGACAGCTCAAACAGCGCGATACGCAACACTGCTTTTTCGACCTGGCCCAGCTCTTCGAGCAGACGGGACAGGTATGGCTTCATCAGACCATCGAGATACGCGCTATTAGTCGCCACTCCCGACAGCAGTTCACGGAAGTACAGAACGTCAACGTCTTTCACGTCCTGTTCTGACAGGAACTGGTATTCAACATCAGCGATGTCGTTCTGGGACAACTGCCAGGAGTAAAGTGCCTGGACGGCACATTCACGGGCGCGGCGACGAGCAGCAGGTTTCACGGAATTCCCCTTACAAAAAAATCAGGCCTTGATGGCTTTCAATACATTGATCATTTCAAGCGCGGTCAGTGCAGCTTCTGCACCTTTGTTACCGGCTTTGGTGCCAGCACGTTCGATGGCTTGTTCAATACTTTCGGTAGTCAGTACGCCGAACGCGACAGGAATTTCAGCATCCTGTGCAACGTGCGCCAGACCATTGCTTGCACCGCCCGCAACGTATTCGAAGTGCGCAGTGCCGCCACGAATAACAGTACCCAGTGCAATCACCGCGTCGTATTTACCGGTTTTCGCCAGCGCGCCCGCTGCCAGTGGCAGTTCGTAAGCACCTGGTACCCAAACGACGGTAATGTTGTCATCTTTAACCTGGCCGATACGTTTCAGGGCGTCAACCGCACCTTCCAGCAGGCTGTCGTTGATGAAGTTGTTGAAACGCGCAATGGTGATGGCGACGCGAGCGTCCGGGGTAGCTACAGCAGCTTCAATAATGTTCATACTCTTCCTTTACGGGTTCATTTGGCCCCGCAGGGGGGCGGATTTTATCATAATACTTTGCGCACTGCTTCCCTATTTCAGGAGCAATTACGCTGTCGTTAAATGGAGGCAGACATCCGGGCCTACCGGACGAATCTCGCTGAATGAGAGTTGCGGCGCATCGGCCAGTTTTTCAAGGCCGGGCAGCACAAACAGGCCGCGCGCGTAGTTACCTAACAGTTTAGGCGCAACGTAGACCAGAAGCTCATCCACCAGCCCTGCCTGGAGCAGCGCGCCGGCGAGCGTCGGACCGGCTTCAACCCAGATGCTGTTGACCTGCTGTTTACCCAGCAGCATCATCAGCACCACCAGATCGAGATGCCCGTTGTGCTCCGGTACCATAATGCAGCGCACGCCTTGCGGCCATTCGCGCGTATCTTCTTTGGTGCGGGCAATCCAGGTTTCCCCCGGCTGCTGCACGATACGGTGTTCCGGCGTCACGCGGTTCTGGCTATCAATAATAATGCGCAGCGGCTGACGCAGGTTCTCCTGCGGATAGAGCGCCTGGGTATCGGCATTCAGCTCATCCCAGCGCACGGTAAGGGCCGGATCGTCAGCCAGCACCGTTTCACTGCTGGTGAGAATAGCATGGCTTTGTGCGCGCAGACGTTGCACATCGCGCCTTGCCTGTGGCGAGGTGATCCACTGGCTCTCGCCGTTCGCCATCGCCGTGCGGCCATCCAGTGACGCGCCAAGCTTAAGCTGGATAAACGGGAAACCGGTGCGCATACGCTTCAGGAAGCCTTTGTTGATGGCTTCGGCATCCTGCATCATCAGGCCGTGACTGACGTCGATCCCTTCCTGTTGCAGACGATACAGCCCGCGGCCCGCCACCTGCGGGTTAGGATCCTGCATGGCGGCGACAACGCGCGAGACTCCCGCCGCAATCAGTGCTTCGCAGCACGGAGGCGTGCGCCCGTGATGACTGCATGGCTCCAGCGTCACGTAAGCCGTCGCGCCACGCGCCCTCTCCCCCGCCATGCGCAGGGCATGCACTTCAGCGTGCGGCTCGCCTGCGCGGTAGTGAAAACCTTCACCCACGATCTCGCCATCTTTAACAATGACGCAGCCGACATTAGGGTTAGGGTGAGTGGTAAACCGACCGCGCTGCGCCAGCTTCATGGCTCTCGCCATGTACATCTCGTCCTGCATAGGCTTAATCCTGTAAGCGGGCGATCTCTTCGCCAAACTCTTTAATGTCTTCGAAGCTGCGGTAAACGGAGGCGAAGCGAATATAGGCGACTTTATCGAGCTTTTTCAGCTGTTCCATCACCAGGTTACCGATCATTTTGCTCGGCACTTCGCGCTCACCTAGCCCCCGCAGATAAGATTTAATATGATTTAACGCCATTTCGACGTCATCGGAGCTGACGGGCCGTTTTTCCAGCGCCTTGAGCATCCCGCTACGCAGTTTTTCTTCATTGAACGGTTCGCGCACATCGTTACTTTTTACCACGCGCGGCATTACCAGCTCTGCCACTTCGAAGGTGGTAAAACGCTCGTTGCACACCAGACACTGCCGACGACGACGCACGGAAGACCCTTCGCCTACAAGACGTGAGTCGATGACTTTGGTATCCACAGCGGAGCAAAATGGGCAATGCATACGATGTCCCTGTTATCTGGTTAACTGATTTCTATTTTACCCTGAACTGGCCCGACAACAAAGGAAGAGCTTTTTGAGACAAAGGATCTATGCCTGACGCCACTATCCTGTCTACCATTGCAGCAATGTGTGATTTCAAGGAATTAAACGCAATGACAAGACGTTACCTAAAAATAGTGCTGGTTGGGAGCCTGTTCACGCTCAGCGCCTGCGCACAGCAAAGTGAAGTTCGCGAGATGAAACAAAGCGTGAATACGCTCAATGTGGCGATGGACAAACTTAATAAAGAAACCGTGAAGATCACCCAGCAGAACGCGCTGAATGCCAAATCCAGCAATGGCGTTTATTTATTGCCGGGTGCAAACACGCCCGCGCGTCTGAACAGCCAGATTGGCACGCTAAAGATGTCTCTGGTGAATGTTGCAGCGAATGCCGATGGTACGCGCGCAACATTACGCATTCAGGGTGAATCCAACGATCCGCTTCCCGCCTTCAGCGGCACCGTAGAGTGGGGCCAGATTCAGGGCACCACGGAGAGCTATCAGGAGGTGAATGTGAAGAATCAGCTCTTCACCGCCCCCGCCAGCACGCTGGCACCGAGCGATGTTGATATCCCGCTCCAGCTGAGCGGACTGACGCCAAAACAGTTGGGCTTTATCCGCATTCACGACATTCAACCTGCCGCGCAATAACCCGCCCTTTTAGCGGAGTGAAATGTCACTCCGCTAACATTTACATTTCGTATGGATTGGCAACATAAATGATTGCCGCTACAATCCCGGCCGTTTAAAGTACGCAAACGTGAACGCAATCGATTACGTATGTGAGAGATATGTGAAACAACACATATTTTTGTGAGCAAGGATTCCTATAATAGGCTCCGCAGAAACACGAAATATTTAGAAACGCAATTCGCGCATTTTTCACTCCCGGAAGGGAATTTCAATCAGTGGCATGATTATGAAAAAAACATTACTCGCAGCTGGCGCCGTGCTGGCACTGTCCTCCTCTTTCACTGTTAACGCAGCGGAAAACGACAAACCACAATATCTCTCCGACTGGTGGCACCAGAGCGTTAACGTGGTAGGCAGCTACCACACCCGTTTCGGGCCGCAGATCCGCAACGATACCTACCTGGAATACGAAGCGTTTGCCAAGAAAGACTGGTTTGATTTCTACGGCTACGTCGATCTGCCGGTATTCTTCGGCGGTAACTCCGATGCGAAAGGTATCTGGAACAATGGCTCCCCGCTGTTCATGGAAATCGAACCGCGTTTCTCTATCGACAAACTGACCGGCACCAGCCTGGCGTTTGGTCCGTTCAAAGAGTGGTACTTCGCGAACAACTACATCTATGACATGGGTCGCAACGATTCTCAGGAACAGAGCACCTGGTATATGGGTCTGGGTACTGACATCGAAACCGGCCTGCCAATGAGCCTGTCACTGAACGTGTATGCGAAATACCAGTGGCAGAACTATGGCGCATCAAATGAGAACGAGTGGGATGGCTACCGTTTCAAAGTGAAATACTTTGTGCCAATCACTCAGCTGTGGGGCGGTAACCTGAGCTATATCGGCTTCACCAACTTTGACTGGGGTTCAGACCTGGGCGACGATAACTTCTATGACAACAACGGGAAGCATGCTCGTACCAGTAACTCCATCGCCTCCAGCCACATTCTGGCGCTGAACTACGATCACTGGCACTACTCTGTTGTTGCGCGTTACTGGCACAACGGCGGTCAGTGGAACGACGACGCCAGCCTGAACTTCGGCAACGGCGACTTCAGCGTTCGCTCTACCGGTTGGGGTGGTTACCTGGTCGTGGGTTACAACTTCTAACCTGTGCGGACTTCGCCGGGTGGCGCTGCGCTTGCCGGGCCTACGATCCGAATGTAGGCCGGGTAAGGCGTAGACGCCACCCGGCTTTTTACTGCTTCACCTTCCGCAAAAAATCTGCCAGAGCTCTGTCCGCACTTTCGCTAAAGCGTCTCTCCGTCTGCACAATATTGAGGCACCGGTCGAGCCGGAAGCAGCGATATGCATACTGTCAGGAGTAGACAAAAAAAATCCCGGCCAGCAGGCCGGGATTTCGATACCGCATAAGACTCTTACGGCAGAATGGACGGCTGATCCGCCCCTTCTTTCTCGACTTTCTGCTGGATCAGATGCTCGCGCTTCATGCCCAGCTTCAGCGCCAGCGCGGACGCGACGTAGATAGACGAGGCCGTACCGATAGACACACCGATCAGCATGGTCAGCGAGAAGCCTTCCAGCACCGGGCCACCGAACAGGAACAGCATCAGGATCACCATCAGGGTGGTGCCGGAGGTGATCAACGTACGGTGCAGCGTCTGGGTCAACGACACGTTAAAGATTTCGTACGGCGTGCCGCGACGGATCTTACGGAAGTTTTCACGAATACGGTCAGATACCACGATACTGTCGTTCAGTGAGTAACCGATAACGGACATCAGGGATGCCACAATCGTCAGGTCAATCTCAATGTGGAAGAGAGACAGTATGCCCATGGTGATCACCACGTCGTGCGCCAGAGCGATAACCACGCCTGCCGCCAGTCGCCACTCAAAGCGGAAACCGACGTAAATCAGAATCGAGATCAGCGCCACCAGCAGCGCCATCGCACCGGTCTGTGCCAGGTCAGCACCAACGCTCGGGCCGACAAACTCAATACGCTTAACCGTTGCATCCTGGCTGGTCGTTTCGTTAATAACCTGAACGACCTTGCTGCCCAGCTCCTGGCTGCCGTTGGCATCGTGTACCGGCGGCATACGCACCATGATGTCGCGGCTGCTGCCGAAGTTCTGTAGCAGCGGCTCTTCAAAGCCCGCTTTTTGCAGAGACTCACGCATCTGGTCCATATCGACCGGTTTTTCCAGGGTAATTTCGATCACCGTACCACCGGTGAAATCCAGACCCCAGTTAAAGCCTTTCACGCCCATAATGACGATGGACAAGATCAGCAGAAAACCTGAAATGCCGAAGGCCCAGTAGTCCCAGCGCATAAAGTCCCAGACTTTACGGCCGTGGTTCAATTGTTCAACAGTATATTCCTGTGCCACAACGCACTCCTCAGATAGACAGCTTTTTGACGCGCTTGCCGCCGTACAGCAGGTTCACGATGGCACGGGTGCCGACAATAGCGGTAAACATCGACGTTGCGACACCGATACCGGTAGTAATCGCAAAGCCTTTGATCGCGCCAGTACCCACTGCATACAGGATAAGAACCTTAATCAGTGTTGTTACGTTCGCATCGAAGATGGAGCTGAACGCCCCTTTGTAGCCTTCTTCAATCGCCTGCTGTACAGAACGACCGTTGCTCAGCTCTTCTTTAATACGTTCGTTTATCAGTACGTTGGCGTCGACCGCCACCGCAAGGGTTAGAACGATACCCGCGATACCCGGCATGGTTAGCGTCGCCCCCGGCAGCAGGGACATGATACCGATGATCAGCACCAGGTTGGCAATCAGCGCGGAGGTCGCAATCAGGCCGAACTTCTTATAGAAGAAGATCATGAAGATGATGGACACCGCCAGACCGGCCAGACACGCTTCCAGACCCTGCTTGATGTTCTGCATACCCAGGGTTGGACCGATGGTACGCTCTTCAACAATCTGAATTGGCGCAATCAGCGCACCGGCACGCAGCAGCAGAGAGAGCTGACGCGCTTCGTTCGGGTTGCTGATACCGGTAATACGGAAGCTGTTACCCAGACGAGACTGGATGTTGGCGATGTTAATCACCTCTTCCTCTTTCACCAGCACGGCACGGCCATTGGCGTCTTTCTTACCGCTGTCTTTGTACTCCACGAACAGGGTCGCCATCGGCTTGCCGATGTTGTCCTTGGTGAAGTTAGACATGATGTTGCCACCTGCGCTGTCCAGCGAGATGTTAACCTGCGGCTGGTTGTACTCATCCTGGCTTGAAGTGGAGTCGGTGATATGGTCACCGGTCAGGATCACGCGTTTGTACAGCACAACCGGCTGGCCTTCGCGGGTCTGTTTCACTTCGGAATCGCCCGGCACACGGCCTGAAGCCGCAGCAGCCTGGTCAACGTTGGCGTTAACCAGACGGAACTCCAGAGTCGCCGTCGCGCCCAGAATCTCTTTCGCCCGGGCGGTATCCTGGATACCTGGCAGTTCGACCACGATACGGTCAGCACCCTGACGCTGTACAAGTGGTTCAGCCACGCCCAGCTGGTTTACACGGTTACGCAGAATGTTAATGTTCTGCTGAACGGCGTACTCACGTGCTTCACTCAGACGCGCGTCGGTCATTACCGCACGCAGCTGGTTGCTGCCCTGAGAGGTGATCACCAGATCGCGGTGACGCTGAGACAGATAGGTCACAGCCTGATCGCGTGCCGCGCTGTCGCGGAACGTGATGCTCATGCCGTAGTTATCTTCTTTACGTACGGTGGTGTACGGAATGCCTTTATCGCGCAGATCGCTGCGCAGGCTGTCGATATTCTGTTCCTGTAGCTTGCCGAGCGCGGTATCCATATCCACTTCCATCAGGAAGTGAACGCCGCCACGCAGGTCAAGACCCAGTTTCATTGGCTCTGCGTTCAGCGCAGCCAGCCAGCGTGGGGTTGCAGGAGCAAGGTTAAGCGCCACGACATACTTATCACCCAGCACGCCCATCAGCGCTTCACGTGCGCGGAGCTGCGTGTCGGTGGTGTCGAAGCGAGCAAGAATTGCGCCCTCTTCCAGTGCCACAGACTTAGCGGTAATTTTTTCTTCTTGTAACGTTTTCTGGACCTGGATCAGCGTTTGCTCACTGGCGGCGACACCGCGCGCGCCAGTGATTTGAACGGCCGGATCCTCACCATACAGGTTGGGAAGCGCGTACAGCAGGCCGACGATAATCACGACGACCAGCATGATGTACTTCCACAAAGGATAACGGTTTAACACGGCAGTTCCCTTTGGGAAAAGTTGGGATTACAGCGCCTTCATGGTGCCTTTCGGCAGAACGGCAGCTACGAAGTCACGTTTGATAACCACTTCAGTGGTGTCGTTCAGGGCGATAGCAATGTAGCCGTTTTCCGCTACTTTGGTTACGCGACCCACCAGGCCACCATTGGTCAGGACTTCATCGCCCTTCGCGATGGAGTTCATCAGGTTTTTGTGCTCTTTAGTACGCTTCTGCTGTGGACGCAGGATCATGAAGTAGAAGATCAGACCGAACACAACCAGCATCAGAATCAGAGACATCGGGCTGCCCTGCGCTGGTGCACCCGTTGCTGCTACCGCATCAGAAATAAAAAAGCTCATTCAAATTCCCTCATTATTAAAATTAATCAACGTTCAACGGTGGAACATCCCGCCCCTGACGTTGGTAGAAATCGGTCACGAAGCTCTCTAATTTACCCTCTTCGATAGCCTTACGTAAACCAGCCATTAAGCGCTGATAATAACGAAGATTATGAATGGTATTGAGACGCGCCCCCAAAATCTCGTTGCAACGATCGAGATGATGCAGATACGCGCGAGAATAATTGCGACAGGTATAGCAATCGCACTCGGAATCGAGCGGGCTGGTGTCACTCTTATGCTTCGCGTTACGGATTTTCACCACGCCATCGGTAACGAACAGATGACCGTTACGTGCGTTTCGGGTTGGCATAACGCAGTCGAACATATCAATGCCGCGACGTACGCCTTCCACCAGATCTTCTGGTTTACCCACACCCATCAGGTATCGTGGTTTATCCGCCGGGATTTGCGGGCAGACATGCTCCAGAATACGGTGCATATCTTCCTTCGGCTCACCCACAGCCAAACCGCCGACAGCGTAGCCATCAAAGCCTATCTCTACCAGACCTTTAACCGAGATATCGCGTAAATCTTCGTAAACGCTGCCCTGGATAATGCCGAACAGCGCATTTTTGTTTTGCAGGGAGTCAAAACGGTCGCGGCTACGCTTCGCCCAACGCAGGGACATCTCCATGGAACGTTTGGCATAGTCCCAGTCCGCCGGGTATGGCGTACATTCGTCGAAGATCATCACGATATCGGAGCCGAGATCGTACTGAATCTCCATAGACTTTTCCGGATCGAGGAAGATTGGATCGCCGTTGATCGGGTTACGGAAGTGTACGCCCTGCTCGGTGATCTTACGGATATCGCCCAGGCTGAAGACCTGGAAACCGCCGGAGTCGGTGAGGATGGGGCCTTTCCACTGCATGAAGTCGTGCAGGTCGCCGTGGAGCTTCATGATCTCCTGGCCTGGACGCAGCCACAGGTGGAAGGTGTTGCCGAGAATAATCTGTGCGCCAGTGGCTTCAACTTCTTCCGGCGTCATTCCTTTTACGGTGCCGTACGTGCCCACAGGCATAAACGCGGGGGTTTCTACCACGCCGCGATCAAACACCAGGCGACCGCGACGCGCGCGGCCATCGGTGGTATCGAGTTCAAATTTCATTTTTTCTCCGACGTCAGAAAAACAGTCCAACGTTGTAACACGGTGCCGCGGACTTATTCCCCGACACGCTCATTCAAAGCCTGCGGATTGTACGTGATAAACATCGCGTCACCGTAGCTAAAAAAGCGATATTTTTGTTCTACCGCAGACTTGTAGGCGTTCATCGTATGCTGATACCCCGCAAACGCGGAGACCAGCATAATCAGCGTCGATTCAGGCAGATGGAAGTTGGTCACCAGCGCATCAATGACTTTGTACTGATAGCCCGGGTAGATAAAGATCTGCGTATCGCCAAAGAAGGGCTCAATCAGCTCTTTTTTCGCGGCCTGCGCAGCGCTCTCAAGGGAACGTACCGACGTTGTACCGACGGCCACGACGCGGCTACCGCGCGCTTTCGCCGCCAGCACCGCATCAACCACCTCCTGCGGCACTTCGGCATACTCAGAGTGCATGATGTGGTCTTCGATGCTGTCCACGCGCACCGGCTGGAACGTCCCCGCGCCGACGTGCAGCGTCACGAAGGCCATCTCAATGCCCTTGGCGCGCAACTTTTCCAGCAGCGGTTCATCAAAGTGCAGGCCCGCCGTTGGCGCCGCCACTGCGCCAGGCTTCTGGCTGTAGACGGTCTGATACAGCTCGCGGTCGGCTTCTTCATCCGGGCGTTCAATGTACGGCGGCAGCGGCATGTGGCCGATGGCGTTGAGGATATCCAGCACCGTGCGCTCGTCGTTAAACTCCACCTCGAACAGCGCGTCGTGACGCGCGGTCATGGTCGCTTTGATGCTCTCGTCATCACCCAGCAGCAGTTCAGCGCCCGGCTTCGGCGCTTTGGATGCGCGAATATGTGCCAGAATACGTTTATCATCGAGCATACGTTCGACCAGCACCTCAATCTTGCCGCCGCTGGCTTTACGGCCAAACAGACGCGCTGGGATCACGCGGGTATTGTTAAAGACCAGCAGATCGCCAGGGTTGAGCTTGTCGAGCAGATCGGTGAAAGTACCGTGCGTCAGCGCGCCCGTTGGCCCGTCCAGTGACAGCAAGCGACAGCTGCTACGCTCAGGCATGGGGTAGTGAGCAATCAGGGATTCAGGTAGTTCAAAGGAGAAATCGGCGACGCGCATGACGTATACTCGTGACTTAAAAACAGGCGGCATAGTCTAGTGCTCACACCCTTTTGCTGCAACAACTAGCCGCCACCGGACGAATAAAACGCATGAATTTTCTCGCTCACCTGCATCTCGCTCACCTCGCGGACAGCTCCCTCTCAGGCAATTTGCTGGCCGATTTCGTACGCGGCAACCCCGCGGAAGATTATTCCCCCGAGGTTATTGACGGGATTTTTATGCACCGCCGCATCGACGTGCTGACCGATAACCTGCCGGAAGTGACGGAAGCCAAAGCCTGGTTCCGCCCCGAAACGCGACGCGTGGCGCCGATCACGCTCGACGTCATGTGGGATCATTTCCTGTCGCGCCACTGGTCCCAGCTGTCGCCTGATATGTCGCTGCCTGAGTTTGTGCACTACGCCCACGCGCAGGTGTCGATCATTTTGCCGGACTCCCCACCGCGCTTTGTGAATCTGAATAACTATCTGTGGTCTGAACGCTGGCTGGAGCGTTACCGCGAGATGGATTTCATTCAGAACGTGCTCAACGGCATGGCCAGCCGTCGACCGCGTCTGGACGCGCTGCGCGACTCCTGGCACGACCTGGACAAACATTATGACGCGCTGGAAACGCGCTTCTGGCAGTTCTACCCGCGCATGATGGCGCAGGCGAAAAATAAAGAACTGTGATGCCGGTTCGATTGATAGGTAAAAGCTGGTGGAACGATTGTTACCACCTCTTTGTCTTATTCCCGCGCTGCCTCTATACTGGCCCGCGTTGCGTTCCAAATAACCTTAGTATCTACAGGAGAATCATATGGTTCTGGTAACTCGTCCGGCTCCGGATTTTACAGCTGCCGCCGTTCTGGGCAACGGTGAAATCGTTGAAAACTTCAACTTCAAACAGCACACCAACGGTAAAGCGACCGTTCTGTTCTTCTGGCCAATGGACTTCACTTTCGTTTGCCCGTCTGAGCTGATCGCGTTCGACAAACGTTACGAAGAATTCCAGAAGCGTGGCGTGGAAGTGGTTGGCGTCTCCTTCGACTCTGAATTTGTACACAACGCATGGCGTAACACCCCTGTCGAAAACGGCGGCATCGGTGCGGTGAAATACGCGATGGTTGCGGACATCAAACGCGAAATCCAGCAGGCTTACGGTATCGAACATCCGGACGCTGGCGTTGCGCTGCGTGGTTCTTTCCTGATCGACGCGAACGGCATCGTTCGTCACCAGGTTGTGAACGATCTGCCGCTGGGTCGTAACATCGACGAAATGCTGCGCATGGTTGACGCGCTCCAGTTCCACGAAGAGCACGGTGAAGTGTGCCCGGCTCAGTGGGAAAAAGGTAAAGAAGGTATGGCGGCTTCCCCAGACGGCGTAGCTAAATACCTGTCTGAGAACGTATCCAGCCTGTAATCGGCACGGTTTACGAAAAAACCCGCGACTACGCGGGTTTTTTTATGGCTTATGCTGCGCCGTCTTTTTTTACCTCGCGCCAGATGCGCCATGCCATACCCGCAAGCACCATCACCCCGACGATCAGTACGCCCCAGACCATCAGCGTTTTCATTCTGCTTTCCTGCTCAGCCGCAGACGTCGCGGTTAAACGCGCCTCGCCGCCCAGCGGGACAGGTTCCAGCGTATCCGCCATCGGCAGGGCTGCCAGATCGTAGGTTTTACGCAGTTCGGTCGGGATCAGCATATCCGTCTCCACGCTTGCCGGTTTCGCAGCCCCGTTCCCCCATGCAAGCAGATACGGCCCCTTCCCCTGCGCGTTGAACACCAGATCATAGCGCACGCGTTGCCCGATCACGCCCGGCAGGTTCTCTGGCAAACGCGCATTGAAGGTCTTGATTTTTACCGCCTCAACCAGCCCGCCCGGGAGCGGAACAGGTTCAGACGTTTTGCCGCCGAGCTGGTAGATCACCTCTTTTTTCAGCGTATGCCACCGATCCTTGTCCGCCCCCCGCCAGGCTATTTCTGCCGGGAGAACGCCGTCGCCATTCAGCATGAAGCCGATCGCACTCAGAGGCTGCGGATGTTTCCAGCGCCACACGGCTTCGCTATCGGATAGCCGCTCCCCCTCTCCCGCCAGGCTAATGTGCTCTGATTCCGGCTGCGCAGGAGCGTTAATCGCGTTGACGCCGGTTAACGTCAGGGCTGAACGCCCCGTGTTCAGCACCAGCAGCAGATAGCGATTCGCCTCAGGAGATAACACCAGATCGGTATCGATGCGGTCGAGCTTCAGGCGATCCTGTCCACTCATCACGTCCAGCAGGGGCATCTCTTCGCGCAGGGTATACCAGTTTTTCAGATCCTCGCTGTAATAGACCGATGCCGTCCCCTGCCACGAGCCCTGCGGCGTGTCCCAGAAAAGCTGGAGCTGAGAGAGCGGAACCTGCGTCGCGTTTTCCGGCAGGGTCAGCAGATAGTGCTGTCCGGCAGCCGCCCCGTGTTGCCCTTCCAGCACAATCTCCACGCCGTTTCTGGCACGTAACATAATTTTATCACCGCTACCCTCTTCCCCACCCGGCGAGGCGTTAAGCGCAAAGAGGCGCAGCGCCGTGGTGGTCGGTGCCGGCTGCGGACGCGTCGTGGTAACCAGGCTGAACGGTACCGGCTCACCCGACTGATTAAACACGCGCACGTCGCGCAGATCGGGCGATGTGCTCTGCTGATAAACCGCCAGCGGCAGCATGACCCGATACCACGGCGAAGAGGCAGAGGTATCAAGGGACAGGCCATAGGCATAATCCCGCGGGGATTCCACCGGCGCGCCCTCGCTGAATACCGGACCGGCCACGGCCAGCAGTGCCGCACAAACAACCGCATTCATCCATTTCATTTTTCTTCTCCTGCTTTAGGCGGTAGCGGCGAGAAATAGCCCACAATCAGGACCAGGATCGCCACGCCAATAAACGCGACAGCACGCGCCAGGCCGCCACCGCCCGCGCTGTCCACCAGCATCAGTTTGAGCATGACCACTCCCAGCAGCACCGCACCGGCAAGCCACTGCTGACGGGAGGCCTGACGGGTGGCGCGGATCATGACCACCAGCGCGCAGAACATCCAGAACAGGGCAAAGGTGGTCTGGATAAGCCGCGAATGCCACAGCGACTCCATATTCCAGGCCACCTCGCCGTACCACGCCAGCGCGCGCAGCAGCGCGCCGTTTAGCCACCAGAAGCCAAGCGCCATCAGCACAACGGCGGGCCACGGTCGGGACTGAGCAAGCGATGCCGGATAGTGGCGATCCACTGCCCGATAAAACACCACCAGCCCCAGCAGCGCGAACGCCGCCCCTTCCTCAAGCGGGTTCACCAGCGGCAGCCAGGTCTGTCGATAGACCACCCCGTCCTGGAAATTAGTCACGACCAGCAATACCACCAGCGCCACAACCACAGGGATCATGGCAAGGCAGGCGTAGAGCGCAGGCCATACCCGGAACGGCCACCCGCGACGCCGTACGGCCGCGGAGAGCGCCATAATCACCCCACCGCCGACAGCCATCGCAATGCCGCTTCCCCAGGCCGCCATGCCCCATGGCAGGGAGCGGGCAAACCAGTAAAGCTCAGCGGCCATGGCGAGTAAAATCATCCACAACAGCGACAGATGCAGCCCCATTGCGATGCGCGGAAGAAGTTTATCTTCGTCGCGCCGCAGCATCATCAGGGCGGCAGGCAGCGCAATAGCCCAGGCCAGATTTGCCCAGCCGGCTGCCAGGATCTGCTGTTGCCAGACCTGATAAAGCACCATCAGCAGCATCACCGGCCACAGCAGCCATTTGCTGGCATCCAGCTCCCGCCATGCCAGACGAGCGGCAGCCTGCCGCCATCCCCAGGCCGACACCGCCGTCAGCGCCAGCACGCCCGCCAGAACCGATAATTCTGTCTTGAGGATCAGTTGCGACGCACCCAGTTGCGCCACTAACCAGAACAGCAGCCCACCGACCAACAGCGCCCAACTGCCCGACAGCACGATTTTCTGCCACAGCCAGGCCGCAGCCAGCCAGCAAAGACTGAGCACTGCGAAAATAAGCAGCAGGCTCAGGGAGGTGACGCCGTCCATCTGCGCCCATATCGCGCTGCCGAGCGCCAGCACCAGCAGCGCCGTCCCGCTATAGCTCATACGCCGCTGCTGCTGTTGCACGCCCAGCCAGAGGATACCCAGCCCCTCCAGCGCCCAGGCCATCGCCGTCCAGCGCGCCGAAAGCGCCAGCGGAATGGCAAGCGTGGCAAACCCGCCGCCAATCGCCAGCGCCGCCATAATCAGTGGTCGCCCAATGGAGGGGTAACGTCGCAGCGCGAGGAACGCCAGTGAGAGATAAAACGCACCATAACCCAGCGCGCTGAGTGCCGGGCCGTACGTCCAGTGCGACGTCATGCCGTACTGCATCCCAAAACCAATCAGCGGCGGGGCAAACAGCAGTACGCCGTCAATTATCTGTTTGCCTTTTTCCTGCGCCCGCAGCGACAGCGCTACGCTAAACACGCCAAAAATAAGCGTATTGGCAATCAGGAACAGCTGACAGATAACATAGTTTTCAGGCTGGTAGTCGCTCAGCCCCCACACTCCGCCAACGCCAAACGTGAAGAGCAGCCCGAGAAGGTTGAGCTCGCGCCAGTGCTGCCAGATGCTGATGACGAGAATGCCGATGGAGAGCAGAAGATAGAAGGAGAACAGCGCCACAAAGCTACCGCCCCCGGTAGACAGGAGCAGCGGCGCAAGATATCCGCCGAGGCTCGCCAGCATGGCAAGGCTCAGCGCCTTTTGCAGCACGGCCAGCCCGACGCTCGCCGCGCAAATCACCACCAGCAGCGCAAACGCCAGCGTCATCGGCAGCATCTGCCACAGCCGGAATGCGCCAAAGACGGTCAGGTAAAGCACGCCGGTCGCCCCGCCCTGGAGGATCAGCGCGTAGATCCGCTGCCTGTGCCGCAGCCGCCATCCAACGGCCAGCAGAACCATGGCAAACAGCGCCGTGGCGGCAAGACGCAGCTCAAGCGGAAACAGTGAATGTTCAACGGTATAGCGCAGCAGGAAAGAGAGGCCGAGGAAGAGCAGTACAATCCCCAGTTTTGCCAGCGGATTGCCCTGCATAAACCAGCGCGTCAGCGAGGACAGGATGCCGCCAAAGGCGGAAGGCCGTTTTGCCGCCGGTCCAGGCGCAGGTTCTGCTTCAGTGACGTGCGGTTCGGGACGCCAGGGATCGACAGGTGCGTTAACGGCCTCTGGCACCGGCGCTGGTGTCTCCACTGGCGCGGCGGTCTGCACCGGCTCCGGCGCTTTCTCAGCTACACCGTGCTGCTCAAGCGCCTCAATGCGCTGGCGAAGCCGGGCGATCTCCTGCCGCGCCGCCGTGCTTCGATTAAAGCCTATCACCGCAAGCACGGGGGCCACGACCAGCGCAAAAACCAGGAACAAACAGCCAAGGATGTAAAGCTCGTCCATGTTTCCACCTTCACCGTAAAAGATCCGTTAAGATTGACACAAATAGTTGCATTTGCGCCATCTAAAAGGTGAAAACCATGCTGCCTGCGCTTAGCTGCCGAACCAGACCGTAGCGGAGATCGCCGGCAGCGTGAGCACGCTCTCCTGTAACGTCGCTTTCCCCTCTTTGCTCTTCCACGTTTTACCGGCCAGCAGCGGTGAATCTTCCAGCACCACTTCACACGCCTCGCCCCGGTTGATCGCCACCAGCACACGCTGCTGGTTGTAGACGCGGACAAATACCACCACATTATCTTGGGCGTACATCACCTGACAGCCCCCGTAGCGCAGGGCCTGGCTCTGCTTGCGTAGTGTCGCCATACGCTGGTACAGGCTGAACAGATCCTGATCCTGCTTTTCAGGCTCCCATGGGAAGGTTTTGCGGCAGAACGGATCGTTGTTACCGTCCAGCCCCACTTCATCTCCGTAATAGATGCACGGCACGCCCGGCCAGGTGAAAAGCCAGGTCACCGCCAGCGGCAGACGCGCCACATCTTTACCCAGCAGCGATTTAAAGCGCGCGGTATCGTGGCTGTCGAGCTGGTTAAACATCCGAAGCTGCTGCTGATGAGACAGGCCAGCGCGATAGTTCTCCATCCACGCCATGCAGGTTTCGGCGTCAATATGCTGCGGATCGTAAGAGATATCGGTGTTAGCGAGGAAGCCCCACAGCGGGAAGGTGAAGCCGCGATAATTCATCGACGCGTCTTCTGCATCTGCCTGCAACCACTGACGCGCGTCGCCAAAGTGCTCCCCGAAGACGAATGCTTCCGACCGGGCCGCTTTTGCCGACCGGGTAATGGCGGCGACATGCTGAAGGTTATTCCGCGCCCCGCCTGCTTCACCCAGCATATGCACCACGTCCAGCCGCCAGCCGTCCATATTCCACGGCGCTTTCAGCCAGTGGCGCACGATGCTGTCTTCGCCGCCGTAGATTTCATTCACAAGCGTTGACGACTGGAAATCGAGCTTCGGCAGACTCGGGTAGCCCAGCCAGTCCAGGGCGCGGCCATTCTCGTCAAAACTGTACCAGTCACGCTGGGGGGAATCCGGATTATGGCATGCGCCGCCCATCGACTGATTGTGGCGGTCGAACCACGCATGAGAATCACCGCTGTGATTGAACACGCCATCAAGGATCAGGCGCATACCTTCTTTTTGCGTGTTGTGGCGCAGCCGCAGCAGCGCCTCGTCACCGCCAAACTGCTCGTCAACGTGGCGGTAGTCCTGCGTATCGTATTTGTGAACGCTTGGCGCTTTAAACACCGGGTTCAGGTACAGCGCCGTCACGCCGAGCTTTTTCAGGTACGGCAGTTTTTCGCTGATACCGTCGAGATCGCCGCCGTAAAAGGTCGATCCCCCCGCCTGGGCGGTCAGCGGCTCGTCCCATTTTTTCAGAATGATGTCGTGACCGACCGCATGATGGTAATAAACCTTGTCCTGGTCGGCGGTGCGCTTTTCACTGCGCGCAAAGCGGTCCGGGAAAATCTGGTAAAAGACCTGATCGTTAACCCACTGCGGGCCGTTATCCGGGTGATCCACGGCAAACTGCTCCAGCCTGGCCGGAGGGAAACGGCTGAAGCCCTGCGGGGTAAACCACAGCTGGCGGTTGTTCCACAGCAGCTTGAAGCCGTAGCGGCGACGCGGCTGTCCGCTGCGCAAATCGATATTCGCCCGCCACGCCGTAATACCAGGCTGAGGCTGGCTGCGCACCTTGTGCATTTTCAGCGATGTCTCTTCGTTATCCACTTCGGCGCGCAGGGTCACACGTTCAGGCTGATTTTCCCCTGCCAGCCAGAGCGTAATCACAAGGTTGTCTTTGTTTTGCTTAACAAATGGGGCAACCGGAAGGTGCCAGGCGTTTAACATCACGAATCCCCTTTGATGAAATTGACGTCACCTTGCCACAGGGTGATTAAAGATAGCTCATCGTGTTCGGGATTATTGGGGGAGGAGAACGGAGGAGGAGATTTTTCCAGGGCAAAAGGGAGTGTAGGCCGGGTAAGCGCAGCGCCACCCGGCATTTTTACCTTACTGTGCTTCCGCCAGCTGACGATCGCGGCGACATTTAAACATCCAGCCCACCAGCAGCAGAACGATCCACGCACAGCCCACATAAAGGGAAATGCGGGTATCCGGGTGGTAGCCAATCAGACCGATGATAAACACCAGGAAGATGAGGCCAACGACGGTCGTCGCAACACCGCCCGGCACTTTAAACTTCAGCGCTTTGGCCTCTTCTGGCGACAGGCGGCGACGGAACGCAATCTGCGACAGCAGGATCATGATCCACACCCACACCGTCGCAAAGGTCGCCAGCGACGCAATCACCAGGAAGACGTTCTCTGGCATAATGTAGTTCAGGTAGACCGAGAACAGCAGCGCCACGGTCATGACCAGCACCGTTACCCACGGGGTACCGCGACGCGACGTTTTGGCAAACACCTTCGGCGCACTGCCCTGCTCCGCCATGCCGTGCAGCATACGGCCCACGCCGAACACGTCACTGTTGATGGCCGACAGCGAGGCGGTCAGCACCACAAAGTTGAGAATGCTGGCGGCAAACGCAATGCCCATATGCTGGAAAGTCAGGACAAACGGGCTGCCGTTGGTGCCCACCTGGTTCCACGGGTAGATGGACATAATCACAAACAGCGTGCCCACGTAGAACACCAGGATGCGCATCGGCACCGAGTTGATGGCGCGCGGAATAGACTTCTCCGGATCTTTCGCTTCCCCGGCGGTGATGCCGATAATCTCGATTCCGCCATAGGCGAACATGACCATCTGCAGCGACATGACCATCCCGAGCCAGCCGTTGCTAAAGAAGCCGCCGTTGCTCCACAGGTTGTGAATGCCGGTTGGCTGTCCACCGTTGCCGATACCCCAGATGATAATGCCGAAACCGGCGAGGATCATGATGATAATGGTCGCGACCTTGAAGAAGGAGAACCAGAACTCCAGCTCGCCAAACACCTTCACGCTCATCAGGTTAACGGCGCAGATAATCAGCACCACGCTCAGCACCCAGATCCAGTGCGGCACGGCGGGGAACCAGACCCCCATATAGATACCAAACGCCGTCACATCGGCAATGGCAACAATCAGGATTTCGAAGCAGTAGGTCCAGCCGGTGATAAACCCGGCCAGCGGGCCTAAATTTTCCTGCGCGTAGCGGGAGAAGGAACTGGCAGAGGGGTTGTGAACCGACATTTCGCCAAGGGCGCGCATGATGATATACGCCGCCACGCCGCCGATGATGTAGGCCAGCAGAACGCTTGGACCGGCCATTTTGATGGCATCTGCCGAGCCATAAAAAAGACCGGTACCGATAGCCGAGCCCAGCGCCATAAAGCGGATGTGGCGGGTGCTCAATCCACGTTTAAGTTTGTTAGTGCTTTCCATTAAAATCTTGCCATTCAACACGAAAAAAACAAAAAACCACGGGGCCTTAAGCCCCGTGGTTAAACAATTTGTTGCCGTTGATTAATGGGCGTTGGATGTCACCTGACGCCCTGCCGCACGGTCCCAGATAATCGCCAGAACCAGCGCTACAACGGAAGGCATCAGCCAGGCCAGGCCCTGCTCGGACAGCGGCAGACGCTGTGTCCAGGCAGGCAGGATTTCTGCAAATGCTGATGCTTTGATCCCGTCAAGGATACCAAAAATCAGGCTGATAAACATGGCTGGCGCAATAATTCGCGTGGAGTTATGCCACCACGGACGGGTGAAGCTCAGCACTACCAGCACGATACATGGCGGATAGATCGCCGTCAGCACCGGAATTGAGACCTGAATCAGGTGGCTCAGACCGAGGTTTGACACCGCCATGGAGAAGATGCCGAGGATAAACACCAGCGTGCGGTAAGAAAGCGGCAGATACTGAGCGAAGAACTCCGCGCAGGCGCAGGTCAGACCCACCGCCGTCACCAGACAGGCCAGGAAAATCAGCGCCGCCAGCAGCATGCTGCCTGCACCACCAAAGGTGTGCTGCACGTAAGCATGCAGGATCGCCGCGCCGTTTGCGCTCTGATCGACCAGCGTTGCGCTATCTGAACCCAGGCGGAACAGCGCCAGATACAGCAGCGTCAGGCCGACACCGGCCATCAGGCCAGCCCAGATGGTGTAGCGAGTCAGCAGACGCGCTTCGGTCACCCCGCGGGAACGCGCGGCGTTAACGATAACGATACCAAACACCATCGCGCCAAGCGTATCCATCGTCAGATAGCCGTTCACGAAACCGTTTGAGAACGCCGCGTTCTGGTAAGCGTCCATCGCGGAGCTGATGGGCCCCGCAGGCCAGACGATGGCTGCAACCGCCAGCACAATCAGCGCCACAATTTTCAGCGGTGCCAGGAAGTTACCCACAGTATCCAGCAGTTTGCCGGGATAGAGAGAAACCAGAATAACGATGGCGAAGTAAATGAGGCTGTAAATAAACAGCGGCATCGCGCCGTCACCGGTCAGCGGGGCAATACCCACTTCAAAGGAGACGGTCGCCGTACGCGGGGTTGCGAACAGCGGGCCAACAGCCAGATAGCAGACGGTTGCCAGCAGAACGCCAGCCACTTTGCCAATCGGGGTGCTGAGGCTGTCCACACCGCCACCGACTTTCGCCAGCGCGATAACGGTCAGTACCGGCAGGCCCACGGCAGTAAGCAGGAAGCCAAACGCAGCCGTCCAGACGTGTTCACCCGCCTGTAAGCCAACCATTGGAGGAAAAATGATGTTACCTGCGCCAACGAACAGCGCAAATGTCATAAAGCCCAGCGCGATAATGTCACGCGATTTCAAGTGATGGGTCATAAAACCTTACTGCCTGTGGATGTGGTGTTGAATACGTTGAGATTTTCGCCATCCCTGACGGGACGATACAGCGGAAAATTTGCTCAATTTCAGCGGGATATGCTCCCGTCCAGGCGTGGCGAAGAATAGTTTTTCGATTTACCACGCAAATACAGTCGGTCTGACAGTATATGGGGGGCAATTTAAACGCTTATAACGTTTAAAGGCAAGAAGGGATCGTAAAACCAGAACAATATGCCAGCATGAAAATTCAGACCAAAATAATATGCCATGTATAAGAAAAACTCATGGCTAATCATGCGAACAAAAAAGCACCAGCCGTATAATATTCACTCGCGTTTCGCTTGACTGCAAAGCAAACGGGCCAGCAATCGCTGGCCCGTGGAAAGGTAGCCTGACACACACGCTGTCAGGCACTTTTTTTGGCAATTAATCGTTCCGGGATCACGAAGCTAAAGCGCGTGCCCTTACCCAGGGTGCTTTCGATATTGAGCCGGCTTTCGTGGTGGCTGACGGCATGCTTCACAATTGCCAGCCCCAGTCCGCTCCCGCCGGTCTGCCGCGAGCGCGCCTTATCCACCCGGTAGAACCGTTCGGTGAGACGCGGGAGGTGTTCAGGCCCAATCCCCGGCCCGTTGTCCTCGACGCTAAACTCAGCCCCTGCCGGAGTATGCTGCCACCGCACCGCGATATGCGTCCCTGTCGGGGTATGATTCACGGCGTTATAGACCAGGTTTGAGATAGCGCTTCGCAGCTCATCTTCACTGCCGAGCACTTTCAGCGTGTTATCAACATCAAAACTCAGGGTGTGTTGATTATGGCTCAGCGTTTGGGCTTCGCGCTCCACCACTCGCAGCATCATCGGCACATCAATGATGTCGTTTAGCGCCAGCGACGGGGCAGCCTCAATTTTTGAAAGCGTTAGTAGCTGTTTGACCAGCCCTTCCATGCGGAACGTCTGTTCCCGCATGGTATGCAGCGCTTTCTCACGCGGCGCCCCCTCAAGCGTTTGCTCCTGCATCATCTCCAGATAGCCCTGAAGCACCGTCAACGGCGTACGCAGCTCGTGGCTGACGTTGGCAAAGAAGTTACGTCTTGCGCCCTCAAGCTGATGCATCTGGGTGACATCCCGCGCCACCATCAGCCACTGCCGATCGCTGTAGGGCATCACGCGAATTTCAAGATGGCGACCGTTATTGAGCTTCAGATTGTGCGGACGACTAAAATCACGCGTTTTCAGATACAGCGTGAACTCGGGATAGCGCAGAAGGTTGAGGATGTTCTGACCGTTATCATCCGGCCAGCGCAGGCCCAACAGCTGCTGTGCGAGGCCATTGCACCAGAAGATGGTCCCTTCTTCCGTCGTCAGGATCACTGCGTCCGGCAGCGACTCCGCGCCGCTGCGAAAGCGTTTTATCAGGCTTCCCAGCTCACGACGGCGCTTTTTATTACGCATCTGCATCTGGTGCAGGCCGTAGAGTAGCGGTTCCCAGCTCCCGCTTCCCGGCGGGGGTGTCATACTTCTGTCGACCCACAGCCACCAGGAAAGACGCAGTAAATTCCAGAAATGCCAGACGAGCAACCCCGTCACGGCCACCAGTAAAAACCACGGCAGATAGCCAAAAATAGCCCCCAGAATGAGGGCCGGAATACAGCATAAGATCAGTTCAAAGACGAGCCTTTTCCATGACAGACGTTCCAGCACGCGTCACACTCCTGTCATTGTTCAGAAACGGGTCGAGAAGCGATAACCCGTGCCGCGGACCGTCTGTACCATGCGATCGTGGCCGCTCAGTTCCAGTGCTTTACGCAGGCGGCGAATATGGACGTCAACCGTTCGGTCTTCGACATAGACGTTAGTTCCCCAGACGTTATTCAGCAACTGTTCGCGGCTGTAAACGCGCTCCGGGTGTGTCATAAAGAAGTGCAGGAGTTTAAATTCGGTGGGGCCCATATCGAGGGGATTTTCACCGGTCATGACCCGGTGTGAGGTAGGATCCAGGCTCAGACCCTGCATCTCAATCACCTCTTCCACCGCCATCGGTGAAATACGGCGCATCACGGCTTTGATACGCGCCACCAGCTCTTTTGGAGAGAATGGCTTGGTGATGTAATCGTCCGCGCCGGTTTCCAGACCGCGCACGCGATCCTCTTCCTCACCGCGCGCCGTCAGCATCACCACCGGGATATCGCGGGTCATCGCCTCGCGTTTGATATGCTTGATAAACTGCAATCCGGAACCGCCAGGCAGCATCCAGTCCAGCAGGATCAGATCGGGCCAGGGTTCATTCAGCTGGTTCACCGCGCTGTCATAATCTTCCGCTTCAACCGGCTGGAAGCCATTTTGTTCAAGCACGAAGCACACCATTTCACGGATCGGAGCTTCATCTTCTACGACCAGAATACGTCTCGCCATACTTTGCCCTGTCTTATCGTATTTAAGTTACAAGTCTGTAATGCGGCGTCATTATGCGTCAGATTTATGACAGATTTATGAAAAACATTACCACGATAAATAGCAAACTGTTGTTTTATTACAGCGGTTATTTTCCGTTCCCCGAACGTTTATAATCCTGCTTTCTTATTATTGCCACGGATCTCTTATGCGCATACTTCACACCTCAGACTGGCACCTGGGTCAAAATTTTTACAGCAAAAGCCGCGCCGCGGAACATGAAGCGTTCCTGAACTGGCTGCTGGAGACGGCTCAGGCTCACGAGGTGGACGCAATTATTGTGGCGGGCGACATTTTTGATACCGGATCGCCGCCGAGCTATGCGCGTGAGCTGTACAACCGTTTTGTGGTCAACCTCCAGCAAACCGGTTGTCACCTGGTGATTGTCGCCGGAAACCATGACTCGGTGGCGACGCTGAATGAATCCCGCGATATTCTGGCGTTCCTCAATACCACCGTGGTGGCCAGCGCCGGACACGCGCCGCAGATCCTGAAAAAACGTGATGGCACGCCGGGCGCGGTGCTATGCCCAATTCCGTTTTTACGCCCGCGCGATATCGTGCAAAGCCAGGCAGGCCTGTCCGGGAGCGAAAAACAGCAGCATCTGTTGCAGGCCATCACCCGCTATTATCACCAGCAGCATACGGAAGCCTGCGCCCTGCGCGGCGAACAGG
Organism: Enterobacter cloacae complex sp. XAL002; assembly: GCF_049236805.1. Classification (NCBI taxonomy): domain Bacteria; kingdom Pseudomonadati; phylum Pseudomonadota; class Gammaproteobacteria; order Enterobacterales; family Enterobacteriaceae; genus Enterobacter; species Enterobacter cloacae complex sp. XAL002. The sequence continues at coordinate 105,584 of NZ_JBMKJN010000012.1, forward strand.
CCATTCCTATCGTTGCCACCGGGCACCTCACCACCGTCGGGGCCAGTAAGAGTGATGCGGTGCGCGAGATTTATATCGGTACGCTGGACGCGTTTCCAGCGCAAAACTTTCCTCCCGCCGACTACATTGCCCTCGGGCATATTCACCGGGCCCAGATCGTCGGCGGCTGCGAGCATATTCGCTACTGCGGCTCGCCCATTTCCCTCAGTTTTGACGAAACGGGCAAAGCCAAATCCGTGCATCTGGTGAGCTTCACCGAAGGCAAACTTAGCGCCGTTGAGACGCTTGAGGTGCCGGTCACCCAGCCGCTGGCGGTGCTGAAAGGCGATCTGGCCGCCATTACCGCTCAGCTTGAGCAGTGGCGCGGCGCAGCGCTTAATCCCCCCGTCTGGCTCGATATCGAAATCACCACCGATGACTACCTGTACGATATGCAGCGTAAAATTCAGACGCTGACGGAAGACCTTCCTGTGGAGGTGCTGCTGGTACGTCGCAGCCGCGAGCAGCGCGAGAAAATTCTGCTGAACGCCCAGCGTGAAACGCTTAGCGAACTTCGGGTTGAAGAGGTGTTCGCGCGGCGGCTTGCGCATGAAGAAGTGGACGAGGCCAGGCGCACCAGGCTTAACGAGCTGTTTGCCCATACCTTGCATTCCCTCAATGACGAGGACGAAAACGCATGAAAATTCTGAGCCTGCGTCTGAAAAATCTGAATTCGCTAAAGGGTGAGTGGAAAATCGATTTCACCGCGGAGCCTTTCGCCAGCAATGGGCTGTTTGCCATCACCGGCGCAACCGGCGCGGGTAAAACCACGCTGCTGGATGCCATCTGCCTGGCGCTTTACCACGAAACACCGCGTCTTAATAAGGTCTCTCAGGCACAAAACGACCTGATGACGCGCGATACCGCCGAATGCCTGGCTGAAGTGGAATTTGAGGTCAAAGGCGTTGCTTATCGCGCTTTCTGGAGCCAGAACCGCGCCCGCAACCAGCCAGACGGGAACTTACAGGCACCGCGCGTTGAGCTGGCCCGCTGCGAAGACGGCAAAATTCTGGCCGATAAAGTCACGGATAAGCTGGAACAAACCGCCGCACTCACCGGGCTGGACTATGGTCGCTTTACCCGCTCGATGTTGCTCTCTCAGGGGCAGTTTGCCGCCTTCCTGAACGCTAAACCGAGCGATCGGGCAGAGCTGCTGGAGGAACTGACCGGCACGGAAATTTACGGCCACATTTCCGCCATGGTTTTTGAAAAACACAAAGCGGCACGCAACGCGCTGGAGATGTGCGAAGCGCAGGCCGCAGGCGTTGTGCTGCTGAGCGAGGAACAGCAGCAGCACTTGCAGCAAAGTTTGCAGGCACTTACTGACGAAGAAAAAATCCTGCTGGCACAGCAGCAGAGCCAACAGAAAGATTTTCAGTGGCTTACGCGTAACGACGAGCTGATACGTGAGCAGCAACGCGCAGCCGCTTCGCAGCAGCAGGCGCAACAGGCTCTGACGGACGCAGCGCCGCAACTGGCGAAGCTCCAGCTGGCACAGCCCGCCGCCCAGCTACGTCCGCTGTGGGAGTATCAGCAGGAGCAGACCACCCGCCTGGCGCAGACAACAGCGCGAATTGTTGAAGTAAACACTCGCTTACTCGACAGAGCGGCGCAGCGCTCGCGTATTCGCAACGGTGCGCTGCGCAACCGTGAACAGTTGCAGACAGAGCACAAGGTACTGACGCAGTGGCTGACCGAACACGATCGTTTCCGTCAGTGGGGGCAGGAAATTGCCGGCTGGCGGGCGCATTTTACGCAACTGAGTCGCGATAAAAATCAGCTTGTGGCCCAGTCAGCGCGCATAGCTGAGCTTCGTCAGAAGCTGGCTGAGATGCCGGAGAGTACGTTGACGCTGACGGCTGAGGATCTCGCGAAGGCAATGGAGCAACAGGTACAATCGCGGACGCTCCGCCAGCGTCTGACTGCGCTTCACGCTCGCTATCAGCCGCTGCAAAAACGGCTGCGCCATAATGCGGAAAGCGTGCAGAAAGCGCAGGCTGAGCAGGGTAAGCTCAATGAAACGCTGATCCTGCGGCGTCAGCAGTTCAAAGAGAAAAATCAGCACTATGCCGACCTGAAAGCGCTCTGTGAGCGTGAGGCGACAATCAAGGATCTTGAGAACTATCGTGCACAGCTCGAAGCGGGTAAACCTTGCCCGCTCTGCGGTTCAAGCGAACATCCGGCAGTTGTGCAGTATCAGGCGCTTGAACTGACCGACAATCAGCGCCGCCGCGACGCGCTGGAGAAAGAGGTTGCCGCGCTAAAAGAGGAAGGATTGCTGGTGCTCGGGCAGGTGAATGCGCTCACCCAACAGATCCAGCGCGAGACAGAGGAAGTACAGGCCCTCTCTCAGGAAGAGCAAGTACTTACTAAAGAGTGGCTGGAGGTCTGCACCTCCCTGAACATAGTGTTGGATATTCAGGATGATATTGCCCCCTGGATGAGTGAACAGGAGCAGTATGAACGCCAGCTGTATCAGCTTAGCCAGCGTCTGACGCTGCAAAACCAGCTCAATGAACAGGAAGATCAGGCGCGCCAGTACCAGCAGCAGCTGACGGCGACGCGTCAGGCGCTGGCGGCCTCGCTAGAGTCGCTGTCGCTTAGCGTGCCCGATGAAGGGGCCGAAAGCGCCTGGCTGAGCGCACGCGAAGCTGAATATACCCGCTGGCAGGAAAAACAGGCCCAGCACGGTACGATTCAGGAACGTATTAACGTCCTGATGCCCATCCTGGAGACGCTGCCGGATTCTGATGACGCAGAAGCCGACGCGGTTATCCCTGAGAACTGGCGCGGCATCCATGACGAATGCGTGTCGCTACAAAGCCAGCTCGCCACCCTACAGCAGCAGGAGACGCTTGAGCGTGAACGGCTTCAGCAGTCGCAGGCTCAGTTCAGCGCCGCGCTGACCGCGAGCTGCTTTGCCAGTCAGGAGGCATTTCTCTCCGCCCTGCTGGATGAAGCGTCGATCCGCCAGCTTGAACAACAAAAGCAGACGCTGGAGAACCAGCTCCAGCAGGCCACGGCGCTCTCCGTACAGGCAAACCAGCAGCTTCAGGCGCATCAGGCACAGCGCCCCGAGGGGCTGGAAACCGACGCCGCAACCCTTCAGGCGCAGTTACACCAGCTGGCGCAACTGCTTCGTGAAAACACCACGCATCAGGGGGAGATCCGCCAGCAGCTCAAGCAGGACGGTGATAACCGTCTGCACCAGCAGGCGCTTATGCAGCAGATTGAGGAGGCGGCGCGTCAGGCTGACGACTGGGGCTATCTCAATGCGCTGATAGGCTCCAGCACCGGCGATAAATTCCGTAAATTCGCCCAGGGGCTGACGCTGGATAATCTGGTGTGGCTTGCCAACCAGCAGCTCAACCGTCTGCATGGCCGCTATCTGCTTCAGCGTAAAGCCAGCGACGCGCTGGAGCTGGAGGTGGTTGATACCTGGCAGGCCGATGCGGTACGCGATACCCGTACCTTGTCCGGCGGGGAAAGTTTCCTCGTCAGTCTGGCGCTGGCTTTAGCGCTTTCCGATCTGGTCAGTCACAAAACGCGCATTGACTCGCTTTTCCTGGATGAAGGGTTCGGCACACTCGACAGCGAAACGCTGGACACCGCGCTGGATGCGCTCGACGCGCTGAACGCCACCGGGAAAACCATCGGCGTGATCAGCCACGTAGAGGCAATGAAAGAACGTATTCCGGTGCAGATCAAGGTGAAGAAGATCAACGGGCTGGGGTATAGCAGGCTGGACAGGGAGTTTGCGGTGCAGTAAATGGGGGATGTTGCCCTCACCCTGGCCCTCTCTCTGTGGGAGAGGGTACAAACATCAAAAACGGCAACGCAAGTTGCCGTTTTGCGTTTATTCCGGCCAGAGCCACGCCGCGCCGCGCACACCGCTGGAATCTCCATGGACGGCTTTGCGGATCGGCGTTTCGCATTCGCCCCCAAATACCCACTGTTTCACCAGCGTTGGCACCGTCGCGTACAGCCGGTCAACGTTGCTCATGCCGCCGCCCAGCACAATCACGTCCGGATCGAGGATATTGATCACATGCGCCAGTGATTTAGCCAACCGCATTTCGTAGCGGCTGAGCGCCAGTTCAGCCACCGGATCCTGCTCCTCAACCAGACGCATAATCTCGTTACCTTTCAGCGGCTGGCCGCTCAGACGATGATAATCGGTGGCAAACCCCGTGCCGGAAATAAAGGTCTCAATACAGCCCTGCTTGCCACAGTAGCACGGTACCTCGGCACGGTATTTGAGTTCATCTTCGTCCATCCACGGTAACGGGTTGTGCCCCCACTCACCCGCGGTGCCGTTGCCGCCAATATGCGAGCGCCCACCGAAGGCCACGCCCGCCCCGCAGCCGGTACCGATAATGACCGCAAATACGGTCTGCGCGCCAGCCGCTGCGCCATCTACGGCCTCAGAGACCGCCAGGCAGTTAGCGTCATTTGCCAGACGCACTTCCCGGTTCAGACGCTGGCTTAAGTCTTTATCAAACGGCTGACCGTTGAGCCAGGTGGAGTTGGCATTTTTCACCACGCCGGTATACGGCGAAATGGAGCCGGGGATCCCCATCCCGACCGTGCCCGTCTCGCCCGTTGCCTGCTCTGCCATATCGACCAGACGGGCAATCGTCTCTATGGTCTGGTGATAATCATCGCGCGGCGTAGGCAGACGGTGGCGAAACAGTTGCTCCCCCTGCTCGCTCAACGCAATAACTTCTGTTTTGGTGCCGCCCAAATCAATCCCAATACGCACAAGACACTCCTCATTATTTTGATTATCAACAGAGTAGAAGCCCACTTCCCGATTAGCAATGCAAGCGATGCGACAATTCGTTATCATGCCCGCTGATTTAACGACAAGGCCGTGGAAATTATCATGCTGTGGTTCAAAAATTTGATGGTTTACCGTCTCAGCCGCGACGTTTCGCTGCGTGCAGAAGAGATGGAAAAACAGTTAGCCGCTTACTCCTTTACCCCTTGCGGTAGCCAGGATATGGCAAAAACCGGCTGGGTTCCGCCAATGGGTTCTCAAAGCGATGCGCTGACCCACGCCAGCAGCACGGGGCAAATCATCGTTTGCGCCCGCAAAGAAGAGAAGATCCTGCCGACGCCTGTGGTGAAGCAGGCGCTCGAAGCGAAGATCTTCAAGCTGGAAGCTGAACAGGGCCGTAAGCTTAAAAAAACCGAAAAAGATTCACTGAAGGATGAAGTGCTGCACTCGCTGCTGCCGCGCGCCTTTAGCCGCTTTAGCCAGACCATGATGTGGATCGACACCGTGAACGGGCTGATCATGGTCGACTGCGCCAGCGCCAAAAAAGCGGAAGATACGCTGGCGCTGCTGCGTAAGAGCCTTGGCTCATTACCGGTGGTACCGCTGGCACTGGAGACGCCGATTGAGCTGACCCTGACTGAGTGGGTGCGCAGCGGGACTGCCGCGCAGGGCTTCCAGATCCTTGATGAAGCAGAGCTGAAAGCGCTGCTGGAAGATGGCGGCGTGATCCGCGCGAAGAAACAGGATCTGGTGAGCGACGAGATCGCCGTGCACATTGAAGCGGGCAAAGTGGTGACTAAACTGGCACTCGACTGGCAGCAGCGCATTCAGTTTGTGATGTGTGATGACGGCTCCGTGAAGCGCCTTAAATTCTGCGATGAACTGCGCGATCAGAACGAAGATATCGACCGCGAAGATTATGCTCAGCGCTTTGACGCAGACTTTATCCTGATGACCGGCGAGCTGGCGGCGCTGATCCAGAACCTGGTGGAAGGTCTCGGCGGCGAAGCGCAGCGTTGACAGGCAAAACGTAGGCCGGGTAAGCGAATGCGCCACCCGGCATGCTTTTATTTCAGATAGCGGCACAGATAAGAGGTTGGCTCTGCAACCTGCAAATGGAACTCGCTGTGGCCCGGCACGTTGAAGACCTGCCCGGCACTATAGACTTTCCACTCCGTTTCACCCGGCAGCAGGACGTTCAGCGCGCCGCTGACCACCGTCATCTCTTCCGCTTCTGCGGTGCCAAAGGTGTATTCCCCTTCCGCCATGACGCCGACACTGGCGCGGCCAGTGCTGCTGCTGGTAAAACCAATGGATTTCACTTTACCGGAAAAGTATTCGTTACTTTGAAGCATGAACTGGCCCTTATATTTATTGAGAAAAATCCACTATAGGGGCCATGCTCATGACCTGTCACGCAAAATCATTACACCAGTAATTCTGACGCCAGGCGCGCCATCAGGACGTTAGAGAGCAGCACCGGAACATCCAGCGCCTTTTGCAGTAAATCACGATGCCGCTGATGGAAGCCCAGGCAGTCGAGCATCAGGACATCCGCCCCTCTGTCGATCAACTCCTGCCCGGCCGCAATCAGCTTCGCTTCGCTGTCCCAGAACGGGTTTGCCAGCGCGTACAACGGGGTGTGCTCCAGCGCGGCCCACTTCACCGTCTGGTTATCCAGCAGTTCTTCTACGGGAACGATCACGCCCACCTGATGACCATCAACAATTGACGCCACCAGCGGGGGGATAATCCGCATCGGTTCGAGCAGAATGGCATTACGCGCGCTGAGTCCTTTAACGGGTGCTGAGCTCATCAGCAAAATGACGTCATAGTCCTGATTGTCGAGCACTTCGATCACACCCTGTAGCGCGCGCTCAATTTTCTGGCGTGACACGTGCGCCAGTTTACCGTCACTGAGTAACGTTGCCAGGGGATCTTCCCCCTCCCCGACTGCGTAGTCTTCCATGACCTCTTCCCGACTCAGCTTCCCTAACAGACTGAGATGCGTAATTTGTTGTTCAGAGACATGCTCGGTTAAGAGCGTTAATACTTCGCTTACAGGGACCACACCAATCGTGAGGATCGCCAACGTCGCCTTCATTTTGATCGCCTTCCGTTACTACCACTACTGCCACACAGGTACAGGCTCACTACGCTGCACTGTTCATTTATTCAACAAAACAGCACCAAGCGTAGCAGGGGATCTCTACACCGTAATGTAAAGATCGACTGGCCTTTCCAAATCTACCTGTAATAACTAAATATTAACTGCTGCTTAACATCAGCGATAAGTTAAAAATGTGATTCAGGCACGGTTGTAACGAATTCGGATTCTTGTCAGGACTTCTCGGGATCCTCATAGCGCCGTTTCGCATCCAGCGCTTCCTGTTCGGTTTCATGTTCGCTGATCAGCGAATCAGGTTTAGGGTGATCGGCACGCAGCTGGTACCATGTTACGGTCTGATCGCTATTACCTTTTTCAACGGTAACGATGCGGGCTTCACGTGGATAGGGAGGTCTGGTTGGCATAGCTCATCCTTTTTTTATGTCTGAGCTATGAGTATAGACGGCTGTCAGCTGGCGCAAGCCAAACGCAGGGCGGTAATAATCTGAATCGCAACTTTCTCGGGTGACGCTGACGCATCCACAACGTGGTGTGCCGCCTCGCGGTACAGTGCATCGCGTTCGGCGAGGACCTCGCTGACCTCTTCACTCAGCGGTTTCGCGGTCAGCGCCGGGCGCTGCCCCTCTTCCGGAAACGCCTCCAGCCGCCCCACCAGCGTAGAAACCGGGGCACAAAGGTAGATTACGACACCCTTTTCGCGCATAAACTGGCGGTTATACGGCGCCAGAATAATGCCTCCACCGGTCGCAATCACGGTTGACGGCGCGGTCACCGCTTCCAGCGTGGCCGTTTCGCGCGCACGAAAGCTCTCCCACCCCTCATTTTCCACGATATCGGCGATGGTCTTACCGGCATTCTCCTGGAGCCAGTGGTCAGTATCGACAAACTGACTCTGGCACAGACGCGCCAGCTCCAGACCAACGGTGGTTTTCCCACAGCCGCGAGGGCCAACTAAAAAGATGGGTGGGTTCATAACCAGGTGTTCCCCTTGCTGCCGGATAACTGAAGGCTGTAAAGAAATGATTGCAGAAGATGTTGCGCTAACTTTACTGCAAAGCGGTACGGAATGACAAGCCTGTGGAAGCCACACTGTACCACAAAACAGCCCGGAGGTGGGCTACGCCGGGCGGCGCTTCACTTCCAGCAGCCATTTATCCAGCTCGGCGGCAAACTGCTGGCGATCGCGCTGCGACAGGCTGTCCGGCCCACCGGTTTGCACGCCGCTGGAACGCAGGGTATCCATAAAATCACGCATGGTGAGCTTCTCCCGGATCGTTGCCGGAGAGTAGCGCTCGCCGCGCGGGTTAAGCGCCGCGGCCCCCTTCGCCAGCACGTCGGCAGCCAGCGGGATATCCGCCGTGATCACCAGATCTCCTGCGTCACACAGGCGTACTATCTCGTTATCTGCCACGTCGAACCCGGCTGGCACGCGCAGAGAACGAATGAACCTGGAGGGCGGCACGCGGATATTCTGGTTCGCCACCAGCGTCATCGGCATCTGCACCCGCTCGGCGGCGCGGAATAAAATCTCTTTAATCACATTCGGACACGCGTCCGCATCAACCCAAATCGCCATAGTGTCTCCCCATTATGATTCTGGCGACTATTGTCGCCTGCATTTCGTTGTTAAGCTATCAATGAGAGATAACAACGCATAATAACGGAGAGACGTGATGGATAAGAAAATCGGGTTTATCGGCTGCGGAAACATGGGTAAAGCTATCCTCGGTGGACTGATAGCCAGCGGCCAGGTGCTGCCGGGGCAGATTTGGGTCTTCACCCCATCCCCGGATAAAGTCGCGGCGCTGCGTGATGAGTATGGTATCAACGCCGCCGAAAGCGCGCAGGAAGTGGCTCAGGTGGCGGACATTGTCTTTGGCGCCGTTAAGCCGAATATCATGATTAAAGTCCTGAGCGAGATCACCTCCAGCCTGAACAAAGAGAGCCTGGTGGTGTCGATTGCCGCAGGCGTGACCCTCGACCAGCTCGCCCGCGCGCTGGGGCACGACCGTAAGATTGTTCGCGCCATGCCAAACACCCCGTCGCTGGTAAATGCCGGTATGACCTCCGTTACCCCGAACGCGCTGGTTACTTCTGAAGAGGTGGCGGATATATTGAACATTTTCCGCTGCTTCGGCGAAGCGGAAGTGATTGCCGAACCGATGATCCACCCGGTTGTCGGCGTGAGCGGTTCTGCCCCGGCGTATGTCTTTATGTTTATCGAAGCCATGGCCGATGCCGCCGTACTTGGCGGTATGCCGCGCGCGCAGGCCTACAAATTTGCGGCGCAGGCGGTGATGGGCTCGGCCAAAATGGTGCTGGAAACGGGTAAACATCCGGGCGAACTGAAAGATATGGTGTGCTCGCCGGGTGGCACAACCATTGAAGCCGTGCGCGTGCTGGAAGAGCGCGGGTTCCGCTCCGCCGTGATCGAGGCGATGGAAAAATGCATGGAAAAATCAGAGAAGCTGAGTAAGTCCTGATGCGTAACGCCGGGCGTCAGGCGGCCACTTCGGTGCGACCCCGTCCGGCATTTTTGGCTTTATAGAGGGCCACGTCCGCGGCCTTTAGCCATTCACGATAGTGCGTGAACTGCGCCCCCCAGGGGGCAACCCCAACGCTGATACACAACCTCGCCATAGGTGCTCCGTGCAGCGGCATGTTGACCAGCCTTTCATGGACGCGCGCCATCGCCGCAATCGCGTTGTCGGCAGGCGTGCCGGACATGATCACCGCAAATTCATCTCCCCCGAAGCGGCCAATATAATCGCCTGCGCGCAGGGTCAGCTGAAGCTGGCGCGTGATGGCAACAATCGCTTCATCCCCCACGTCATGCCCCCAGGTGTCGTTGATCGTCTTGAAGTGATCGATATCGATGAGCAGTATCGTCGCCTGTCGATGGCTGCGACGGCAGGCCTCAAATTCGTTACGCAGCAACGTTTCCCAGTGACGGCGATTGAACACGCCGGTCATTCCGTCGCGGGTACTCATCAGCTCAAGCCGACGCTTATGCTCTGCCAGCCGGATCGCCGTGCGGTGGCTGAGCCAGGCAAACAGCATGGGGTAGACCACCAGCACGGGGAGCGTCAGCCACAACGCCAGCGGTTCAGAGGTCCATAGCACAGGAGTACCCGTGGATTGCACGGTGAGCAGGGCAGACAGAGCAAGCAGCGCAAGTCCTGTCAGAAATAAGCGGCATCCCCCCGATCCCATCATGTTCATGCCGATCATCACGATCAGCGCCGCCGTTGGCAGCGCATTGAACCCTATTAATCCCATCCAGACGCCAGCAATGATGGCATCGATTTTCAGATTAACGATTTCACCGCTGTGGGGGCAGGTCGAACGAAAAGCCAGCTGCCAGGCCAGATGGGGCCAGACAAAGACCCAGCCCACCAATAACAACCACCAGACGCCAGAAAGAAGCTGACTCACCAGAACGCTGGCAAGCGGAACAAACAGCGCCGCCAGACCAACGATGCGTGCCAGCCGTATTCGCCGGGCAAATCGCAGACCGGAACGGTATGAGTCATCCTGAGAAAGCTGCTGATACCACGCTTCCCGAATGTTCTCGTGATTGTCATAAAACTCATCATTCATCATTTTTGGGAATATTCTGAAACATTTTCCCAAATTATAGAGAGGGGGATAGCGGGGAAAGTATGAAATTTTGGGTGAGCCACAGCCGTGACTCACCCGTTAGCACTACGCCTGTTTTTTCAGGCACGCGCTCATAAACTTGCTGCGATCGTCGCCTTTAAGCATCTGCTGTGTCGCCTGGGCATTGCACTCGCGCATTTTTTGCTGCTGCGGGGTCAGGCTTTTTTCACCCGGTTTGGTCGTACCATTTTTAAGGCAGTCGCTCATATACGTTTTACGGGCATCCCCTTTCAGACTTTGCGAGGTCGCCTGTTGGTTACAGGTCGTCATGCGCTGCTGCTGGGGCGTTAACGTTTTCTCTTCCGCATGTGCTGAGGCGATCAGACACAGGCCAGAGAGCAGGGTAACCAGTATTGTTGTTTTCATTGCACCATCCTTTATGTGAAGTTCCACGTTAAGTCTGGTTCGTTACGGGAAAAAAACCACCCTGCGGCCATGATTTTCACCGTGATTCAGGGTTATTTCAGTCCCGTCGCAGCGCGATTATTATTAACCGGTTTCACAGGAACGGAGGAGGTAATTACGAGCGATTTTAATGCGGTGAAAAGTGTGCTCTGCTTCATTTTAATTTCCCCATGGTAACAGGGTAAAAATAAAAACAGAGCGACGCCAGGCATCCTGCATGACAATTCTGTGACACGTCATTTCACCTCTGGCCGGTTAACTGCGAGGATGCCTTAAAAGCTTCTTTACGTATTGCTGAAGCAGCTCCGCGTCCTCTGCAGGCACCTGTGAATCAGGGCGAGCTTTTTCCAGCGCGCCTTCAACGTTGTCGATCAACGCCTCCTGCTCTGGTTTTGCCATCTGTCGCAGCAGCGCCGTCACAACGATCTCCAGCGCCTCGACCTGGGCAACCAGCTCTTTCGACTCTTCTTCCTTTTGGGCAAGCTTAACCAACAACTCAGCAATGAGATTTTTCATGGTGCTATGTCCTTATGTGATTTCCCCTGAAATTAACACCCTCACTGAATAATGAAAAGCATGGATTGGTTTTATCTTATGCAAAAGTGACATTGCTGCCAAAAAAGATATTTCGGAGCGCAAGCGAAACGTTTTTCTAAAAGACAGGAGCCGCATTTCGTTATATAAAAATGCGGCCATCATAAGAATTAATAATATATTATCGTGTTTGCCGGGCTGACTTTGCCTCAGCGATTCGCCGGCGACGGCGCAAGGCAAAGGCCAGTTGAATAATATTAAGAAGCACCACCACCGCCGTCGCGGCAAATACCCAGCGGAAACCCGCCATCGCCGAGACCGAGGCGCCAATAAGCGGGCCCGCTACGTTGCCTAAATACATGAACGACTGGTTGTAGCCAAAAATGCGGCCGGTTACCTGGTCACTGGAATATTTCACCAGCAGCGTCTGTACAGCGGGCAGCATAGCACCATCCGCGAAGCCAAGCAGGAAGCGCAACACCCCGAGCTGAAGCGGTGTCGTGACGAACGACATGGCAAAGAAAAGGATCACCGCAATGATGAGCGTTGCCATCAGAATGCGTGCCGTACCGATCCTGTCGCCCAGTTTCCCCAGACGCGGAGCGGACATCAGCGCCGACACGCCCGGCACGGCGGCAATCATCCCGCTCAGAAAAGCAATGTTGCTGCTGTCCGGTGCCATCGACTTGATAAACAGCGCCAGAATCGGTCCCACCGAGCCGTTACAGAGCTGGATCACCATCGTTGTCACAAAAAGGCTAATCATCAGGCCAGGATAAGGTAGCGAGGCAAAAACCGCCTTTCCGCTCAGGCGTTCTGATTTGCTGACGACAGGCCGACCGCCCTCTTTAATCAGAAAAAGGGTGACCAGAAAGCTGACCGTTAGCAGGATGGCGGTAATGATAAAGACCGCACGCAGCCCAACATGGTCAGCCAGGAAGCCGCCGAGCAGGGGGCCGCCAATTACACCGCTAATCTGGGCCGTGGAAAGCGTGCTGAGTGCCCAGCCGCTCCGCTCGCGCGGTACCTGTGAGGCCACCAGCGCCATGGCATTCGGAATGTACCCGGAGGTCAGCCCCATTATCGCCCGCAGAATAAACAGCTGCCAGACGTTGGTGGCGAAGGCCTGGAGCAAAATGGCTATCGCCATCCCCAGCGAGGCGCGGAGCAGCATCAACTTGCGCCCCTTGCGATCCGCAAGGCTGCCCCACATCGGTGACACAATGGCGGACACCAGAAACGTCACGCTGAACGTCAGGCCGGACCACATAGAGAGCGCTTCATGGGAAGTGACCCCCAGCTGCGACACGTAAAGCGGCAGGAAGGGCAATATCTGGCTGATAGCCAGTCCGGTGAAGAAGCAGCCGAACCAGACTGAAATGAGGTTAACTTTCCAGGATTCCATAACAGAAATAGTCTTCATTTTTAGGCGAATTCGCCGACAGATTAGCAAGTTACGCGCAATGACATAGCGCCAGAGATGCGGCCTTGCAGACTTTGGTGTTTTATCTTCCCAGTCATCATATTTGTGAGATAAGTCACAATCTATCCAATTTTCGGCGGAAGATTATGCTTCATCGACATAAGCCATAGCCGCGCATTCCCAGATGGAAATGGTTGGCATGGGCGGCATTGTAGTCCGGCCCCAGACCGTTACCGTAATAGCCGCAGCTTGCCGACAGCAGCGCCTGTAGCCAGGGCTGCGTCTTTTCCGCTTTCCAGCCGTTGAGAACGGTAACACGCTGTCCGTTTGCCAGCCTGAAAGCGCTGATATCCAGCGCATCCGCCGTGGCATGTTCGCTGCGCCGCGCATCCGGGCGGCTGTAGATATTGCGGCAGGCGAAGCTGCCCAGATGTTCAATACGCGTAAGCTCGCTGCCGGTCCAGGTTTTGGTGAGCGGCCGGGCCTGCTGGCTGACAAACAGCGCCGAGCTTAACGCCAGCGGGCAACTGGCAATAAAGCTGCCGTTCAGGCTGACCGGGCCAAAATCGCGCACGCGCACCACGTTACTCAGCGGACACTCCCCGTCGCTGTCAGCGACAGCCTGGGTACGGATAAGCTGGCGTTGATTCGCCTGCGCTAACAGGTTTTCGCACGCCTGCGGCGTTAAGCGCCGGAGTTTAAACTGGGTTATTTTTCCAGGCGGATCGTCAAGCGTAAGCGGCACGAAAGGGTTGTAATGCGGCGGCAACCAGCGGTAGCCCACCGTGGCGATCCCGGCAATAACAATAAGAATAAGCAGACCTTTTCCTTTCACGCGCCCCCCTTCAACATCCTCAAAACATTATGGCAGAAGGCCGCGAAACCCGCCGGGCATCGTGGTATGTTATTGGCTTTTCGTCAGACTGGAAGAGAGTGAGATGGCAAAGCAGCGCGTAGGTATTGTCTTTGGGGGAAAATCATCAGAGCACGAGGTGTCATTGCAATCGGCTAAAAATATCGTTGATGCGATTGATAAAAGCCGTTTTGACGTGGTGCTGCTGGGCATTGATAAACAGGGCCAGTGGCATGTTAACGATGCCAGCCAGTATCTGTTACACGCTGACGATCCGGCGCACATCGCCCTTAATCCTTCTGATATCAGCGTCGCAACGGTTCCAGGCGTGGCACAGGGACAGCTTATCGATGCCGGGAACGCGCAGGCGCTGGCACAGATTGACGTGGTGTTCCCTATCGTTCACGGCACGCTGGGCGAAGACGGCTCCCTGCAAGGCATGTTGCGGATGGCGAACCTGCCGTTTGTCGGCTCCGATGTGCTGGGTTCTGCCGCCTGCATGGATAAAGACGTCACTAAACGTCTGCTGCGCGACGCCGGTCTGAATATTGCACCGTTCGTCACGCTCACTCGCGCCAACCGCGATAAACACAGCTTCGCACAGATCCAGGCGCAACTCGGCCTGCCGCTGTTCGTGAAACCGGCGAATCAGGGCTCGTCCGTTGGCGTCAGCAAAGTCACCAGCGAAGCACAGTTTAACGATGCCGTTCGTCTGGCCTTTGAGTTTGACCACAAGGTGGTGGTTGAGCAGGGAATTAACGGGCGCGAAATTGAGTGCGCCGTACTGGGTAACGACTTCCCGCAGGCGAGTACCTGTGGTGAAGTGGTGCTGAATAGCGATTTCTACTCCTACGACACCAAATATATTGACGACAAAGGCGCCCAGGTTGTGGTTCCCGCCGCGCTCGATCCTGACGTTAACGACAAGATCCGGGCGATCGCCGTTGAAGCCTATCAGGTGCTGGGATGCAGTGGGATGGCGCGCGTCGATGTGTTTCTGACGGCGGATAACGAGGTGGTGATTAACGAAATCAACACCCTGCCGGGCTTTACCAATATCAGCATGTACCCGAAATTGTGGCAGGCCAGCGGAATAAGCTATCCGGAACTGATCACCCGCCTGATTGAACTGGCGCTGGAGCGTCACGCCGCTGACAGCGCCCTGAAAAGCTCTGTTAACTGACGGTTAGTCGGCTTTCTCTGCCGTCGTCTCATCGGGACGACGGCGGATAATGAATCCCGCCAGCCAGAAACTGATTACCCAGGTCACCAGCCCAACCGCATAGGTTTGCCAGCCCTTCGCTTCAAATCCCAGCAGCCCGACAACACCGTTGAGTATAAAGATCAGCCCGATCGCAAAGGCGTAGTAATGCCAGTCACGGCGTAGTTTGGAAGTGAGCTTCATGACAACTCCGGCAGAAAAAAAACTATCCTCTCACAGTTTGATAAAGCCGTCTGTGGCGGATACGTAAATTCTGAAAAGCAGCGTAGTTTCACTTATGTTATCAATTTGTGACGTGATGCAGAAATCGACAATCCAGGAGAAATCCTGAGCCGAATTTCCCACGATTCTGATATTGACAAATGCTATGACCTGTCACACTCACCCTGTACGACGCGTATTAAAACAGAGTGATATTTTCGGGAGGTCTTATGGCAGACTTTACATTGTCGAAACCGATTTTTGGCGGAAAACAACCAAAAACCTCCACGGCGGGGAATATTGCCTATGCCCTGTTTGTTCTGTTTTGTTTCTGGGCAGGAACCCAACTGCTGAATATGCTGGTGCATGCCCCTGGCGTGTATGAGCATCTGATGCAGGTGCAGGATACCGGCCGCCCGCGCGTTGAAATCGGTTTAGGCGTGAGCACCGTATTCGGGCTCATTCCCTTCCTCGCGGGCAGCATGGTTCTGGGCGTGATTGCGCTCGTGCTGCGCTGGCGCAACCGCCACTGATTACAGTCCCATACAGCGAGCCCGACGATCGTCCACGCGTTTTGCGAACCATGCGGTCGTCAGGTTACGCGTGATCTTCGGGCTTTCAAGCTGAATGCCTGGCAGAATGGCTCTGGGTAGTGCCTTTCCACTTTTCTTCTCTGCAAGCGCGAAAACCTGCTTATACAGATCCGTTTTCTCAAACGCCAGGCTGTCACCCTTCTCCAGCTGTCGGCGAATGTCACTGTTGCTCATCTCCAGCTTCGTCGAAAGTTTTCGCACTGCCCGTTCGGTGGACCCTGCCTCGCTGCTGCCGTAAGCAATGAGATCGCCATCCAAAGCGAGCTTCACACCGCTGGCACGGCTTACCGCATTCTGGAAGGCTGCATTTCGGCTGGCATACCAGCCCGCGTTAAAGTCGGCAAAACGATACAGCGGTTTATCGTAGCTGGCCGGATAATTCAGCAGGTGATACGTCCCAAACCACAGCCCACCGCGCAGGGAGAAGACTTCCTGACGCACCGTACCGTCGATATCCCACGGATAGCCGTCGGTATGCTTTTCCGCAAATGCGATGCTTACCTGCATCGGACCGCCGGTATGTACCGGATTCAGCGAGCCAAACAGCTTCTGCCCCATCGGCACCATATTGATGAAATCATCGAAAATGGCGCTGAGCTGCCTCTCGGTTTTCACCGTATCCAGCCGTTCGCTGTAGCTTTTCCCGTTTGGCGAGGTGATTTTAAGGGCGGTATGTACCAGGAAAACCGGGATATGCATCGATTCGGCCCGGCGGTCGATCTCCTTCCAGGCGATTTTGTTCAGGCCAGGCACAACAGGATCTGACTGATACATCGATTCCTGCTGCGCCACCGCCAGTACAGAGCAGATGTTCTCCTCGGTAGGCGCGATCTTCTGACTTTTGAAGGTCGTTGCCAGCGCATCAGCCCACTCACTGCGATCCTTCACGCTGGCGGGCATTTTTTGCCGCACCACGCTCGCCACATCAACGGGCTTCTCCCCTTCTTTGAGCGGGGTAGCCCCTTTCTCGGCACAGCCCGCCAGCACGACGGCGGCGAGTAACGTCAGCGGTAATGCACGTGGTACGGCAAATGGCATAGCAATTCCTTTTTAACCTAATGTATGGGTGACTTCCTGCAAATCCTTATCGTCCAGCTCACGCTCGAAACTGCGTAAACGTTTGTAGATGGACATCAGCTCCACCAGCGTAGTCCAGGAGCTAATCAGGTACTGGAACGAACCGCGAACCTGACCAAAAACGTTGGTGATCTGGGTCATCAGACCGAGCGTAATCGTACCCGCAACGATGGACGGGAACAGCAGGAACAACCCGAAAACGTTATCAACCTGAAGATAAAGGATGCGCGCGATATTGAAATACATGTAATGGAAATAGAGGCGGAAGTAATTACGACGTACGGCGCCAAACAGCTCACGCACGGTAGGCGGTGACGCACGGTTGGGATCGTCTTCACCATACACCAGCTCTTTACGGTAGGCCGCTTCCACGCGCTGGTTTTTAAATTCCAGCCCCGGCAGCTTGATCCCCACCACTGCCAGCAGTCCCGTTCCCATCAGCGACCAGACAATCGCGGCAATGACCAGGCCGTACGGCAGATGGCCGACAATCGGCAGTTCCGGAACGTGGGATGAGAGCGTCACCAGCACCGGCAGGAAGGCGATCAGCGTCATGATGGCATTAATAAAGCTCACGCCCATATCTTCGAGTGTAGAGGCAAAACGCATGGTGTCTTCCTGCACACGCTGTGCGGCACCTTCGATATGACGCAGGTGCTGCCAGTGCGCCATATAGTGTTCGTTCATCGCGGTACGCCAGCGGAACACATAGTGACTGACGAAAAAGTTATTCATCACGCCGATCACCACGGCGATGAGGGCGATGCCGAGGAAGATCCCCACCTCATGGTAGAACTGGTTAATGGTCACTTTATGCGGCGAACTCAGCGCCGTCTGGATCAGATCGTAAAACGGCGCATACCAGGCGTTGACCGCCACGCCCACTTCCACCAGGAACCAGGTGACAAAGATGATTAACGACGTGCCGAGAATCGACCAGTATTGCCAGCGGTGAGGCGAATAGATAAACCAGAACATGGCAAAAAGCCCCACGCAGAGCATGTAATAAGCGTAGAAAAGCAGATAGCTCATGGACCAGAAGCGCGCAGCGCTAATGGGAATGTCGCCCGTTGCCCCCGTAAGACGGGTCAGCCACGCGCCGCCACCGGCCTGCCAGAAAATGACAGCCAGCAGTGCCCAAATAAATGCCGACAGGAAAAAGGGCCCCGGCTTTGGGAAAAAAGACTTAAACATTGTGCTTCCTTCTTGTTGTTATGGCTGTTGCTGTGTTTAACATATCGCCACACGAAACCTTGCCTGGGCCAGCCTCCCGGCTCAGGCAAAAAAGTCAGACCTGCGGGTGAATTATTAGTTCGCTTTCCAGTTTTCAAGAATTGTTTCGGTGCGTTTCACCGAAGGCGGGTTGGCAGGGGCGATGAAGTTACGCCAGACATCGTTATAGTGCGCGATCAGAACCTGGGCATCGGCCGCTGGACGATTGGCCGTGGTGTGGGCATCCTCCGCAACCGTGATGTGGTAGCCCCGGCTGACACCGTTTTTAAAGGTGGCATCGACACAATAATCCGTCGCGCAGCCGCAGATAATAAATTCATCGATCTCCTGTTCGCGCAACAGTGCCTCGAGCGAAGTGTCATAGAAGGCATCGCAAGCGGTCTTCGTGACGTAAAACGCCCCTGCCGGCTGGTTGAGATCGGGCAGCAATGCAAACCCTTCGCTCCCCTCCTCTAGCCCGCCAGCTTCAGTATGCTGTATGAAAATAACGGCCTCAGCAGCCTGGGTAAGCTGATTGATCAGTGAGACACATTTCTCACTCTGATGGCGCGGCGTCTTAAACACCCCATTCTGCATATCAACCACCAAAACCACACGCTTTTCAGACATACCGTTCTCCGCAATAATGAATGTAACTGGTGACTATCATAAGCCCGATGTCACAAAATGGGAGTCTGGCCGTAAGTAAATTGTGCAAATTTACCCACGGTTACGTTTTTCTCGCTATCGTTATGCAAATCGGACGATTGCCCGACGCCGATTAGTAGTATAACTACCCGTAACTCTCCTTATTCACTGGATGGATGCTTTTCGTTGAAACGTTGTCTGCTCTCTTTCGCCGCGCTGTGTGCGGTGAGCCTGTCCACCGCCCAGGCAGCACAGCCTCTGACGGCACCGGTTCTGGCCTCTGACATTGCCGATCGCTATGCGAACCTTATTTATTACGGCAGTGGTGCGACGGGAATGGCGCTGGTCGTGATCGACGGTAACCAGCGGGTGTTTCGCAGCTTCGGTGAAACACGACCGGGAAATAACGTTCGCCCGCAGCTGGATTCCGTTATCCGTGTCGCGTCGATAACTAAGCTGATGACCAGCGAAATGCTGGTGAAATTGCTCGATCAGGGCGTGGTAAAACTCGACGATCCACTCAGCAAATATGCGCCACCCGGCGCTCGCGTTCCGACATATCAGGGAACGCCGATCAGGCTGGTGAACCTGGCGACCCATACCAGCGCCCTGCCGCGAGAACAGCCCGGTGGCGCTGCGCATCGCCCTGTCTTTGTCTGGCCAACTCGCGAACAACGCTGGAACTATCTGAGCACCGCAACGCTGAAATCGGCTCCGGGTTCTCAGGCTGGCTATTCTAACCTGGCGTTTGATCTGCTGGCCGACGCGTTAGCAACGGCATCAGGTAAGCCTTACCCTCAGCTGTTTGAAGAGCAAATCACGCGTCCGCTCGGGATGAAAGATACTACTTACACCCCCTCCCCGGACCAGTGCAAGCGTCTGATGGTGGCGGAAAAAGGGGCCAGCCCGTGTAATAACACGCTGGCAGCCATTGGCAGCGGTGGGGTTTACTCTACGCCTGGCGACATGATGCGCTGGATGCAACAGTTCCTCTCATCGGATTTTTACGCGCGCAGTAATCAGGCCGACCGAATGCAGACGCTCATCTACCAGCGTGCTCAGTTACGTCGCGTCATTGGTATGGATGTTCCCGGTAAAGCCGATGCCCTCGGCATGGGCTGGGTATATATGGCGCCAAAAGATGGTCGCCCGGGTATTATTCAAAAAACCGGTGGGGGTGGCGGATTCATCACCTACATGGCGATGATTCCGCAATCAAACGTGGGCGCTTTTGTGGTGGTCACCCGGTCACCGAACACCCGCTTCGTGAATATGAGTGATGGCGTAAATAACCTTGTAGCCGAGCTGAGCGCCAATAAAGCGCAGGTACTTACGGCCGCTAACTGAGCTTAATAGTCCGTGGGCAAACGGTTGATACTGATCAGTTTGCCCCGGCTCATATTGATGTAGTTCCCCTGACGCAGCGCCGCCAGAACCTCCGCAACCACCGAACGTGATATACGCGTGCTACGCTGAATATGATTCATCACACCAATTTTTGAGCGTAGCGTGTCATCCCACTCGGCCATATTGATTAGCATCGCCCGAATTTGGCTATACGAATTATTTCCGACCAGCTGGATATCACGTTTTCCCAGTAAATGATTTAGCCATGAAAGCCAGCAGAATGCTTCTTGCCAGAGTTGCGCTTCTTGAATAATTTCGCATGCAGTAGAGGCTGGCAAATAAAATCCGGTACAAGGTGTTTGTGCCAT
This sequence comes from Enterobacter cloacae complex sp. XAL002, assembly GCF_049236805.1. Lineage (NCBI taxonomy): Bacteria > Pseudomonadati > Pseudomonadota > Gammaproteobacteria > Enterobacterales > Enterobacteriaceae > Enterobacter > Enterobacter cloacae complex sp. XAL002. Next base: position 126,074 of record NZ_JBMKJN010000012.1, read on the forward strand.
CAGGGAATATTCAAGATAGCTGTCATTAATCCATGCACTTAATCCATGAATATAGGGTGCCCGTGCAATACCCACGAGTAATTCATCTGATTTACGGTGAACGACTGTCAGGCCGGATTGTATTACAAATGTCAATGGTTCATCATCATTATTGCCGGTAGTTATAAATTGTTGTGGTTCCGTTTTAAATGGGGTACCGGCGACTTCCAGACACTTTATGAGCCGGCTTAATTCAGAAAGTGGTTTCGCATTAACGTTCATGCATACCTCAAGTCATCTGTATATGTCGGTTCTTTATTATTTTTAAAGCACATAAAAAAGCGGGGGCAAAATCCCCCGCGTTTTTTCTTACCAGGTATATTTCACACCCAGGTTTGCTCCCCAGTTCTGGTCAACGTCGCCGCCGCCCAGATAAGTCGCATCAGTGTAAGCACTGAAGTTTTTCGTGAAGCTGAACTGAGTGCCCAGTCCCACGCGAACCGCAGAGCCTTCCACGCCGTTGTCAATGCTGTCATTGTTGATATCAGCATTGTTGTCGGCATCGTCATACACGTAAGCCAGCTTGAAGTAAGGGGTTAATGCCTGCTCGCCACCGTAGTTGAAGGTATAACCTGCATCCACGCCGAGCTCATAACGCATACTGTCGTAAGACTGGCCATCGATACGCATGTCGTTGCTTAACTGATAGTCATCACCGGACTGGAACAGGCCAGAGATCGCCGCGTAAGGCGTGACGTAGCCAGACAGGTTTGGTTTCCAGTCATAGCCCAGTTTCATCCCGAAACCAACGGCGTCAGTCGTGGTATTACCGTCAACATACTGACCGTTGCTCATGGTAGCAGAGAGGTCGTTGTTGAAGCGGGTGTAGCTCATGGAGCTGTCGAGGAAGATGTCGTTCATGAACTTCGCCGACGCGTAGATCATCGCAGTCTGGCTGTCCTGATCGACCTGACCAGTACGATCGCTGATATCACCCTTCGCGAAACCAGCCGCACCACCGACAATCCACTTCGCGTTATTACCGTCGATCTGAGTATCCAGACCTACCATAATGCCGCTTACGTCCTGATCGTAGCTAACGGTGCCATTATCCGCGTCAAAGTTGCCGCCAAAATAGCTCACCCATGCGCCGCCGTTATCTGCCAGGCCATGACGGCTGTTGGTCAGACGGGTACCCACGGTATCCTGTTGCAGATTCCAGATGTTGGTATTGGCAGAAGGAATGCTCAGCGCCATGTTGGCGTAGTCAGTCAGCTCTTCCTGCTGGAGAACAACGGTGTCACCCTTCTGCTGCGCCTGATAGGTGTATGCACCTAAATCAGCTTTGTTTGCCGCATTAAAGCTGGCAGCGGTATCCGCGTTATTGTCATAGACGCGAATGATCTCTTTGTTTTTGTAGTCAGCTACGGAGCCTGCACCGGTCGCATCGTCGATGCGCACTTTATAGTTACCGGCAACGTCACCGTTCACCGCCAGATGGCCGTCAGAGTTCAGCGCGACAACACCATAGTCGTAGTCCGCTTTATGGCTATCGTTGGTGATATAGCGTGCGTTGTTCAGGTCGCTGTTCAGCACATAATCGCGGCTGGCAACGTTGAGCACACCGCCATCAGTCAGCACCATATTGTGCGTATCAACCTGACCCAGACCCAGCGCCAGCTCTGCACCGTTGTCTACAGTAATGGTGTTGGCATATAGTTCTGCCGTCTCTTCAGTCAGTGCCGCACGGCTGTAACTATCCAGATACAGACTGTCGGTTGCCACGGCACCGCTGTCGCCAATATTCAAGGTTGAAGCATTGGTCAGGGTGATGGAATCTGCCAGCAGGCCGGAGTTTTCAACATTGACCTGAGACTGGTTGTTCACCGTCAGTGCATCGATGTTGGAGATCTTGCGGGTATCCCACTCGGAACCGTTATCCAGCGCCACGTTGAACAGGCCGCTCTGATACACCTCTTCACCGGCAACGTGACCGTTGCTGTCAAAGGTAGAATCAGGCCAGATGCTATTCGGGGACAATGCGTGCCAGTCTACGTTGCTGTAGCCCTGGCCATACATCTGCGCAGTGCCGATAGCTTCAACGCTGGACTGCGCTGCACCCACCCACTTACTGCCGTTGGTCAGCGTGACATCCAGTTTATCGGTACCATCCCAGCCGTTGGTGGTTGGGTTATAGACGCCATCTTCTGTGGTATCCGTTGCCGGATCGCCATTCTCGTAGAAGTTGTTATCAAAGGTGCTGGAGAAAAGAATGTCACCCGTAACGGTAGAGTGATCGAAGGTAGCGGTGGTCTGCATGGCGTTATCAGACGCACTGGCAGCAACGATCAGCGCCGCATCATCCGCAGCCGTGGCGTTGGTTTCACCGTAGTCGCTTGGCTTCGCCGTTTGACCGTAGAAGCCGCTGGTACCCAGATCGCTGTATGCGCCAGAGGTCAGCACAGAGTCTTTCACCACCAGCGTATCGGTAAAGATATTGCTGCTGTTAGCAACGCCTTCAACACCGTCGTATGGCGTGTTATCAAGCTCCTGATAACCCTGCGTCAGCGTGATGCCCGCGATGTGGGAATTGTTCTGAATAACGATATCAGACTCAACATCCAGGGTGATGGCGTTACCCAGACCATAGGTGTCCAGATAATGCGTTTCAGTGGTATCGCCATTAACGACATCATACGCATAATGCTCGTAGGTATCGTTGATGGTGGAGTTATCAACAGTCAGGCTAAAACGATCGTACTGGGTATGCGTAGTGCCGTCAGTATCCACGCCTTCTGCACACGTCGTGGTCATACACTCTGACGTGATCATGCCGTTAATGGTGCTGTTAGAAATACTCAACGCGTTCGCACGGCCATTGACACCATCATCCAGATAGTATGTCGAAATAACTCCGTTTACGGTTGATTTATTGATGACTGGATAAATGTCACCATCATGTGTGGCATCTGAATAATCCCAGTCAGCATAACCATAATACCAGGGCGTGGACGCAGTATTGTCATATCCAAAAGTATTATATGTCGTGCCGGATATATCTTTCGCATTGGCCTGAGAAGCGATAGCCAGTGTGCAGGCTAATGCAAGTTGTGATACAACCAGTTTCTTTTTCCATATTTGCATTGGGTCATCCCTCCTCAGGGACGTAAGCAAGTTTGTCCATCAAATCATTTGGCAACGTTTAATTGCGGAAGGAATTATGCAGTTTCACTTCGAAAAGGTTCAATGAATGATTCCATTAAGTCCGTATTCAGACAAATAAGCTTATAAACCCAGGACAATATCAATCATTATGAATAAATATTATAAATTCAACTGATTGCAAACTACTTTAGTTGCTTCGACACATATAATAAAAAGCAATAAATCATTTATATTTATAATCCCAAACCAATATAGAAGCCTCACCAATATCACATACCACTCTGGACACCATAATAAGATTTATAATATATACAAAATACATGTAGCGTATATTAATCGATTTCGAAAATCTAAAAGACAACTTTAGTAAAACACCACTCTCCGCTTTCAGGTACACTAAGCCTCTTTGTTCCACAAACATCAGGCATACCATGACCGATTTAATTGCTCGTCCCCGTCGCCTGCGCAAGTCACCCGCACTGCGCGCCATGTTTGAAGAGACAACACTGACCTTAAACGATCTGGTGTTGCCGATTTTTGTTGAAGAAGAGATCGATGACTACAAAGCCATCGACGCGATGCCGGGCGTGATGCGCATTCCTGAAAAGCATCTGGCCCGCGAGATCGAACGCATTGCGAATGCGGGCATCCGCTCGGTGATGACGTTCGGTATCTCCCACCACACTGACGCAACCGGCAGTGATGCATGGAAAGAAGACGGCCTCGTGGCACGCATGTCGCGCATCTGCAAAGAGAGTGTGCCGGAGATGATCGTCATGTCCGATACCTGCTTCTGCGAATACACCTCTCATGGCCACTGCGGTGTGCTGTGCGATCACGGCGTGGACAACGATGCGACCCTGCTGAATCTGGGCAAGCAGGCGGTGGTTGCCGCCGCCGCGGGTGCGGATTTTATTGCACCTTCTGCGGCAATGGATGGTCAGGTTCAGGCTATTCGTCATGCGCTGGATGCGGCAGGCTTTACCGACACCGCCATCATGTCCTACTCCACCAAATTCGCCTCCTCCTTCTACGGCCCGTTCCGTGAAGCAGCGGGCACGGCGCTGAAAGGCGATCGTAAAACCTATCAGATGAACCCGCTGAACCGCCGCGAAGCGATTCGTGAATCTCTGCTCGATGAAGCACAGGGCGCAGACTGTCTGATGGTGAAACCGGCCGGCGCGTATCTGGATATCCTGCGCGACATTCGCGAACGCACCGAACTGCCGCTGGGCGCATACCAGGTGAGCGGCGAGTACGCGATGATCAAATTCGCCGCGCAGGCGGGTGCCATCGACGAAGAGAAAGTGATCCTCGAAAGCTTGGGGGCGATCAAACGCGCGGGCGCGGATCTGATCTTCAGCTACTTCGCGCTGGATCTGGCTGAGAAGAAAATTCTGCGTTAATCCGCTTTAGCGCCGGGTGGCTTCGCCATACCCGGCCTACTCTCTGCGCGAATCTTCACCAAACTGCAATACAACCGACATCTCCTCCTTCTACTGTCTGGGCAAGACGGCAGGAGGAGTGATCAATGTTTAGTCTCGACAGCGTTCTTGATGACCTTTGGCCTCAGGCGAGGCCCGCACCCTGGCAAAAAAGTCTGTTAAAAAGACTGCTCCACGAAGACGAATTTCAGCAGTTTGCCGCCAGCCACCGTCACCTGAAAGGGCTGGATATGGTAGAGCAGGTTCTGGAACACCTTGATATTCTCTGCACCATTTCCGCCCGAGACCTCGAACAAATCCCCGAACACGGCCCACTCATTGTGATAGCGAACCACCCGACGGGCACCCTGGATGGGCTGGCGCTACTGTATGCCGTTTCGCGCGTGCGCCGGGACGTCAAGGTTGTCACCAACCGGATGCTGTCTCACCTTGAGCCCCTCAGCTCGTTGTTTATCCCCGTGGACAATATGGGCGGCAGAACCGCAAAAGCATCTCTGGTGCAGATGGAGCAGCACCTGCAAAACGCCGGCGTGCTGATCTTCTTCCCGGCGGGCGAAGTCTCCCGCCCAACGCGTAAAGGCATCCGCGATAAAAAGTGGCATCCGGGCTTTATCAAGCTGGCCAGCAAACTACGGGTACCGCTGCTACCGGTACATATTCAAGCCCACAACAGCCTGCTGTTTTATGCCAGCACCCTGGTATCGCCGACGGTATCCCTGCTGCTGCTGATGCAACAGATGTTTCGCCGCCGCCACAGCCAGCTGCCGATCAAAATCGGCCAGCAGATTGCCTGGAATGATCGGTTTAGCTCTACCCTTTCATCGCGTGAGATGGCCGAGCAGTGCCGTCAGCACGTGATACGACTTGGCAAGGGATTGCCTGGCGTCTTTAAAACCCAGTGCGCCATTGCCCGCCCGGAAGACAGGGCCACGCTGAAGCGGGAGCTGGCGCAGGCCGAATGTCTGGGCAAAACCAGCGATGGTAAAACCATCTATTTGTGGCAGCGCAACGGGCAGGAAGAGGCGCCTCTGCTGCGCGAGCTGGGGCGACTGCGCGAGATTGCCTTTCGCGCCGTGGAGGAAGGCAGCGGAAAACGCCGGGATACCGACAGCTACGATGATGACTATCTGCACCTTATTCTGTGGGATGATGATGACCTCGAGATTGTCGGCGCGTACCGCTTTATGCCAACGGCCATGCAGGTGGAAAAGTGCGGCGTCGAGGGATTGTACAGTTACAGCCTGTTCCACTACGACGAAAAAATGCAGGACATACTGGAGCACGGCATTGAGCTGGGGCGCAGCTTTATACAGCCGCGCTACTGGGGACGTCGCGGTCTGGACTACCTGTGGTCAGGCATTGGCGCCTATCTGGCGCGCTATCCACATTACCGTTACCTGTTTGGTCCGGTGTCCATCTCCGGCGGCTTACCGCCTGCCGCCCGGGATCTGCTGGTCGCGTTTTATCGTATCTGGTTTCCGGCCAGCCACCCGTTAGCCGCCTCGCGTCAACCCTACCCGGCGTCACTCCCGGACGTGCTGGCGCAATTTAGCGGGGTGGATTACGTGGATGACCTGACAAAGCTCAAATCCCTGCTCGGCAATCTGGGCTGCGGTATTCCGCCGCTTTATAAACAATATTCCGAGCTATGCGAGCCAGGCGGCGTGCAGTTTATCGATTTCGGCAGCGATCCGGCGTTCAATAACTGTATCGACGGGCTGGTGCTGGTGGATCTGTGTTATCTGAAGGCGAACCGCTATCAGCGGTATATAGAGGCGCACTTAATACCCTCACCCCTGCCCTCTCCCTAAAAGGGAGAGGGTGAAAACCGCACCGGTCAGTCCCCTCGCCCCTTTGGGGAGAGGGTTAGGGTGAGGGGCTCAAACCGCACGGTAGAACGGCTTATCCCCCAAAATCGTCGCCCGCTGCATAATCCTTCGCTGCGGCAGGTAATCCGCATTGGCGTAATGCTGCGTGACGCGGTTATCCCAGATCGCCAGATCGTTCTCCTGCCAGCGCCAGCGCACCTGAAACTCCGGCTTCGTGATATGCGCAAACAGGAAACTGAGCAGCGCCTCGCTCTCTTTTTCCGTTACGTCCACAATGCGCGAGGTAAACCCTTCGTTCACAAACAGCGCCTGCTTGCCGGTCACCGGATGGGTACGCACCACCGGGTGCAACAGCGGCGGATGCTTTGCAACCGCATCCAGCCAGCGCTGGTGCTCCTCTTCCGTTTTACGGTACTTATACTCCTGGAACGATTTTTTAAAATCATGCTCCGCCCGCAGGCCACTTAGCAAGGTCTGGAACGGCGCGGAGAGCGCCTCAAACGCCGCAATGCCGCTCGCCCACAGCGTATCGCCGCCGGTCTCTGGCAGTAGTTTTGCTGCCAGAATCGCCCCGGCTGGCGGTGTGTCGATAAAGGTAACATCCGTATGCCAGTTGTCATTATCGGGCGGGTTATCGTTATGAGTGTCCAGCACGATAATTTCCTCCACCCCTTCCGCATGCGGGTAGACCGGGTGGATATGCAGGTCGCCAAAACGCAGGGCCAGCGCGCGCTGCTGTTGCGGGGTGATGGCCTGATCGCGCAGGAACACCACCTGATGGCGCAGCACCGCGTGGTACAGCTGCTCAAACTGGTTATCGCTCAGCGGACGGGTTACGTCCAGGCCCGACACCTGCGCGCCAATGTACGGCCCCAACGGGATAATCGTCAGACGTTCACTCATTGTATTTCTCCATGCCAGGGCGTCAGGCGACGCTGTAGCGTGCGCAGTCCCAGTTCTAATCCAAAGGCGATCGCGGCGATGACCGCGATCCCTGCCAGTACTACGTCAGTCGCCAGGAACTCTCCCGCCGACTGCACCATAAACCCAAGGCCGCGCGTGGCGGCAATCAGCTCTGCCGCCACCAGCGTTGACCAGCCCACCCCAAGGCCGATGCGCAACCCGGTCAATATCTCCGGCAGCGCACCTGGTAAAATGACGAACAGCAGTACCTGCGCGCGGCTGGCGCCGAGCGACTGCGCCGCACGTATGCGTACCTGCTGCGCACTCTTTACGCCAGCCAGAGCCGACATTGCTACCGGCGCAAAAATAGCCAGATATATCAGTAAGATCTTTGACGTCTCGCCGATGCCAAACCAGATCACCATCAGGGGCAGATAAGCCAGTGGCGGTACGGGACGGTAAAGCTCTATCAGCGGGTCGAGAATGCCGCGCACCGTCGGGCTCAGTCCCATCGCAATCCCCACCGGAACGCCAATAATGACCGCCGCCAGCAGCGCCACCAGAATACGCGTCAGACTGGCGCCTAAATGCTGCCAGAGGGTGGCATCCATAAAGCCCTGCGGTCCGGCGATGGCGATCAGTTTTTCCAGAACCTGGCCTGGCGGGGGCAGAAACAGCGGGCTGATCCACTGCTGCGCGGCAACCGCCCACCATACCGCCAGCAACACCACCAGCGTGCTGACGCTTAAGGTGAGCTGGCGAGAGAACGGCCAGCGTAAGGCACGGCGCGTCCGCCGCGTTTTTTCACTGAAGACAATGCTCATGAGAACGCCTCCCGCTGTTCAAACACACGGCTCAGAATGTATTCCCGTTTTTCGATAAATAGCGGGTCTGATTTAATGCTGCGTACCGGCTCTCCCGCCACATAGCGCCGGGCAAACTCAAGCGGCAGACGCTCCAGCACGCGTCCCGGTCCCGGTGAGAGCAGCACCAGCTCCGTCGCCATAAACACGGCCTCTTCGATATCGTGGGTGATTAACAGCACCTGCTTGCCGGTTTCGTGCCACAGGCGCAGCAGCAGGGTTTGCATCTGCTCACGGGTAAAGGCATCCAGCGCCCCGAAAGGTTCGTCCAGCAACAGCAGCTGAGGGTTAGCCGCCAGCGCACGGGCAATCCCGACGCGCTGACGCTGCCCGCCTGAAAGCTGCCAGATAAAGCGTTTTTCAGCCCCCTCCAGCCCGACCTTTTTCAACATGTCGCGCGCCGTATTCAGACGCTGTTCACGCGCTACGCCGGCCAGTTGCAGACCAAACGCAACGTTTTCCTGCACGTTTCGCCACGGAAGTAGCCCTTCGTTCTGGAAGACCACGCCGCGCTCTGCGCCCGGCCCCGTTACCCGTTTTCCTTCGAGTTGGATCGTGCCGTGCTGATACGGTACAAACCCGGCGATCAGGTTCAGCAGCGTCGTTTTCCCGCAGCCGGACGGCCCCAGTACGACCAGCAGTTCACCGCTGTCCAGCGTCAGGTTGATCTCTTTCAGGGCGGGTTTGCCGCCGTAATCGGCAGACAGGTTTGTAATGTTCAGCATCGCAGCCCCCTTATTTCACAAAGCGGTCGGTCACGAACCGGCTGTAATCCGCTGCCACCGCAGGCACTTTGCCCTGCTCTTTCAGGAACGTCGCAGTGTCGACAATCGCTTTGCTCACCGGCCCGTTCAGCTGCTGGACCTGCTGCGCAGGTGTCAGATAGGTGTTGCCTTTCACCAGCCCCGGCACGTCAGCTTCCGGCACACCGCTCAGACGTGAGAGTTTCTCCAGGTTGGCGGGCTGTTTCAGCCATTCATCCGGGTTGCTGATGTAAGGCTGCTGGGCGTCGATGGCGCTTTTGGCGAAGGCTTTCACCACTTCAGGGTGTTTTTCGGCAAAGTCCTTACGAACGACCCAGACATCAAGTGTTGGCGCCCCCCATTGCCCCACTTTTTCGGAGTCGGTCAGCACGGTGCCGTCTTTTTCCAGCTCGTTGACGGCGGGCGCCCAGACGTATGCTCCGTCAATGTCGCCACGCTGCCAGGCGGCAATAATCGCTGGAGGTTGCAGGTTGATGATCTGCACCTGGCCCGGCTTAATGCCCCAGTGTTTCAGCGCTGCCAGCAGGCTGTAATGCGTGGTGGAGATAAACGGCACCGCGATGCGTTTGCCAATCAAATCTTCGGGTTTCGTGATGCTTTTCTTCACCACCAGCGCTTCGGAATTTCCGAGCTGCGATGCCAGCAGGAAGACTTCAATCGGCACCTGCTGGCTGGCGGCAACGGCCAGCGGGCTGGAACCCAGGTTGCCAATCTGCACGTCGCCCGAGGCTAACGCCCGCACAATTGCCGCGCCGCTGTCGAACTTGCGCCAGTCGACGTTCGCCCCGCTCGCTTTGGCGAAGGTGTTATCCGCCTGCGCGACTTTCGCCGGTTCCGCGGAAGTCTGATACGCCACGGTGACGTCCACCGCCTGCGCCTGAAATACCCACAGCGCCAGTGCACCAAGTAACGTGATTCGCGATGAAATTGCCATACCGTCTGCTCCCCTTGTTGTTATAAGGGCAGTATTTCCGGCGCGAGAATTTTGATAAAGGAATAAAAAAGAATCGCTAATGACGATTCGTTTTTAGAAAAAAAGCGGGAAAGGATAGTGAATTTTGTGCGGTTGTTTCGCAGGGTGGCGCTACGCTTACCCGGCCTACGGTTCGTGCAATTTGTAGGCCGGGTAAGGCGCAGCCGCCGCCCGGCAAAGGCCTCAGCGCTGAACCGTCAGCGCAGCAATATCCTGCGGCGTGGTCCGACAGCAGCCGCCAATCAGCTTCGCGCCTGCTTCCAGCCACTGCGGTAAATACCCCGCCAGCGTCTCGCACGTTTCACCGTGGTGATGCCAGGTTTTACTCACCGCATCGTAATGCTCGCCGGAGTTCGGATAGACCACCAGGGGCAGCGACGTCAGGCTGTGCAGATGCGTCAGCGCCGCCGTGGTGTTTTCCAGCGCGATACAGTTAATCCCCAGCGCGACAACCTGCGGGTAGCTTTCCAGCGCAGAAACAACATCCCGCAGCGGCGTTCCGTCGCTCAGGTGCTCACTGTCACGCAGGGTAAATGAGAACCATGCCCGGGCGCGCGGATATGCCGTCAGCAACGCCGCCAGCGCCTTAATCTCAGTGAACGAAGGCAGCGTTTCACAGGCCAGGAGGTCCGCGCCCGCATCCAACAGCGCCTCTACACGCGGGCGGTGGAAGGCGGTAAATTCTTCAGCGCTACGCACATAATTGCCGCGATACTCGGAACCATCGGCCAGATACGCGCCGTAAGGGCCCACAGATCCCGCCACCAGTAAAGTGCCTGCATTTGCGTTCTCAGCCAGGTACGCTTCGCGCGCTTTGCGTGCCAGCTCTACGCTTTTGCCGATCAGCGTCCGGGATTGCGACTCGTCCAGCCCGCGAGCGGCAAAGCCTGCGGGTGTCGCCTGATAGCTGGCGGTGATCGCCACCTGTGCCCCCGCGCGGTAGTAGTCGAGGTGTACGTCGCGGATCAGCTCCGGATTTTCCATCAGCACTTTGGCCGACCAGAGACTGTCGGCAAGGTTACAACCGCGCGCTTCCAGCTCCGTTGCCATCGCCCCATCCAGCACGACAAACGGCTGTTTTTCAAGGAGGGCGGTAAGCGGATTATTCTGCGACATGTTCAGGCTCCTGCGTGGTCAGATTTCGGGTCAGGTAGTACGCACCATAACACAGGGCGACAAACGGAAGCCCGCAATAAAGGGCAATACGCTGGCTGGGGTCAAACCACAGGCCGACGCAGGCCACCAGGCAGAGGATAAAGCCAAGCACGGGCACCAGCGGATACCATGGCGCGCGATACTGCAACGCGGATAGCGGCTGGCCGGACTGCACGTGACGGCGACGAAACACGAAGTGCGACGCGCAAATGCTAATCCACACCGCCACCACCGCAAAACCGGAAATGGCTGACAGGGCCACAAACACCGTATCCGGCGCGACCACGCTGGAGAACAGCGCCAGCACGCCACCCAGCATGGAAACGGAGAGCGCCGTCAGCGGCACACCGTTTTTGTTGACGCGGGCAAAGCAGCGCGGCAGCGTTTTCTCGTTAGACAGAGACCACAGCATACGGCCAGAGGCGTACAGGCCCGAGTTCGCCGCCGAGAGGATCGCCGTCAGGATCACGAAGTTAAAGATATCCGCCGCATACGGAATGCCGACCTTTTCAAACACCAGCACAAACGGACTTTTCTCCACGCCAGCCTGCTGCATGGGGATCAGCGCCGCCAGCACAAACACGGTGCCAATAAAGAAGATGATGAGCCGGGCGATGGTGGTGCGAATAGCAACCGGAATAACCTTGTGTGGGTTTTCCGTTTCCCCTGCCGCGATGCCGATAAGCTCCGTTCCTGAGAAGGCAAAGTTGACCGCCACCATGGTCATCAGGATCGGCAGGCCACCGTGCGGGAACCAGCCTTCGGCGGTAATGTTGCTTAGTCCCGGCGCGGCAGAGCCGTCCGCCATCGGGATAAAGCCAAAGATGGCCGCGCCGCCGAGAATAATAAAGGCGACGATGGTGATAACCTTGACCAGCGAGAACCAGAATTCCCCTTCCGCGAAAAAGCGCGTGGAAATCACGTTAAGACCAAAAATCACAGCGCAAAAGACAACGCACCACGTCCAGACGGGAACCTGTGGGAACCAGTACTGCATGCAGAACCCGGCCGCGGTAAAGCTCGATCCCAGCGCCACTGTCCACGTAAGCCAGTAGAGCCACGCCACGGTATACCCCGTCGCCGGACCGAGATAGCGGGCGGCATAGACGTGAAACGCGCCGGTTTCCGGCATCGCCACGGAAAGTTCGCCCAGACATTGCATGACCAGCCAGACCACCAGCGCACCGATAAGATATGCCAGCAGCGTGCCCGCCGCGCCGGTTGTCGAGATGATATATCCGGTATTGAAGAATAACCCTGTGCCGATAACGCCACCCAGCGAGAGCATAATCAGGTGGCGGGTTTTCATGGTGCGCTTAAGTTGCCCGTTTTCTTGTTGTGTTTGCATGTTACCTTCTAAACGTATGGACATCTAAACATCCAAAGAAGGAGTGTTATACCGCGATTGTTAACAAAAAGCCACCCGGCGCGACTTCAGCGCAATTATTGGTAAATCCTTAAATCAGTTCTATAGTCGACACAGTTTCTTCTTCACCAGGACTCACTATGCGATTTAACGGACTGACCAAAGGTTTCTTTATTCTCATCCTGGCCCTTGTAACCTGGGCCTTCTTTGACGTGCTGTCTCCCTATTTCTCGGCGATTCTGTGGGCCGCGATCCTGACCATCATTTTCAACCCGGTGAAAAACAAACTGCGTACCGCGCTGGGCGATCGCAACGGGCTGGCTTCACTCCTCACACTCGGCATTATCTGCCTGATCGTGTTTATTCCGTTGATGGTGATCCTTTCCTCGCTCGCGGTGGAACTGAACATGGTTTACACCAGGCTGCAACAGAACAACACGCAGTTCCCGGAAGTGATCGCCGGTATCTTCAACCGCCTGCCGGACTGGGCCAGCGGCTTCCTGGCGGATCACAACCTGACCAACGCCGCGCAAATCCAGAAAAAACTCTCCGATGTCGCGTTACAGGGCGGGCAGTATCTGGCGGGCAGCGCGTTCCTGATTGGGAAAGGGACGTTCGGCTTTGCCATCAGCTTTGGCATTATGCTGTATCTGCTGTTTTTCTTGCTGAAAGACGGGCCGTATCTGGTGCGCCAGATCCTCGACTCGCTGCCGCTGTCTGACTTCGTCAAACAGCACCTGTTCGCTAAGTTTGTCGGCGTGTCGCGCGCCACGGTAAAAGGCACGGCGGTCGTGGCGGTGGTTCAGGGCACGCTCGGTGGTATCGCCTTTGCTATTGTCGGTATTGACGGCAGCGTATTGTGGGGCGCACTGATGGCATTTCTCTCCCTGGTGCCTGCCGTTGGGTCGGCCATCGTCTGGGTTCCCGCCGCCATCTTCCTGTTTGCCACTCACCAGCTGTGGCAGGGTCTGTTCATTGTGGGCTTCTTCGTCATTATCGTCGGGCTGGTGGACAACCTGTTGCGTCCGCTGCTGGTGGGCAAAGACACCAAAATGCCGGACTACCTGATACTGATCACCACGCTCGGCGGTATGGAGCTGTATGGCATTAACGGCTTTGTGATTGGGCCGCTGATTGCCGCTCTGTTTATCGCCTGCTGGAACCTCTTCTCCGGCCGCGATCACGCAGGCAACGCCGAGGAGCTGGACGCAGACTTTATCGAAGAGGGGAGAAATTCTCCGGATCTATAAAGAAAGGCGTTCTGTGAGGCGGCCCTGTGCCGCCTTTTTTTTCGCGATAAATCAGAGGTTTTCTATAATCTGAAATGAACGCTCTTCCACATTTGTCGTAGAAGGATCCAACAGGTGCGAATCGCCACGATCACGAACTGGGCTTATGGTGTCACGGTGTGCCTGACCATTGCCTCCGGCATCGTCATGCTGATGGCTTCCCACGCCGATAACATCGAACGTGAAGCCGTTAAACAACGCCAGGTCTTCGATCAGCTGACGGAGGAGATCGAGACAGACACCTGGATGCTCTCCGATCTGGCGCGGCTTTACGTCATCCAAAAAGAGCCCGAGGTGCTTGAGAAATATCAGGCGAAAGAAGCCGAGCTGAAGAATATCGAACGCACGCTGCGACAGCTCAAAAATACGGGGGCATCGGGCGAAGAGCTGGCGCTGCTGTACGACGGACTGAAAATTGTAGACGATCTACAGGATGAACAGCAGGCAGCCATTGACGGCATCGCCCGTGGCGAGGAACAGCAGGCCGTTTCGCTGCTGTTTGGTAAGAGCTATGAGCTGGAACTCGAACGGGCACACAACGCTATCGAACGCTTTCGCATGCTGCTGGACAAGCGCATTATTGCCGACGTGCAGGCCGCAACCAAAACGTCCAAAACGCTTCGAACGGCCTCTGAGGTGATGGTCGGCCTGACCGCCCTGCTCTTCCTGTTTGTGATGGTTTTCATCCTCAAGCGCCGCGTACTCCGCCCGGTGGTGCGTCTGAGTGATGTTGTTCATCGTCTTGCATCGCAGGATTACGCCGTCGAAACGCCGAACTTTACCCAGGTTGATGAAATCGGTGATATGGCGCAGGCCATCCGCATCTTCCGTGAGAACGGGCTGGCAAGGCAGCGGCTGGAAAAAGAGCGCGATGCTGACTGGGCCATCCGCGAACTGCTGGCGCGAATGACCCAGCGGTTGCAGGGCTGTGAAAACTTTGCCGACGTGATGAATGTGGCGGAGCTGTTTGCACCCAATATTGCGCCGGGGGTTTCAGGGCGTCTGTATATTCTGGAACGCGAGCCGTGGCAGATGCGCTGTACGGCCGAATGGCTATCGCCAGAAGGGGATAAAAAGCCGTTCCATCCTGACGAATGCTGGGCCGTCCGGCGTGGTCAAAGCCATCCGCCAGTGAACGGCGAGCCGGATATCGGCTGTTATCATCTGCCCGAATCACAGGCGCAGCAATCGCTGTGCGTTCCCCTGATTGCTCAGGGCGAGGCGATTGGATTGCTCTCATTCCAGAACATCACGCCTGAAACCGCGCCGTCCCGCGCCTATCTGGAACTGATGGCCGAGGCGCTGGGACTGGCGCTGGCCAACCAGCGGCTGCGCGATGCGCTGCTGGAAAAAGCCCTGTTCGATCCCTTGACGGGGCTGCGTAACCGCCACCATCTGGAAGATACGTTACGTACTCAAATGAAGCAGGCCGTGCGTAACGAGGAGCCGGTAAGCTGCCTGATGATCGATATCGATCACTTCAAGAGCATTAATGACCGCTTTGGTCATGAGGCCGGCGATCTGGTGATTAAAAGCGTGGCAGCCATTATTCAACGGGCGGTACACGATAGCGGGCTGGCCTTCCGTTATGGGGGTGAAGAGTTTTTGGTGCTTCTTACCGGTGCAGATGAGGAAGCAGCGCACGCCGCTGCAACGGAGATCTACAACGGCGTGCATGCGCTTTCGCTGCGCTACGGGCTTTCGGAGATTGGCCCGGTGGATGTGTCGATCGGGATCGCCAGCTATCCGCAGCACGCCCAGAGCGATAATCTGCTGCGCGCGGCGGACGTCGCGTTGTACCGGGCGAAAGAGCTGGGCCGCTCGCGGATTGTCAGCTTTGGGATGCTGGAGGCGGGCTAAAGGGGTTATTCGAGCCTGAGGTTCAGGATCGCGCGATCGCCCAAAGCACCACCATACCCAGCGAATTACTCCGCTTTTCCACGTACAGGGTGCCATCGATTAAATAATATCCCTGAGGATAACAGATGCGGATCTCTCTCTTGAGTTCCGGCTCATAGACTTCCGCCCCCGAACAGCTATTTCTGCTGCCGGATTCATACCGGTAAGGTTGGCTCCAGGCAGAGTATTCTCCGTTCAGTAGCCAGGCCGCGGTAAAGATGACGAAAATGGCAACCGGCAGGCTGAAGATGATGAGGCCGAGGTAAAGTTTGACAACGTCAACAAGGGTTTTGTCTTTAAACGCCCTCTTCGCGGCGAACATCACTATCGCCACCAGCGGCAGCAGCAATGTGACAGCCGCAAGATACTGTTCCCCCAGGGCCGTAAGAAATGTCACGCGATAAATCTCGATTGACCAGACAACAAAGCCAAATATCAACGCTAACCCGCCAACGATGAGTGGAATTAAAAAGGCATAGCTATCTTTTTTCATGATGGACGGTTCCTTGTCATGCGTCTGCGGTAAGAAGGTTAAGCATCGCTCGGGTGGCTGCCGACTGACGGCGTTTTTACATCCTGATTATGATGGATACACGTGGGGAAAGATAAAATATATAAACTAGTAGGATAACTAAATTATAATTCTTATACTTATGTTAAAACGTGGAGGCTGAAATGCGATTAATCCTAATGCTGTGCTGCTTTTTAGTGCAAAGCGTCACCCTGGCTGGTGAGTTGCCAAAACCTGCTGGTAAACCCATTTTAACGATTTACGGTAATATCGAGAACACGAATGAAAGTGGAAAAGCCGTGTTTGATATCGCCAGCCTTGAAAAACTCGGTATGGTGAGCTTCCAGACATCATCCCCCTGGTATAATGGCCGCACAAAGTTTGAGGGTGTTCCAATGAGCAAACTCATGGATTATATTGGCGCAAAGGGTAACGTGGTCAATGTTATAGCGCTTAATGATTACGCGACAGCCATCCCGCTCAGCGACTTTAAAAAATATAATGCCATACTCGCTTTGAAGGTTAATGGTGAATATATGCGCATCCGAGATAAAGGTCCGGCATTCATTGTATATCCCTACGACAGTCTTCCTGAATTAAATAATCAGATATATTATTCGCGATCGGCATGGCAGGTCAGCAAAATGAAGATTGAATAGCAGTTCAGGAGAACATAATGAACAGGATACTGGTTGGTATCATTTTTTCTCTTTTTATCACCACTGGATATATTGCTTTTCTTGTTTACGATCGACAGCAGGAGCTCCAAAAACTGACTCATTACACGGAGTCATGGTCTGTCGCCCAACTGGTATCCGAATATTACCGCTTTGAATCATGGCTTGGTCTGTACGCAACCGATTCCGATGACGTTACGATAGACCAGGTCCGGATGCGGCTGGAAATTATGCTAAGCCAGAATGATCTGTTTAAGGAGGGGGATTTAGGACATTACATTAAAAACGTTCAGGCACATCATGACCTCGCGTTAAGCCTTGATAAAATCCTTACGTATCTGGATGCTAACCTCGAAAAAATGAGCCATTCGGATGTAAAAACATACCTTCATACCATGCATTTGCTGGATGCTCCACTCAGTCAGCTTTCATCAAGCGCGTTAACGAAAGACATTAGCACGATTAACAGTAGCAACCATAAAATACAGATCCTGTATTATATTTACTCAGCCCTCTCTTTACTGCTGATCATTCTGAGTATTATCCTGGGTTTTTTAACGATCTATCAAAATAAAAACATCCTTAAAGCGCACAGGCAGGTTGAAAGTCTTGCAGAAGAACTCCAGTTATCCAAGGAGACCCTACAGATTCAGAATTCAAAACTAGAGTATGACGTTTACCATGATTCCCTCACTGGCATGAAAAACCGTCTGTACTTCTGGGATGAGCTCAGCAAACTCAATCTTGAGGCCGAAGAAAATCATGTTCCCGTTACGGTAATGTTATTTGATTTAGACCGATTCAAAGAGGTCAACGATACCTATGGTCATGATGCTGGCGATTTACTGTTACGTCAGGTATCCAGGCGATTGACCGCCATGAGCAATATTTCAGACAGATTTTACCGTTTAGGCGGAGACGAGTTTGCTTTTTTAGCCAGCGGGTTAAACGAAAGCGAAGCCGTTTTGCGCGCTAGAGAAATCAGCGAGAATATCAGTAAACCCTATACGATTAATAACCAGCTCATAAAAATTGCCACCTGCGTGGGTATTGTTTTATCAGATAATGAACGACGTGCTGATTATCTTTATAAGTTCGCCGATCTGGCGCTCTATGAAGCCAAAAAGGCAGGCTCACAGCAGATTAAAGTTTTCCGTCAGCGAATGCTTCAGAAGTTACAGGAGAGCAGAACGCTTGAAAATGATATGGCAAGGGCGATTGAAAACAATGAGTTTATTGTTTATTACCAGCCTATTGTGAATTCCGTCAGCAAGGAAATTTACGGCTATGAAGCGCTTATTCGCTGGATGCATCCTGTAAAGGGAATGCTTTCCCCGGATAGCTTTATTTTCGCCGCTGAAAAAACAGGCATGATCAACGAGATAGGTAAAACCGTACTTAAACTGGCCTGTAGGGAAGCGGTCTCCTGGGCTGTTCCGGCCAGGATCTCCGTAAACGTCTCGCCTGTTCAATTAGGCAGCAAATCATTTATTAATACGGTGCAGACCGTTCTGGCTGAGACCGGGCTCCCGGCTAACCGTCTTGAGTTAGAGGTCACAGAGTCATCCCTCTTTAGTGACAGAAATAACCCCATTGCGATTCTGAAAAAACTCCGCGCACTGGGCGTAAGAATTTCCATTGATGATTTTGGCACGGGTTATTCGTCGCTCTCCAGACTCAGCGAACTGAATTTTGATAAAATCAAGATCGATAAATCTTTTGTCAATCCGATATCTACACAAGAAGATGCGCTTAATATTGTGAAGCTTATTACCGGTATGGCTAAGAGCCTTAATATGGGCGTTATAGCCGAGGGCGTTGAGACCGAAGAGCAGCTTGAGCGGCTTCAGGCTCTGGGTTGCGAGCTTGTGCAGGGATATCTTTTCAGCAAACCACAGCCTCGGGTCGACAGCAAAATTAAGAGCGGCCAGGAATGATTCCCTCTCCTCAGCCCGATGCCAACCGTGATCACGTTTTTCACCCCTGGGTATTCACTTATAAAAATCAGGTGTTATCATTCACCCCGTAAATACCTTTCAACTCAACCCGAGGCTTTGATGCTGGAGAATGTAATCATCTGATAATCAGCTTACCGACCTTTCCAGGCCGGACTGATTATCAATGCGCCGAAATCGAATGCGGACACCGCTGTGTGTTTGCACGTTTTGCACATGATGATTAAACAGGTTTTCCAGTATGAATTTATCCCGTCAGGAACAACGTACCTTACACGTTCTCGCCAAAGGTGGCCGTATTGTGCACGTCCGCAATACCTCCGGCCGCGTCACCGCCGTTGAATGCTATAGCCGCGAAGGGCTACTGCTGGCTGACTGCACGCTCGCCGTTTTCAAAAAGCTCAAAACCAAAAAGCTGATCAAATCCGTCAACGGTCAGCCCTACCGCATTAACACTACGGGGCTGAATAACGTCCGCGCCCAGCCCGATAACCGTTAAGGAGAGGATGATGGATATCCCACGTATTTTTACTGTTAGCGAAAGCGAACACCGCATTCATAACCCCTTTACGCAAGAGAAGTACGCGACGCTGGGCCGCGTGTTACGCATGAAGCGAGGCACACGCATTCTCGATCTTGGCAGCGGCTCGGGAGAGATGCTTTGCACCTGGGCACGTGATTACGGTATCACCGGTACCGGCATCGACATGAGCCCGCTCTTCACCGCGCAGGCCACGCGGCGCGCAGAGGAACTCGGCGTCAGCGAACGCGTCCATTTCATTCATAACGACGCGGCTGGCTATGTCGCGAATGAAAAATGTGACGTGGCGGCCTGCGTTGGCGCAACCTGGATTGCGGGTGGCGTAGCCGGGACGATGGATCTGCTGGCAAAAAGCCTCAAGCCCGGGGGAATAATGCTCATTGGCGAACCGTACTGGCGTCAGGTACCCGCGACGGAGGAGACAGCCCAGGCGTGCGGCGTCTCGTCGATTGCAGACTTTCTCACTCTGCCCGGTCTGGTTGCGTCTTTCGATCAACAGGGCTATGACCTGGTTGAAATGGTGCTGGCAGACCAGGAAGGCTGGGACAGGTACGAAGCCGCAAAATGGATGACCATGCGTCGCTGGCTGGAGGAAAACCCAGAAGATGACTTCGCGCAGGAGGTTCGGGCGGAGCTGACGATAGCGCCTGAACGTCATGTGACGTACTCGCGGGAGTACTTTGGCTGGGGGGTGTTTGCGTTAATGGCGCGATAATATGGCGCTGGCGGTATAGCCTTGGGGGTATACCGCCATTCGGCGTTTACGATCATGCTTTTTCTCAATCAGTCTAAAGATACAGCGCAGCATTCCCCCGCTAAGAGACAGATATATACAAGTAATGTGTTAACATACAGCTATACGGGTTACGTCATATTAGATAACGATGATCAATAAAATACTGGTAAGTGCATGCCTGACGGGACTCAAAGTACGTTATGACGGAAGCGAGAAAGCACAGATGTCAGATCAGTTGCAGCGCTGGCAGAAAGAAGGACGCCTTGTGATCTTCTGTCCAGAACTGGCCGCCGGTTTATCAGTGCCCCGCCCTCCGGCTGAAATTATTTCTGCTGAAATTAAAGATACATTGCTGGCGCAGGTCAGAATAATTGAAATTAATGGGCAGGATGTCACTGAACAATATCAGCTCGCCGCCAGATTAGCGCTTCGTACCGCTCAGGAGTCAGATTGTACCGCGGCGCTATTAACCGACGACAGCCCAACATGCGGTAGTCAATTTATCTATGACGGTTCATTCAGCGGCCAGCGTAAGTCAGGAATGGGTGTCGCTGCATCGCTACTCTCCAAACATGGTATAGCCGTATTTTCTGAGAAGAGGCTCGCCGATCTGATTGCCTGGATTGATGAAAAAGAAAAGTGAGTTCTTTTTAAATAGCTACGGACAAAACTCACTTAATCCGTTTATGTCATTTTTTGAGAAAAACACGCTTCACAAAACCTTTCTGAATCTCATTAATTTTAAGCAGCAATCGATTTGGTGAAACGTTAGCGCGGAAATGTCGATGAGATCAGGGATAGACACATGAAAATTGCTAAAAATATGATCATCTCAGCCATCCTGTTACCTTTCTAGTGATTATCTGCGGATGGCCAATAACGTCATAAAATTTAACGTGCATGGAGCATTCAGCCCACCTGACGACGAGAAGGTTACTCTTCTTCCAGCCGTCAGGTTTGACATAACATAACGTCACGCAGGCGCTGTGCTACCTGCCACGCCCGCATTTTATTTCACAAATTTCCACACTTCCGGAGGTACCTTGTCGTAAAGTTTCCCCATTGTCAGTTCGGCCAGTCGATGATCGACCGCAGAGTTAAATGTCTCCAGTTCATCACTGGAAAGAGAATAGGTGTTTTTATCTATGAGTTTTTCTAACGTATCTTTTGATGTACACCGCCTGAGTTGTAAAAGCCATTCCTGTCTGGTCATATCGACTCTTTAATTTCAATGGATGAGAGAAAAATTATTATTTATCACACTAATAATAATTTATCGTAAACGTCAGCGCTGACTCCGCCAAACCAGGAGTCACCTGCCCGCCTGACTGTATATATCTGGCCTGCAGAGGGATCCGTAATTGCGTCACTCCCGTATTTCCGGTTACGGGGCCCAGAGGATCAAAAGCTGTTCCCATTTTTATCATGCTGGTATCATTTTGCTTTCTGACCTGCATATCTATCCCCGTTGCACTGCCAGTACCTGATTTGAGACTGAATGAATCAGGTGTAGGGTTGCCATAAACGGGATTAATCAATACACTCATTTGGTTTTTTGCCTGAAAATATCCTGGATAATTCCCCGGGCAATTATCTAATTCAATGTTGAAATCCACCCATTGACTGGTACTTCCCACACCGGTGAAATCAGTCGTTTTATATTTTCCCATTGGCACGACCACATCAGGTGTCTGGCATGTAAACGGAATAACATTCACTGAGCCGCTAAAAGATACAGACCCCATCGTTATTTTCTTTCCGTCATAGAGTGTTCCATCACTCTTATAAATCATGCCGTATATGCCGAAGGTGGGCAGGTCACTCCCCAATAAAACGCCTGGCTGTAAGAGGGAACCGTTAACTAATGCTATATAATATGCCCCCATACCTATGCCAGAACCATTACCAATGATAGAAGATCCAGCGGGGCCGTGAATTGTTACATAATGAACTGTAGTCACCGCCATGCCTGGTGGTGAAGAAAGAGAATTAGTGAATCCGACTCCAAATGCCGGAGCATTCATTGCAACGACACTGTAAGCTGGATTAACCCCTATATTCAAATTATAAGAACTACCATATGAACTCAATGGTTCAAGAAAAACATATAGCGTATAAGTTGCGATATCTCCACCAGTTACATAACACTGATAATTGTAATTTGAAGTTATAGTGTAATAAGAGGCTATCACAGTAGTCAACGAGGATAGGTCAACACCGGGTGAAATACTACCTCCAGGTAATACTATCTCCTTGTGGCCAATATTCGTGTCGTCACAAACAGGTGCAGCTAAGGCCACCGACGGGAAATGCGCCATGATGAACAATGAAATAGCGAGTAACATTTTCATGCTACTGCGTGACAGAAACCCTACCGCATTCAGTAACATTCCAGGACCTCTTTCTTCATATTAATTGCTGAATCTTCTTCGGAAACGATGACTTTCATTTTGCACTCCCCCTGATTACCGGCCTTCAGTTTGAGAATATGAGTGCCTGGCTCAAGGCGAACAAATATCTGCCCGGCCTGGCCGACGATCGCAATATAATTACCCTTCTCACTGCTGACATCAGCGCCGAAGGGGACTGGTTCTCCTTTCCATCGGGCAGAAATCAGTACGGGGACCCCTGTTTGCGTATTATATTTAACCTTTACAATAGCACCGGCGTAGGGGGCCACCTTACGTGACGTGCTATCAAAGCCGACATTATTCGTCGCATCCTTTGGATCGATGGCCACTTCATTCAGTTCATACGCATTCAGATAAGGCACCGCTGCATACCCGGCATTATCAATGCTGATACCAGGGTACGAGGAAACCCGGGCGCCTTTGGCTCCTCTGGCTTCAATCAACGCCCAGGTATCTGAGGTGTAAGGGCTGAGGGTTGCGCCACCGGAATGCAGGATCACGGACCCATTCGCACCAAATGACTGGCTCTGATAGTGATTACCAACGCTGCTGCTGGCATTAAGATAGGTATATGGTGTCCGCCACTGCCCGTTAACATACAGGCTGCTGCCGGTTGCGCCGCTGGTATTGCGGGCTGTTACCCCATAGCTGTACTGGTTGTCTTCGCCGGCAGTTCCGGACAGGGAGGCCGCCTCAGACCATGAATCATCATTGTTGCGCCCTGTTTCCAGACGCGCGGATGGAACGTCTGTATCTCCGGCAGTACCGAGAGGGAAGCTGAGGGACAGAAGCCAGCTGGTATCGCTTTTGCCGTACCAGGTGTATGTCCGGTTGACATTTAATCCGTAAGTAACTGAATTCCAGCTATTACTGTAACCGACCTGGAACTGTTTATCGGTATCCTTACTGTTCCAGTAATTCTGTAATGACGCACTTGCATAGAACTGTCCCAGGCCTTCTGGAAGAGACTGGCTGGCAGTCAGGGTATAGCGGCTTTTGGAACGTTTCAGACGCTGTTCATCGTAACCACGCGCCAGCATATCTTTTGTCATCATGGCTGTTGCCAAATCGTAATAGCCCTGCGTTGAAAAACGATAGGTTGCCAGCGTCAGATTGGTGCCCGTCCGGGGGATGAATTTTGAATAGCTGAGTCTGTAGCTCTGTCCGGATAACGTTTTATGGCTATATTCCTGAGCATTCGGGTTGCCCGCAAAAGAGGCATGCGACTGGGTGATATCCAGAGAAATCGCCCCGGCCTGGGTTCCTAATGCCATACCGGCCTGAGCGGCATAATAACCGTCGCTTTGTTGCCAGCCAGTATAGCCCGTCAGGTAATTTGACAGGCCATGCTGCCAGGTTGCCTCATAAAACTCCGGTTTATCTCTAAGGTTAAGCTGGCGTAATTTACCCGCCGTAAAGGAATAGCGGTACGACCCCGGTCTAATCAACTGCGGCATCGCGGTATACGGGACCAGAAAAAAGTTTTCATTGCCATCTGCTTCCCGAACGGTCACGGCAAGGTCGCCACCAAACCCCGTCGGATAAAGATCGTTAATGACGAATTCACCCGGGGAGACAGTTGTCTCATAAATGATGGCGTTATTCTGGCGTACAGTGACTTTGGCGTTCGTTCTGGCCATCCCCCTGATTTCAGGCGCATAGCCCCGCTGCGAAGTTGGATACATGCGCTCATCGCTGGCAATTTGCATACCGGAAAATGGCAGGGAGTCAAAAACCCTGCCTGTGGTATTAGACTGGCCAATAAGTAAACGACCTTTGATAAACGGAATATCTCGCTGAGCAAACGTGTTCAGAGACTGATAATCCTTTTTCCCATCATCAGACCATGAATAGGAGCCATTATGACGGAAATACCATGCGCCAAGATTAAATCCGGTATTCAGTGAGGCAAACAACGACTTATAATCGTAATGACTGGACTGACTTGTCCAGGCGTTCAGCCCATAGCTGAGAAATGCTGCTGGTATACCGCTATCCCAGAGCTCCGGGTTCACGGAACCACGCGCAGAGCGATGAACATATTTTTGCGGCAACGTAATATCCAGTACCTGCTCACCGGCATCGAATTCGACCCTGGCATTCGGGATGCCAGATAAGATCTCGGTGCAGCCATCAGAATTTGGCTGTCGCACTGTGTCGGTCTCATTGATTCTTTCCCAGGCCAGAGGGATCGCTTTCAGTAATTCCGGCGTTATACAGACATAACCAGAGTTATCCGCCCGGGTTTTAATCTCGATATTTTCATTCCCTACTTCACTCCCATTTACCCGAATAGAGGCATAATATTTCCCGGGTAAAAGAAAACCGCGCTTTGAAAAGCGGCTGATATCGACGGGTTGATTGTTTTGTAACATCAGTACATCACTGATAAATTCAACGTCCCCGGTCCCGGGGTCAGGTATCACTTCTGACAGAGGATTCTCAGGCTGCGCTCCTGTGTGTTCCATTGCTTCAGTTGAATGCGATATACTGCAAAAACCCGCAACAGCTGCTGCAAGAAAGCTCTTGCGGAAATATTTATTATGGTTTTTCACGTTATATTCCCTGTCAAACAGACGTTATTGAACAGCAGCAGATTTCGCAGTGACTGCGCCATAATCATTGACGGCGTCAAAGTGAATCGTTTGTCCATGCCTTACCTGCAACGGAAACGACTCAGCATCAAAAGGTGCTATCATTTTCCCTTCGGTCTTTTTTCCATTCGCTTTTACGCCAGAAATAGATACATTCCAGGGCGTTTTATTGATGGCCTGTAATTTCCCGTCTACGGTTTTCCATTCGAGCTTATCCGGAGCTTCAATGGATTTCCCCTGAAGCGCCTGCGGCCGATAAAAAAGTTTTATCCGGGTACGAAAAGCGATTTGTAAAAAATTATCATCTTTCTTTGCACTGTTACGTGCTGGCACTTCAAGCACGTTAAGCCAGAATACTGACTCTTTATCTGAAGGCAGGTGTTTTCCGGTAAAACTGATCTGTAGTGTCTGACCTTTGCCGGGATCAACACGGTTTATCGGGGGCGTCACAATAAAGGGGGCAGTGCTGGTATCCGGAGATTTACTCATAACTCCATCATCAACCCAGCTCTGGATAAGTACGGGGGATTTACCATTATTATTAAGTTTCACACTGACAGAGCGCTCGCCCTGAGAGTAAATCACCCGGGTACCGGTAATAACAATACTGGCTTTCACGGGCGCGCTAAGCAGCACCAGAAAAAGTATGCATAGTGAACTCAGTGTCTGAATAAAAAAAAAGGTATGCTTCCGCTGCATAGGCATAAATCCACCCTCTCTGAAAGGGGGCCGAAGCCCCCTGATTAATAAAGTACGTTGAATTACATGTACTGAATGGAGTAAACCACCTGGCTGATAACTGTCCCGGCAGTGGTTGCAGCATCAGCAAAATACTCAACTGAATAAGGCAGATTTGCACTGCCGGATGAAACATCAACATAAGTTGTGTTGGCAGCCTGATTGCCGTTACCCGCCACAATGACATCTCCAGTAGCAGAGGACTCATCACGCAGCTGCAGGCTGACATTCGTTGCCGACCCGCCCTTATTCAGAAGATGTCCGCTGGCTAAATCCACGGTCGGACCCGCTTCAAAGAACGCAGACGCGGTTTTAAGAGTACCCTGGCAGTTAGTCAGCGCGATATTAAAGCCCGTACGCCCCGCAGTCTCACCCAGATTTACCAACTGGTTGGTTCCTACTGTTGGCAGGACAACCGTTGCATTCGCAGCCTGGTTATCAACAACGGCATCACAGGTTGTGGCAGTCAGTTCACCATTAAAAGTAATGGTTCCTGTCGATGCAGCATTCGCAGAACTTACAGTTGCACCCAGAACAGCAAACAGCGTTAACGCAATAGCACTTTTTTTCATGTCTATATCCTTAGATCATATTTATACACGATAGAGTTGTAATAAGGAGATGTGAAAACATCCTTATCAAACCACTTACTTAGAATGGTGAAAATCACCAGGCACTACAAAAAAACATAAAGCGTTGAGTTATTAATTTTCAGTATTAAGCACTTCATCTGTTCAAACAAATGAATTTTGGCAATAAACAAACAGAGGTAAACCATGGGACAGCGGTTATAGCATCCCTGTTCTAATTTCACTTAATGCTTTCACTACAAAATGAGCTTCCCCATCACCATTAACCAACATTTTCTGATAAGCAGAACGTTTATAATAACTAATTTTCTTAACCCCAGTTTTATACTTAAAGGAACTAAACTGGGCACCGGTTAAGTTAAAATAGTTGAAAATCACCTGTTCCTCTTTTTGGGTAAGAGATATGCCAGGCATAAAACTTACCCTCCCGTACTTCTTAATTACATCTAACATCCGCCATGATGAAAGGCATCTGTTAATTACCAGAAAACCTTTATAACAAAGCGCCATTTCTCTTTTGCCGAGGGTTCTCAGAGAAAAGACAATATTAGTTCTAAAACGCGCAGCGAAATTCCTGATGAGGTGCAAGTCATCCACTGCCAGTATAATGATGCTTTTTTCATTATAGTTTTCAAAAGGAATACCATCAGAAAAACATTCCTGCTGGTTTTGATCTACATAATAACAAAAAACATTTAGATTATTTTCATTCTTTAATAAAACCCCCAACCCATTAAGGTAAAAATAATCATCGGATATGAGAAAAACTGTTTTTTTTACTGTCATGGTATCCGTCCTGTCAGCGGTAGTGTTTCATAAAATCACAAAAAGCAGCTACGGATAAAGGTCGTGAAAAAAAATACCCTTGCATATGTATGATTCCAGCGTTTCCCAGAGCCTCTTTCTGATGTTGATTTTCCACCCCTTCCGCAACAATATGCACCCCGCACAGAGAGGATACTTTTACGATGCCATCAATTAACTTCCGGTAAATTAGTTCAAAGTTCTCTTTTATCTGCGTAACCGAGCGATCCAGTTTTAGAATTGAAACATTACTTACGCCAAAAAATTTCATTGCAGCAGTGTTTATCCCAGCATCATCAATAGCGAACTTCACTCCGATAGAATTATAGAATGCGATTGCATTCAGAATATCACTGGTCGCATCAGTAATATTTCTTTCCACTATCTCAAGCAGGATCACCACATCTGTTTTGAAATAACTCTTAAACCTCACTACCGCATTCCTGATAGTTTGAGAGCTTATCTGACCACAGGTGATATTCAGAGAAAAAACAAAGCCCGATGGGATTTCGCCTGCGCCGTCATTTTTCCTTAACAGTTCTGCCGTTTTCAGTAAAAGCTCTCTTGCATAAAAATCTGCACGCTCAGGCACCTCAAGTTCTTCGATATGCAGCTGATTAAGTATGTATCCTTTTTTTGTTTTTACTCTACAGAGGATTTCTGCTCCCACGATACAGTTATCATAAGTATTAATAACAGGCTGAAGGAAAGGCGTAACATCCATTTCACAATTGTAAGAACATTTCTTTTCAAGTGTATCATTCATTATCAGCATGTTTCATACCCTTCTTTTATCAGTATCGCAGTGTTTATCCTTACTTTCGTTTGCTTCAGCGTGTCCGTCTGCAATGAAACAATCATAACTCTGACTTCTAATTTTTTATATAATATATTGCAAAATATATAAATATCAGACAATTCATCTGAGTATATATGCATTATTAATTTTTTTATTCTTTTATATAGAAATAAGGCTCATCATTGAGAGAGTTTTAAAAACCATCAGAATGTATATAAAACATTCATGTCGGAAGGAGAATTCTATATTTTGATATGATATTTATTGTAAATAACAAAACACTATCATATTCGCGTGACAGATATGTTTAATATGCTAAACTCAGCGCCAAAATCAGTTTCACTATTTCATACAGGTAAAAGTGCCGCAGGTAAGACCTGAAGGATAAGGACGGGTTATGCTCTATATTTTCAATGAGAATATTGTTTATGATGACGCTCAGTGTTCTTTAACTAACTGTAAGAGTTATGACTCGATCCTTCTTCCAGCAACAGCCTCAAGGTTGCTGTCTTTGTTTATCAGATATCAGGGGTCAACTTTAACCCGTGAAGAAATCCTCAATTGCGTATGGGATGAGTACGGTTATAAAGCGTCCAACAATACACTTACACAATATGTATCGTTGATTAGAAAAAATTTTCAGTTACTTGGTGAAACAGCCGATATCATCATCACTATTCCACGTACCGGTTTTGTGATGAACAAAGATGTAGAAGTGAAAATGATCGAACCCGGAGCAGAAAAACAAGACCTGTTGCTTCCGGATACCCGTTCATTCAGTGATGATTTTCTACCTGACACGGTCGAACAGGGGATGTCTCTTACAGAGACTAATACAGATACAGGCACTGAAGAGGACAGTACGACTTCCATTACAAAAAACAGTAAAAGATTAGTATGGTTTCATGGCCTTAATGCATTGTCATTAATCATGTTCTTTATTATTTGTTATCATATTCAGCTTAAAACTAATGAGATGAAAGTATCCAGGGTATACCAAGTCGGTACGATTGACAGCTGCCCTGTATATATGTTTTTCAGAAGTGCGCATGAACTGCTTCCCGTGAGACTCACCTTAACTGAAAATATAGCCAGAGAATCAATACCCTGCCTCCCAGGAAGTTTTTATATCTCTCAGCAGGAAGACAGCCTGATTTTTGGTGAGACAGGCCGTTTATTCATTAGCAGATGCAGTTATCAGGCTGGCAACAAGAAAAAGTTATCCAGTTGCAAGAGCGTATATAGCCATGAATAGAAAATATAAATTATTAACGATTACTTTATTTGTGTTTTTTTCAGGCATGCTTGTCGCTATCAGTAACATGACTAAAAGTGGCAACATTAACTGTTCTGGAACCTTACAAATGAACTCACCGGGCGATCAAGAGTATCTCTTTAATGGAACCATCAGTGTGGTGATACGACCGGGTACTGAAAGTATTATCAGTATCTTTGGTACTTCGGTATCAGCAAGACAGCCTTCCCCCATCAATACGCATCTCGTTAATCGGGATATAACATTCACGGTCCTGAGCAGAAACAAAAGCGATTTTTACCTGAGTGATATGAAGACAACAGCTCACCCCGGGGACAGCATGACCGAGACAGAGGCCTCTGGGCTGCTTTTCGATATGTTTGATCTGGAAAACAACAGGCTCACCGTTCGAAGATATCTCAATACCTTTGTTTTTGGCGATGTTCCTCTTCCTTTATTTATTTGTGTGAAAAAAAGATAAAATTTTATATCCCTTTAATCGGTTTAATATGAAATAAGGTGATTTTCGGATGACCATCTTAACGTTGGTGATATGCACATCTCAGGGCAGAGTTCAAACCAGAATCCGGTCAACTGGTTCTGCTCCATAACTTTGCGGTACGACATAACGTATGTCTGTGCTAAATACACTGTGCATATCTTGCCGTTATTCTCGACCTGTTCACAACAGAACGGATAACAAACCAGGCGGGGAGACAAACCAAAGCGATTAGGCGTTTAAATAGAACTTCAGATTGCAACCAAACGAATCCGAAAAGAGATGGCGGGAGAATTTGAAATGGTGCCGATAATAGGAGTAAAACACAGCAAATAACCACATGTATTTAATGTGTTTAGTTTTTAATAAATCCCTAGATACCCGAATTGATACCCGTTTTGATTTCGCTCCCGATTGAGGAACAAAACGGGCTATTCCGTAGCCCTGTACCAAGCTTGCCAACGATATTTATCCAGCCGTAACTGGCGCAGGCATTCCGCTGTTTCGATGTCCGCCTGCAGGTCTTCGTCGCTGTCTGTTCCAGCTTTACTCGCTCCCCTGCACGGTTCCTGCATCAAATCAGCTGATGGAGTTGGCCGCATCGAGGGCTCGCTGGCGCAGCTGCACAGCGTGATCGTCAAAATCGCACTTAGTATGATTCGGGTCGTTAACATATTTCACCACGTCTCGGTAAATGGTCCGGTAAATCACTTTTCCTTCTGCGCTGGCCGCTGCCGCTTTCTGCTCACTAGTGGCGACGGCTTTCTCCGCTTTTTTGTTTTTCGCTGCATGCTCGCTGTTTACCTTGTCGCTGTGCGCATACCAGCCTTTCAGATAACCCGCGTAAAAGGTAACAGCGAAAAGCGCCAGCAGAACGCCCAGCGCTAACAGCTTTGCTTTAATGGTCACTGGTCTATCCCCCAGCACGTCAGTGCGCTTTCCTGATCCCGGCGATCGACCTGACCATAGCAACCGTTCTTCTGGCCTTTGGTCAATCTGCAATCGCGGCCGCCGTCTTTAATCCACCAGCGGATCGCTTCGCATGCACCTTTGCGGTCACCGGAATTGATGCGCTTATAGAACGTTGAGGGGAAACAATTACCGGGCCCGATGTTATAAGGGCAGAACGAAGCAATACCTGCTTTCTGCGGCTCGGTCAGTGGTACCTTGATATTGCGCTCCACCCACGCAAGAACCTTATCCCGTTCGATGGCGTTCACCTGATCGCATTTCGCCTGCGTCAGCTTCATGCCCTGCACTACCGGTTTACCATCCACCATTGTGGCGCCACGGCAAATTGTCCAGATCCCGCCGCCGTCTTTGTACGCTGTGAGGCTGTTGCCCTCTTTCTCATTCAGGAACTGGTCGAGAATTTGCGGGGCAGAAGCGCCAGCAAGTATCAACCCCAGAACAGCGGCGCTGAGCTTAGCCTTACTGGTAGCCATTGTCCCGAGCCTCTTTGCGACGATCGTCTTTAATTTTGAAATAAAGGTTTGTCAGATAAGTCAGCAGACCAAAGAGAATACTGGCGAGAACGCCAATTGCAGCCCACTGGCTGGGACTGACTTTATCGAGCAGTTGCAAAAGCCAGTAGCCAAAGCTGCCAATAGAAGTGCCGTAGGAAAGTCCCGCCGCCACGTCTGAAACGTTATTCATCCTCATGCCTCACCCCCGGTGGGGAAAATCGTATCGTGGCATGAGGGTAAGCGCGCAGGTCGGTCGGAATCCCGACCATATAGAGGAGGTCGATAAGGTTGACAACAAGTGCTAAACTTCTTGGCTTTCAGAATTGACTGATTTTTATAATGTTAAAGATATTCAGTAGATACGTTTCCGTTGGCGTGCTCAACACAGCCATACACTGGCTGTGCTTTGGCGCTCTGCTTCACTTCTTTGGGGTCAGCCAGGCGATTGCTAACGTTCTGGCATTCTGCATTGCTGTGACGTTTAGTTTTTTTGCGAATGCGAAATGGACGTTCAAATCACAGGCCACTTCCGGACGCTATCTCGCGTTCGTATTATTCATGGGGATCATGGCAGGCTTGACGGGTTACTTCGCTGATACTGTGGGCGCCCCTCCCGTGGTTACCCTAATAGCATTTTCCGGCTTTAGCCTGGTTGCCGGGTTCAT
Source organism: Enterobacter cloacae complex sp. XAL002 (assembly GCF_049236805.1). Lineage (NCBI taxonomy): Bacteria > Pseudomonadati > Pseudomonadota > Gammaproteobacteria > Enterobacterales > Enterobacteriaceae > Enterobacter > Enterobacter cloacae complex sp. XAL002. The sequence goes on from NZ_JBMKJN010000012.1 coordinate 157,945, forward strand.
CTACTCAAAATTCATTGTCTTTAGGGATGCGAAATGAAAATTTCTCTTGTCGTTCCGGTGTTTAATGAAGAGGAAGCAATTCCAATCTTTTATAAAACCGTGCGGGAGTTTGAAGGGCTTCAGCAGCATGAAGTTGAAATAGTCTTCATTAACGACGGCAGTAAAGATGCGACAGAATCAATCATAAATGCGCTCGCTGTGGCCGACCCGCTTGTCATTCCTCTTTCCTTTACCCGCAATTTCGGTAAAGAACCTGCGCTGTTTGC